>NZ_CP023315.3:2400000-2774375 GCF_002310375.3 Caulobacter vibrioides
CGGCGTCCAGCGTCAGGTGGATGGCCTTGCCGGCCGCGGGCGGGATATCGCCCGCGGGGTCGAGGCGCACGACGCGTCCCACGGAGTCGACCTCGGCCTTGGTCGCGCCGGCGCGTCCCCGCAGGTCCTTGTCGAACGCCTTCTCGACGCCCTGCTTGCCGATCCGGAAGCCCGGATGGTGCAGAAGATCCTGATCCTGGTTGGCGTCGCCCTCAGCCGCCTTCAGGTCGCGATCCGACACCTTGGCGACATAACCGATCACGTGCGCGAAGGCGCCGCCGAACGGATAGACCCTGACCTCGCCCATGTCGGCGGTGACGTTGGGCAGTTCCGGCGCCCGGATGTTGACGCGCGAGAACTCCTCCCAGGAGAGGTCCTCCATCACCACCACCGGAGCCTTGCGCGGCGCACGTTCCAGTTCTCGAAGGATCCGCGCCCGGCGCGTGCCGTCGATCGGCACCAGCTTGGACAGGTCGTCGAGGACGGCCTCAGCTTCCAGGCCCTTGTCCTTGTTGATCATCAGGCGGAAGTTTGGCCGGTTCGACGCCAGCGACACCCCGTTGCGGTCCATGATCAGGCCACGCGGCGGCGGCACCAGGCGGTAGTTGAACTGGTTGCCGGCGGAGAGCTTCTGGTAGCGCTGGGCTTCGACCAGCTGCAGTTGCGCCAGCCGCCCCCCTAGCGCCAGCAGGCCCATGCCCGTCAGACCGCCCAGCAGGAACGCGCGCCGGTGGAACACGCCCTGACGCTCGTTGACCTCGAAGAAGAAGATGGACGGTTCGCTCATCGCCTCACCGGAACCGCACGTCGGCGTCCTCGAAGCGATCGACCAGGCGGTGGGCGAACGGGAACAGCAGCGCCGTCACCAGGAACTGCCAGAACACCGCCAGCAGGCTGGGCATGGCCAGGCTGTCGAGCATGGTGAACAGGCAGCCGGCGATCATGGCCATCGCGGTCACGCCGGCGAACCAGGCCCACATCATCGGCCGGCTCTGACCGGTCATCGCGTTGCGCAGGATCAGCACCATCGCGTAGGCGACCAGCAGGGCCAGGCCCCAAAGGCCGGTCGGCCCGCCCCAGAAGATGTCCAGGAACAGCCCCAGCACCAGCAAGGCGAACGGCGCCAGGATCGAGGGCCGGATCATCGCCCACGCGAACGCCGGGACCATGGCGAACACCGGCTCTGGCAATTGCAGACCCCAGATCCGGATCGGTGCGGCGAACGCCATGGTGGCGCCGATGCACATCAGCATGGGCACGCCGAGCCATCGCGCCGGGTTGAGAGGCCTAGCGCCGCTCATGCTCATCGGGGCGCTCCCGTCTGAGGCGGCGTGGCGGCGGCCGGGGGACGCGCAGCGGGGGCTGGCGGCTTCGGCGCTTGAGCCGAGGGCGATGGGACCGGCGCGACGGGCTTGGGGGCCGACAGGATCGAGGTCTGGGGGTCTTCGGTCGTCACCGGCGGCAGCGACCGGGCCTGCAGCTGCTTTTCGTCTGCTAGCTGGGCGAAGTCCTTGAACAGCAGGATCCGGACATAGTCGATCGAGGCCTGATCGGCGAACAGCACGACACGCCAGCGGCCATCCAGACCCTTCACCGCCGCGCCGACGGGCAGACCACGCGGCACCACGCCGCCGTCGCCCGAGGTCACGACCCGGTCGCCTTGCTGGATCGGGTCGACCCCGCGCAGGTATTCAAGCTTGGGATTGGGACCGCCATCGCCGGTCAGGATGGCGCGCGCATTGGTGCGGTCGATCATGACCGGCGTGCGCGAGGCGATGTCGGTCAGCAGCAAGACACGGCTGACACCGCTCGACACCCCAACGACGCGACCCACCAGGCCACGCTCGTTCAGGACCGGATTGCCCACCAGGATCCCGCGCTCGGCGCCGGCGTCGGCGAGACGCGTATTGGCGAACGGGCCGCGGCTGTCGCTGACCACGCGGGCCGAAGCCATGGGGATCGGCGGATCGGTGCGAAGACCCAGCAGGCTCTTGAAGCGATCGTTCTGGTCCTGCAGCGCCAGGGCTCGGTCGCGCCACTGACGCATCTCGGCCAGTTCGGCCTTCAGCCGCCGGTTCTCGTGAGCGGTAAAGAAGTAGCTGCGGACATAGTCCAGGCCCAGACCGGTCCAACGCCCCGGCGCGGCGATCGCGCCGCTGACAGGCCGCGCCACGGTGTCGACGGTCTGCCGCGTGACGCCATAGGCCTGCTCCTGGAGCGTCTCGCGACGATCCGCCAGGAGAAAGGCGACCGCGATGACGGCGGCCACGATCAAGGCCACCGCCGCCGTCCACGTCAATGGCACCTTCAGGTCGCCCAGCGGACCTTCACGAAAGCGCACTTAGTTTCTCCCGACGCCCCCCGCGGCGCTTCTAGAAGGAATGCCGGCTTAGGCCAGCGTGGATTCCAGGACGCCCTTCATCCACTTGGGATGCTCCAGCACCTTGCCGCAGCCCAGAGCCACGCACGAGAGCGGGTCGTCGGCCACGGTGACCGGCAGGCCGGTATGGTCGCGGATTTCGGCGTCCAGGCCGCGCAGCAGCGCGCCGCCGCCCGTCAGCATGATGCCCTTGTCGGCGATGTCGCTGGCCAGTTCCGGCGGGGTGGCTTCCAGGGCCACCTTCACGGCTTCGACGATCTGCCCGACCGGTTCGGCCAGGGCGTCGGCGGCCTGCTTTTCGCTGATGCGGACTTCGCGCGGCACGCCCTGCATCAGGTCGCGGCCCTTGACGTCGATCGACAGCCCCTCGCCGTCGGCCGGCGCGCGGGCGGTGCCGATTTCCTTCTTGATGCGCTCGGCGGTCGTCTCACCGATCAGCAGGTTATGGTGACGACGCATGTAGCTGATGATCGCCTCGTCCATCTTGTCACCGCCGACGCGGACCGAGCGCGAATACACGATGCCCGACAGCGACAGCACGGCCACCTCGGTGGTGCCGCCGCCGATGTCGACGACCATCGAACCGGTCGGCTCGTGGATCGGCAGGCCAGCGCCGATCGCGGCGGCCATCGGCTCGTCGATCAGGCCGACGCGGCGGGCCGAGGCGTTCAGGCAGCTGTCGTTGATGGCGCGACGTTCCACGGCGGTGGCGCCCGACGGCACGCACACGATCACCTTGGGGTTCACGAAGCCCTTGCGGTTGTGAACCTTGCGGATGAAGTACTTGATCATCTCTTCGGCGACTTCGAAGTCGGCGATGACGCCGTCGCGCATCGGGCGGATGGCTTCCATGTGCCCCGGGGTCCGGCCCAGCATCTGCTTAGCCTCGATACCCACGGCGTGGACGATCTTACGGCCGCCGACGTTGCGCAGCGCCACCACCGACGGCTCGTTCAGAACGATCCCCTTGCCCTTCATGTAGATGAGGGTGTTGGCCGTTCCGAGGTCGATGGCGATGTCGTTCGAGATCACGCCGAAAAGGGAAGAGAACATTGAAAGCCCTGACTGAGGGGTAGGAGGGGCGTAACGAGCGGTCGGATCGAAGGGCAGATCGTAGAAGAAGGGCCAATTCCGTCTCTGAGACGGCGTCGGCGGAGAAGAAAAGGCTCCTACTTCAATTCAATGCGAGGACAACATGATTCCCGCATTTGGCGGATTTCGATCCGGTCCGCGCGTCCAGTCGCCAGACGGGAGCGCCGCCCCCTGGCCGCGCCGTCGTCCAAGCGACAAGAAACGCGCTGACGCCGCCCGTTTGCCCTGCGAAAGCGTTGATTTCAAGGTCTATTCGCGGAGCTTTTGAAGGCTTTTGCAACCGAGCCGGTCAAGCATCCGAAAGTGGCGAAATCTAGCCGAGCGCGGCCATGACGACGCCGACGGCCGTTATGGCCCCGGCGGCGATCTGCAAGGCCGTCAGACGCTCCTTGAACAGACGTCGTCCGGCGATGGCGGCGATAGGCATTTCGACCACGCCGACCGCCCTGACCAGCCCCACCGGCGACAGCGCCATGGCCGTGAACCACAGGCCAGAGGCGGCCGCGCCGCAAAATCCAGCCCCCAGCGACTGACGCCACGCCGCGATGACGGCCTTGAGCGCTCCGCGATCGCGCCATTCGAGGTAGCCGGTCAGCGCCACGGTCTGGATGGCCTGCACCACCATCACCGTCACCAAGGCCGAAGCGGCCGGATGCGCCGGCTCGAAGGCCAGGCTGGCTTGCCGAAAGCAGTTGGCGCTGAGCGCGAAGATCGCGCCCGATCCCAGTCCCGCCCAGACCGCGCCCTTGCGCATGACGACCTCGCCGCGCGGCCAGGTCAGGATCGCAAGGCCCAAGGAGGCGATCAGCCCGCCGCCCCAGGTCACCAAACCGACGTGGTCGCCAAAGAACAGCACGCCCCAGACCAGCGCGAACGGAAGACCGCTCTGCTGCATGGCGGTGCCCAGCGCGAAGGTCGAGCGCTGCATGGCGGTCAACAGCGCCGCCGTCGCCGCGATCTGCAAGCCCGCCCCGGCGAAACAAGCCAGCCAGAAGTGCGCCGTGGGATGCGCCGTCGCTCCGGGAGTCACCAGCCAAGCGATCGCCGCAAAGACGGTCGCGAAGGGCAGTCCGAACAGAAACCGCACCAGGGTCGCGCCCCAGGGTCCGGCCTCGCCCATGATCGAGCGCTGCGCGGCGTTGCGCGCGACCTGCAAGGTGGCCGCGCCGATGGTGATCGGAATCCAGATCATGTCGTCAACGCACCGCGGCCAGAACCAAACCAGACGCCCAGGCCAGTCGCGTCACGACCAGATCGGCGCGGGCCTCCAAGCGGGCCAGAAGCCCATCGACGTTCGCCTGATGCCCCTCGGGCCAGTTCGGTTGCGGCGACATGTCGTCGATCACGTACACCCCTCCCCGCTTGAGCAACGCCAAGGTCTCGTCGAGGCCCTCGTACTTGCCCGGCCAGGCGTCGGCGAAGATCATGTCAAATGACCCTGGAGCATGCTCGCGGACGTAGTCCAACCCGTCGGCCAGCACAAAGCGCAAACGCTCGTCCTTCAGGTGTTCTCGAGCAACGTCCTGCACGACTGCGTCGACGTCGACGCTGACCAGGCTGGCGGAGTCATCCAGGCCGGCCAGCAACCAGGCCGTCGCCAGCCCCGTGCCCGTACCGAGCTCCAGAATCCGCCCACCGGGCTTCGAGGCCGCCAGGAGACGCAGGAGCGCGCCGGTGTTCGCTTCGGAAGGCATGTCGAAGCCGAGCGCCGTCGTGCGCGCCTGGATCGCCGCCCAGGCGGCCGGAGCGGCGCTGGCATTCTCCCCAAACATGACGTCGTTCCTTATGCGGCCCTTATGCGAAGGGCCTGTTTCCGAATGGAGCCCTTGCGGGCCTTGGACGCAAAACCGAAGGGTCGGCCCACGCTCGGGCCGGTCAAAAGAAGGTTGCTTCGACCATGTCGCCCCACCCGCTTCGCCCCCTGAAGCAAGCCGCCCAGTTCCTGTTGGGCGTGCCAACCGACGGGATCAATCCCGCCCTGGACCGGATGCTCGAGCTCGCCCAGGCCACGCCGCTGTGTTTCGTCGCCGTGGCCGGTCCCTGCGCGGGCGACGCCATGTGCCAGCTGTGGCGGCGCGGCTATCAGCGCGTCGAGGCCGCGCGCCGGGCCACCTGTGGGGCGGCCGACGAGCGCAGCGACGTGCTGCTTGTGATCGACTGCGCAACCGCTCACGACGCGCGCGCGGCCGTCGCCGCGACCTACACGATGCTTCGTCCCGGCGGGACGCTGGTCGTGGACGCGAGCGCGCTGCTCGACGAAGCGCCCCGCAGGGCGCTCGCCGAAGGTTTGCGAGAACTGGGTCTGGACGTTCAGCCCCAGGCGCACCTGGGGGCTGAAATCCTGGCGACGCGGCCGTTCAGCAATCGCCGAACAGCTTGATCCTGGAGCGCGATGGCCGCCAAAACCGGCGACCACTTTTGGCTATCGCGCTCTAGAAGCCGCTGGCGATCGCCGCCTCGGGCCGGCTCTTCTCCTTGCGGGCGAAGAGGTTATTCAGGGCGTTGACGTACGCCTTGGCCGAGGCGGTGAGCGTATCGGTGTCGGCGGCCGCGCCGGTGGCGATGCGGCCGTCCTCTTCCAGCCGCACCGAGACCTGGGCCTGGGCGTCGGTGCCCTCGGTGACCGCGTGGACCTGGAACAGGCGCAGGGCGGCGCTGTGCGGCACGATCTTGTGGATCGCATTGAACACCGCATCCACCGGGCCATCGCCCGTGGCCTCGGCCGTGCTGGAGACGCCGTCGATGTCCAGGGTCAGTTCGGCCGACTGGCCGTCGGTGCCGGCCACGACGCGCAGGCGCGACACGCGGATCTTTTCCGAGCCGCGCGCCAGGGCGTCGTCGACCAGGGCGACGATGTCGTCGTCGAAGACGTGCTTCTTCTTGTCGGCCAGTTCCTTGAAGCGGCCGAAGGCGTCGTTCAGGGCGTTCTGGCCCAGCTCGTAGCCCAGAGCCTTCAGCTTCTCGCGGAAGGCGTGACGGCCCGAGTGCTTGCCCATGACCAGGTTCGTGGCGCCCTGCCCCACGTCTTCCGGCTTCATGATTTCGTAGGTCTCGGCGTTCTTCAGCATGCCGTCCTGGTGGATGCCGCTCTCGTGGGCGAAGGCGTTCTTGCCGACGATCGCCTTGTTGAACTGCACCGGGAAGCCGGTGATGGCCGAGACATAGCGGCTGGCGCGGGTGATGTGCACCGGATCAACGCTGGTGCCGTAGGGCAGATGGTCGCCGCGCACGCGCAGGGCCATGACGATCTCTTCCAGCGCGGCGTTGCCGGCGCGCTCGCCGATGCCGTTGATCGCGACCTCGACCTGACGCGCACCGCCTTCGATGGCGGCGATCGAGTTGGCGACGGCCAGGCCCAGGTCGTTGTGGCAGTGGGCCGAGAAGATCGCCTTGTCGGCGCCCGGAACGCTGGTGATCACGTCGCGGAACAGCTCGCCGTACTCCGACGGATACGAGTAGCCGACCGTGTCGGGCAGATTGATCGTCGTGGCGCCGGCCTTGATCGCCGCCTCAACGCAGCGCTTCAGGAAGTCGCGCTCGGTGCGGGTGGCGTCCTCGGCCGACCATTCGACGTCACCGACCAGGTTGCGGGCGTGGCTGACCGAGCGAGTGATCGCCTCCAGAACCGCGTCCGGCTCCATCTGCAGCTTGTACTTCATGTGTACGGGGCTGGTGGAGATGAAGGTGTGGATGCGACCGCGCTTGGCGCGGCGCACGGCCTCGGCGCAGCGGTCGATGTCGCCGGCGGCGGCGCGCGCCAGGCCGCAGACGGTGCTTTCGGTGATCAGTTCGGCGATCTGGCGGACGGCCTCGAAGTCGCCATTCGAAGCGATCGGGAAGCCGGCCTCGATGACGTCGACCCCCATCTCCTCGAGGATCTTCGCCAGCTCCAGCTTCTCTTCCAGAGACATGGACGCGCCGGGCGACTGCTCGCCGTCGCGCATGGTGGTGTCAAATACGACGACGTTGTCGCGCTTGCTGATAGCGCCAGCGGGTGCGGTGGTCATGGGAGTACTCGTCGAAAGGGGTGTGTCTGCGTGCGGGCTGCGGGTTCAATCATCCCCTGTGCGCCCGGCCACGACGATGCGCGGCCCCTAGAGCGCCCAGGGGCTGATAAGCCGAAGCGAAAGCAGGTCGCGCGCGACAGTCATGCCTGACTTTCTACACATAGCCCCTGAATCGAGCAAGCAATTTGCGCCACCCGAACATTCCGCTACGAATGGCGCAATTTTGTTCCTCGCAACCGCTTAGTTGCGGCGCGTTACGATCGGGAAGTCGCTGGGGAACGCGTCAAACCATCCCGCCAGGCGGCTCATCGCCGCGCGATCGCCCTCCAGCTTGACCTCGCCCTTCAAAATCTTGGGCAGCAGCGATGTTCCGCCAAACAGAGAGTCCAGGAAAACGGACCTGTCGACCGTGAGGGTGGCGTCCGCGCCCTCTCCGCCTTTCGAAGGCTGGGCGACCAGCACGCCGTTGCGGACCTCGACCAGGAAACGCTCATTCCGGTCGGGGAAGGCGAACACCATGCGCAGGCGCGCGTCGCCCGCCTTGTCGGCGTTGAGGCGGATGGCCAGCACGTCGAAGATCATCTGGCTCTCAAGCGCGGCGATCATGTCCAGCGGGGCCATCGACGGCGGCAGCTTTCGAACCCCGCCGCGCAGTTCGTCCGAAGCCGTCAGATACATGTTCCGCCAGAGCGCGTTCTCGGTCTGGTAGCCAAGCTGATCGTAGACGCCGGCCAACAGGGTCTTGGCGTCCTTGTCGCCGTCGTCGGCCATCACCGCGTGGTTCAGCAAGCTGGCCGCCCAACCGTAGTCGCCTTTGGCGGCCGCCTCCTTGGCCATCGCCTTGACCTTGGCCGCCCCGCCCATGGCCACGACGTAGCGCTTGCCGGCATCGACCGGCGGCGATGGGATCAGGTGGGCGGGATTGGCGTCGTACCAGCCCATGTAGCGCTGATAGACGGCGCGGCTGTTGAAGCTCATCGAGCCGTAGTAGCCGCGATTGAACCAGTTCTTGGCCAGGGTCGGCGGCAGCTGGATCTTTGCGGCGATCTCGTCGCCGGTCAGGCCCTGGTTCATCATCCGCACGGTCTGATCATGCAGATACTTGTAGGCGTCGCGGTGGTCGGCCAGGAAATCCCTGACCACCGCCCCGCCAAAGCGCGGCCAGCCGTGGCTGGTGATCATCACGTCGGAGATGTCGCCGAACAGACGCAGGGACTCGGTCAGCCCCTCAGCCCATGCCTTGGTGTCGCGAACGAGGGCGCCACGCGGCGTCAGGATATTGTGCATCGAGACATTGGCGTTCTCGGCCATGTCCAGGATGCGCAACTCTGGAAAATAGAGATTCATCTCGGCCGGAGCCTCGGTCGAGGGCGTGTACTGGAACCGCACCTTCACCCCATCCAGGGTCAGTTCCTGGCCGGTATGGTCGATGAGGACCGTCGGCGGGATCAGGGTGATCGAGCCGCGGGCGATGTTCTGGCCGATGCCGGCGGTGATCTGCCCCTCGACGCCCGGCGGCAGCATCACCCCGAACTGGTACTGGGCGCGACGGCTCATGGCGTTGCCGGCCAGGATGTTTTCGGCGGCGACTTCTTCCATAAAGCCCTTGGGCGCAACGATCGGGACCTTGCCGCTCTTGACGTCGGCCTCGTCGACGACGCCGCGAACCCCGCCGAAGTGGTCGCTGTGGCTATGGGTGTAGACCACCGCCGTGACCGGCAGCTTACCCAGCTTGTCGTTGACCAGCTCGAGCGCGGCGCGGGCCGTCTCCTGCATGGTCAGGGGGTCGATGACGATCCAGCCGGTGTCGCCGCGCACGAAGGTGATGTTGGAGATATCAAAGCCACGCACCTGATAGACGCGGTCGGAGACCTGGTAGAGCCCGTGCTTGGACAGCAATTGCGCCTGCCGCCAAAGGCTGGGGTTCACCGTCGCCGGCGGCTCGGCCTTCAGGAAGTCGTAGGCGGCGAGGTTCCAGGCCGCCTGCCCGTCGGCGCGCCGGATGATCGGATCCGCGCGCGTGCCCAGGAAGCCCTTGTCGGCGAACGCGAAGTCCTGCCGGTCATTGATCGGAAGGGTCTTGGCGAAGGCCGCCTGCCGCTCGGCGGTGATTGGCGACGCCGGATCCCCGGCCTTGGCCACGCTGGCCACCATCAACATCGCTAGCGCGGTGGCCGCGAACATCCCCTTGCGCATCTCGCTCCCCGTTATTTGAAACTTTATAGTTTCATTTTACATATCACCGATGAGCTCCGTTGCGAAAGCCCCCGCCTCCGGCGTGGCGAGAGGCCGCCCTGGCCAGCCGAAGCCGCGCGTCGACAAGGCCGCGCGCGGCCTGGCGGTGCTGGAAGCCGCCGTCGAGGTCTTCGCCGAGAAGGGACTGCAGGCGGCCACGATGCAGGATGTCGCCGATCGCATGGGCGTGGCGAAGATCCTGATCTATCGGCTCTACGCCTCGCGTCAGGCGCTCATCGACGCCCTGTTCGGCGACATGCTGGCGCGGGTCGAAGCCGAAGCCGGTCGCCCCTGGGGCGGCTATGGCTCCAGCATCGCCCGGCTGGTCACCATGTCTCGCACTAACCCCAAGCTGGCGTTGCTGCTGCTGCGCGACGCGCGCGGGGCGCCCGAGGCCGCCGTCTGGCGCGCGGCGTTAGAGAACCTGCTGACCCGCCTGATCGAACCCTTCGTCGCCGCGCCGGCCGACGCCTCGGAGGCGGCGCGCGCCACCTGCCGCCACGCCGCGCGGACCTTCATGCCGTTCGTGATCGAGGCCTGGGCCGCCGGGATCGAGGAAAGCGACGGCATGGACGACCAGACCCGGACACGCTGGTTCGGCGAGATCGTACAAGCCTGGCGCGAAGCGACCTATGCGGCGGCGGGGCTCAGCCCTCTTCCGCTTCCCCCGCCTCACGCCGCTTGAGCCAAGCGCGGCTGAGAAGGCCCATGCCCAGCCAGATCACGATCGCCAGCGCGATCATGGCGATGTGCTGCTTGCCGCCGCCGCGCATGGCCTGAACGATCGAGTTGCCGGCGAAGGCCGTCAGGGCGATCTTCGGCACGATGCCGATCGCCGTTCCAGCCATGAAGTCGCGCAACCGCATCGGCGTGACGCCCGCGGCCATGTTGACGACGATGAACGGCGCGCTGGGCACCAGGCGCACGATCAGACTGGCCATGAAGCCGTTCTTGCCGATCGTCCGCATGAACTTGTTGACGCTCTCGCCGGCGAAGTCGCGCAGGATGCGCGCGCCGTAGGCTCGTCCCAGCCAGAAACCGACCAGCGACGAGACAAGCGTCCCGACCCAGCTGTAGGCGAAGCCCATCCAGGGCCCGAAGGCCACGACCGCCGCCGCGATCAGCACGAACTGCGGCACGCCCAGAAAAGCCATGGTCGCGAACACCGCGATGGCCATGGGCAGCGCCCAAGGGCCGCTTGCGGCGACCAGCCAGTGCTCGACCGCCGCCTCGCCGTTGACGCCCAGCAGCTGCGCGCCGAACAGGAAGACCACCCCCACCCCGCCGAACAGGACAAACGACACCGCCACCATGCGCCAGGCGCGGGCGTCCATATTGGTCACGAAGTCGAGAATGCGGCGGATCACGGGCCCTCCTCGCCCAAGCGCCGTCGGGGGTCAAGCGGCGCGGAGCGGACACCTGCAAACGAAACAGGCGTTTTTCCGACCGTTACCTCTAAACCGCGATCCGGGGACGCCCTGATTCGCCCGTGGCGACATTTGTGTTGCGCGCCCTTCACATCACAGCGTTACTTATCCACAGGCTGCAAGGCCCGCAAACCTTGGCCTGTTAAGGAGTCGCGGACGTGAAAACCCTGGCTGTCATTTCCCGCAAGGGCGGCGCGGGCAAGACGACGCTCTCGGTCAATCTGGCGATCACGGCCCACCTGGCCGGCCTTCGCACCATGCTGGCTGACATCGACCAGCAACGCTCGGCGTCGGACGCCCTGAGAGCCCGCGTCGGCGAAGGCCCGACGGTCGCCGAGATCAACGCCGGAAAGCTGTTCTCGACCCAGGTTCAGGCCCAGAACACCGACTTCGACGCCCTGGTCATCGACACGCCCGCCTCGCCGGAGTCGGACGTGCTGCAGGCGATCAACTGCGCCGACCTCTGTGTGCTGGTCTGCCGCCCCACCTTCCTGGACATCGCCTCGGTCGTCCGCTCGGCCGAAGCCGTCCGCCGGTTGGGCAAGAAGGGCTTGATCGTCCTCAGTCAGGCCCCGCCGCGTCGCAACGGCGTCGAGCCGCCGGCCGTGCTGAAGGCCGCCGAGGCCCTGCGCTTCACGGGCATGCCGCTAGCGGCCGTGGGCCTGCGCGCCCGCGCCGCGTTCCAGCAGTCGATCGCCCATGGTCGATCCGTCTGCGAGTGGGACCCCGGATCGCCCGCCGCCGAGGAGATTTCCCGACTCTGGGCGCTCTTGGCGCCGATGCTGCTGGGCCAAGGGGACATCCGGGTCCGCGCGGGTTAGTCTCCGCCCATGAAAATCCTGGCCGTCTCGGGCAGCCTCAGGGCCGCCTCCTACAACACCGCCCTGCTCGGTGCGGCGCGTGAATTGGCCCCTGCCGGCGTCGAGATCGAGATCTTCCGCCTGCACGACCTGCCGTTCTTCAACGAGGACGTGGAGGCGCAAGGCGATCCGTCACCCGTGGTCGCCTGGAAAGACGCGGTTCGCGCCGCGCCCGCCCTGCTGATCGCCTGTCCGGAGTATAATGGCGGCCTGACCGCGTCGCTGAAGAACGCGATCGACTGGGCCTCGCGCGGCAAGCCAGCGCCCCTGGACGGCAAGATCGCCTGCGCGATGGGGGCCAGCCCCGGGATCACCGGGACGGTCCGCGCGCAGGACGCCCTTCGCCTCAATCTGCGTCGCGCCGGCTGCGACCTGGCTCCGCTGTCGGACATCCTGGTGGGCCAGGCCCACACCAAGATCGAGAATGGCGTGCTGACGGAGGAGCGCACCCGCCAGGCGATCACGCGCCACCTGGCGAGTTTCGTCGAGATCGTCCGCGCTCGCGCCTAGAGCGTGACGCCGAAAGTGGGAACCGGTTTCGGCGCTCGTCACGCTCTAAGTGTTTGATTTAGAGCCTTGTTATCGCGTCGAAACGGGTCCGTTTCGACGCGCAAGGCTCTAACCGCCCGCCAGCTTGCGCAGGTCGTAGTCGGGCCCGAAGTTCAGCACGAACAGCGCGCCCAGCAGCACCGTCTGCTTGGCCGAGCCCAGGTGCAGGCCCACCGCGCCCTCGCCCGCTGGAATGTCGATCAGGGCGCGGCCGGGCACCGTGTACATCTTCCACTCGCCGCCGACCTTGATCCCGCCCTGCAGCGCGGCGCCATAGGGCGCGGCGGATTGCTGGATCCGGACGGCCGGAATGTCGGCGCTGGCCGGACCGCCGTCGACGGCTTCGGCCTTGGCCCAGAAGGCCACCAGCAGAACGTCGCCCTTAGCGATCTTGCCGGTCAGAGGCTGTGACGCCCCCACGTCCCACGGGTTGGCGCCGGCGGCCTGCACTTCGACCTTCGTCGCCGCGCCGCCCTGAACGGTCTTGTCCTTGATCGGCGCGCTCTTCTGACCGGCCCCATAGACGCCCCAGGTGGCCGAAGGCTTGTTGATCGCCCGTTGCAGGATGTCGCCATCGCCCGACTGGCGCGCCAGTCCCGGCGAGGCCGCGCCGATCGCCAGGGCCAAAGCGGCCAGGGCGATATAAAGAATCTTCAGCCTCATCAGCCGTATTCCCCCCTCTTCGTGGCCGCTGAGCGGCCTCTGCGTTTCCCCCGAGGACCGTCCGCGTTTGGCCGGGATCGATCCTACAAATGGTAGCGGTATCTTGAGGCGCGGCCGCGCGCAAGAACGACACGCCAGAGCTTCGCCAAAATGTCTTGAACCCTGCCCATGCCGCGTTGCACCCCGGCGAACGGGGGCGTAAAGACCGCCCCAATCCTGAAACGGTCCTGTTGTTCGGACCAGGCAACCCAGGGGAGTCCTGCAAGATGTCGCTCGAGTCCGCCGCCCTGCGGCGTATCGCACCGTCGGCCACCATCGCCATCAGCGCCAAGGCGCGCGCGCTGAAAGCCGCCGGCCGTGACGTGATCGCCCTGTCTGCGGGCGAACCGGACTTCGACACGCCGGACAATATCAAGAACGCCGCGATCGAGGCGATCAAGGCCGGCAAGACCAAGTACACCGATCCGGACGGCATGCCCGAGCTGAAGGCGGCCATCTGCGCCAAGTTCAAGCGTGAGAACGGCCTGGAGTACAAGCCGAGCCAGATCCACGTCGCTCCGGGCGGCAAGCCCGTCATCTACAACGCCCTGGTCGCCACCCTGAACCCCGGCGACGAGGTGATCATCCCCGCGCCGTACTGGGTGTCGTATCCCGACATGACCCTGCTGGCCGGCGGCACGCCCGTCTCGGTCGAAACCACCGCCGAGAGCGGCTTCAAGATCACGCCGGCGGCCCTGGAAGCGGCGATCACGCCGAAGACCAAGTGGCTGATCATCAACAGCCCCTCGAACCCTTCGGGCGGCGCCTATAGCCGCGCGGAGCTGCAGGCGATCGCGGACGTGCTGCTGCGCCATCCGCAGGTCTGGGTGCTGACCGACGACATGTACGAGCACCTGGTGTTCGACGACTTCGAGTTCACCACCATCGCCCAGGTCGAGCCCAAGCTCTATGACCGCACTCTGACGATGAACGGCGTCTCGAAGGGCTATTCGATGACCGGCTGGCGCATCGGCTATGCCGGCGGCCCCGAGCCGCTGATCAAGGCCATGGGCAAGATGATCAGCCAGACGACCTCCAACCCCTGCTCGATCTCGCAGTGGGCTGCGCTCGAGGCGCTGAACGGCACACAGGACTTCATCAAGCCCAACGCCAAGCTGTTCCAGGAACGCCGCGATCTTGTGGTGTCGATGCTCAACCAGGCCACCGGCCTGCACTGCCCGACCCCGGAAGGCGCGTTCTACGTCTACCCGTCATGCGCGGGCCTGATCGGCAAGACCGCGCCCTCGGGCAAGGTCATCGAGACCGATGAGGACTTCGCCGGCGAGCTTCTCGAAGCCGAAGGCGTCGCCGTCGTTCACGGCGCGGCGTTCGGCCTGTCGCCGTTCTTCCGCATCAGCTACGCCACCAGCAGCGATGTGCTCGAAGACGCCTGCTCGCGCATCCAGCGCTTCTGCGCCAGCGTGAAGTAAGCTTCAAATCCTCCCCCTAGCGGGGGAGGTGTCGGCTCGAAGAGACGACGGAGGGGGAAGAAGCCGGATAGCCCGCGCTTCCCCCTCCGGCCTTCGGCCGCCTCCCCCGCTGGGGGGAGGATTTTCAAGGCCTAGCCCCCAATCCAGTCGGTCATGCCCTCGCGGGCGTGGACCTCGATCAGCGCGGGTCGCTGACGCATGTGGTCCAGATAGCGTTTCAGGTTCGGCCACTCGGTCGCCGGCTTTGGCATGTTGCGCGTCCAGCGGCACAGGATCGTCACCAGAAGGTCCACCGTCGTGAAGCCTTCCCCGACGATGACATCACGATCGGCCAGGTGCGCGTCGAGGCGCGACAGACCCTCCTCGATCTTGGCGCGCGCTGCAGCCTGCACCGCCTCCTGCGCTTCACCGCCGGCGGGTTCGGGCGGATAGAACCAGGCCCGAAAGTGCGGCTGAAAGCTGTTGGCCAGCCAGAAGCTCCAGCTGAGATAGGCCGCCCGCTCGGGCGAGCCGAGGGGCGGTGCGAACCCCGCCTCGGGATGACGCTCGGCGAGCAGGGTCACCAAGGCCGCCATCTGGGTCACCGGCCGGCCATCGACGATCAGGGTGGGAACCACACCATCGGGATTGAGCGCCAGGTACTCGGCTGTCTTGTGCTCGCCCTTGTCGAAATCCAGCATCTTCAGATCGAACGGGACGCCAAGCTCCAGCAGCATCCAGTGGATGGCCGTGCCGGCGGTGCTGGGCGAACCATAGAGCGTGTACATCAAGAGCCCTCCGATAACGGGCCCGGATAGGGGCCCGCTTCTCCCCTCGCGTCAAGAAACGGCGGTCACGCGCCAACGCCCCCACGAGGATCCGCAGGGGCGTTGCAAAGTCGGGCTTTCTGGTCGGGATCAGTGCTTCTCGCGCCACTTGGACTTGGCGTCGTCCTCGGTCACGCTGAGATGGACCTTGGCGTCGTCGATATACTCCACCCAAGACAGCGGGATCAGGTGGTGCTTGAAGCCTCCGCCCAGATCGAACTGGGCCAGTTGGATCTCGCCACCGGCGATATGGTCCACGCGACCGACATGGCCGCCGTCGGAACCGACCACTTCATGATGCTCTTTGATCTGGGATAGATCGATCATCTTCAGTCTCCAGGCTTGGGCGAGGCCCGTTTGGTCCCTCGCGACATCAGAACGGCCACGCCTGCGGTAAAGTTTCAGCTTGCCATGCGCGCATAGATTGTTCTTGATACGTTCCAGCTTCGTTTGAGGACGCCGCATGCGCCTTCGCGCCCCCGTCACCGCCGCTGTGTTGGCCTTGCTCACCGCCCCACCCGTCCTGGCCGATCCGGCGATCGACAAGCGGGTGGACGCTGTCTTCTCCGATGACGCCGTAACCCTGACCGAGGCCGGCAAGACCGTGCTGGTCTATCGGACTAAGCCGCTGGATCCTGCGACCGAGCCCGGACGCGCCAACTATGTCAGTCAGCTGTACGCGCCGGACGGCGCGGCCCTGACCGAGGACAAGCCCGGCGATCACCCGCACCAGCGCGGCCTCTGGTGGGCCTGGATGAAGGTCCAGCTAGACGGCAAGACCGTCGCCGACGGCTGGTACATGAAGAACCTCTCGTACCTCGTCCGCGAGAAGCGGTTTCTAGGCGACGCCGAAGGTGGCGGAACGCTGACGCTTGAGGTCGACTGGTTGGTCAATTCCGGCCCGGAGCTGGCCTATGTCGCGCGGGAAGTCACCAAGGTGACGGTCAGGCCTCTCAAGGCGGGCGTCCGGCGGGTGGAGTTCGACACGACGATCACCTCGCGGGTCGAGGCACTGGGCCTGGGCGGAAGCGAGGACGACCGGGGCTTTGGCGGTTTCTCGATCCGGTTGATCGATCCCGAGCACCTGACCTTCTCATCAGGCGGCAAGACGATCACGCCGAACGGCGCGGCGATCAACGCAGGCCCCGCCATGGGCTTCGCCTGGTCGGGCGGCTCCAATTCACCCGCCTGGACGGTGGGCCTGGCCTGCAAGGCCAATGGGCAGGCGGTGGCCCGCTGGATGCTGTATAATGATCGCTCGATGCAGAACTGCGTCTTCCCAGGCCGCGCGCCTCTGATCCTCAAGAAGGACCAGACGCTGCGGCTGGAGGAGACCGTGGTCATCCGCCCCGCCGCCAAGAAGAAGCCCTGAGACCCATGGCCGACATCGTCAATCTGAACCAGGCTCGCAAGGCCAAGGCCAAGGCCGAGGATAAGGCGCGCGCCGCCGAGAACCGAGCCCGCTTTGGCCGCACCAAGGCCGAGAAGACCCTCGACGCCGCCCGCGTGGACAAGCTTCGCCGCGATCTCGACGGCGCCAAGCGCGAGGACTGACCCCCTGGCTGGTTTGAAGAAAAGGTCGGTGAACCTGGCCGGGCACGCAACGTCGCTGGCGCTGGAGCCGGAGTTCTGGGCGGTGCTCGACCGCGCCGCGGCCGCCGAAGCGCTGAGCCTGGCTGGCCTCATTCAACGTATCGATCTTGAGCGAGGCGGACGGCCGCTCGCCTCGGCGTGTCGCGTCTTCGCGCTCTTGCGCGCGGCGGACGGCCAGGCAGGCGTCGCCTAAGGCTTGAGGACGACCTTGCTTGTGACGTCCACGCGCGCGTTCTGACCCAGCGCCGGACCTACCGCGCCTGAAACGCGGCGAAGGGCTTAAGCCGCGCGCGCTTTGTGCTACATATGTTCCATGTTTCCCGACACCGACTCGCCGAGCCCCATCGGGGATTTCCCCGGCGACCTCCCCTCCCCGCGTATCTCCGACCTGGCCCGAGCCCGCCCGCCGGCCGGCGCCGCGCCCGCCTATCTGGACGGACTAAACCCCGAGCAGCGCGAGGCGGTCGAGACCACCGAGGGTCCGCTGCTGGTTCTGGCCGGCGCGGGTACGGGCAAGACGCGCGTGCTGACCACGCGCCTGGCCCACATCCTGGCCACCGGTCGCGCCCGTCCCTGGGAGATTCTGGCCGTCACCTTCACCAACAAGGCCGCCCGCGAGATGCGCGAGCGGATCACCCACATCATTGGCCCGGAGGCGGAAGGGCTACGGTGGCTGGGCACCTTCCACTCGGTGGCCGCCCAGATCCTGCGTCGCCACGCCGAGCTGATCGGCCTGAAGTCCAACTACACGATCATCGACACCGACGATAACGAGCGCCTGCTCAAGCAGTTGATCGAGGCCGAGAACATCGACGCCAAGCGGTGGACGCCCCGCATCCTGTCGGGGATCATCGACGGCTGGAAGAACCGCGGCTGGACGCCCGACCGCGTACCGACGTCGGAAGCCGGCGAGTTCGCCAACGGCAAGGGCATCAGCCTCTATCGCCAGTACCAGGAGCGACTGCGCATCCTGAACGCCTGTGATTTCGGCGACCTTTTGCTGCACAATATCAGCCTGTTCACAGGCCATCCCGACGTGCTGGACGAGTTCCAACAGCGCTTCAAATACGTGATGGTCGACGAGTACCAGGACACCAACGTCGCCCAGTATCTGTGGCTGCGTCTCCTGGCCCAGGGCCGCCAGAACGTCTGCTGCGTCGGCGACGACGACCAGTCGATCTATGGCTGGCGCGGGGCCGAGGTGGACAACATCCTGCGCTTCGAGCGCGACTTCCCGGGCTCGAAGGTCGTGCGCCTCGAATGCAACTACCGTTCGACCGAGCACATCCTGGCGGCCGCCTCGGGCCTGATCACCGCCAACAAGGGACGCCTGGGCAAGACCCTGTGGACCCCGGCCAAGGGCGGCGAGAAGGTCAAGGTGTCAGGCGTCTGGGACGGCGAGGCCGAAAGCCGCCTGATCGCCGACGAGATCGAGCGCGCCAAGAAGGCTGGCCGCAAGTACAACCAGATGGCCATCCTGGTGCGGGCCAGCTTCCAGATGCGCGCCTTCGAAGAGCGCTTCGTGATGCTGCAGATCCCCTACAAGGTGGTCGGCGGCCCGCGCTTCTTCGAACGGGCCGAGATCCGCGACGCTCACGCCTATCTGCGCCTGATCCAGTCGCCGGACGATGACCTGGCCTTCGAGCGCATCGTCAACACGCCCAAGCGCGGCATCGGCGACACCTCGGTGCAGAAGCTGCTGCAGATCGCGCGCCTGGAAGGGATTTCCACGGTCGAGGCGGCGCGGGCGATTATCGCCAGCGACGAGCTACCCGCTCGCACCCGCACGGCGCTGAGCAACTTCATCCGCGACCTGGACCGCTGGCGTTCGCTGATCGGGACAATGCACCACCAGCGCCTGTTGGAAACGGTGCTGGAGGAAAGCGGCTACACGGACGCCCTGCGCCTGGACAAGGGTCCGACCAGCCAGACCCGGCTGGAGAACCTGAAGGAACTGGTCCAGTCGATGGGCGCGTTCGACACGCTGGAGGCCTATCTGGAGCACGTGTCGCTGGTCATGGACCTGGATCGCGAGGCCACCGGCGACGCGGTCTGGATCATGACCCTGCACTCGGCCAAGGGCCTGGAGTTCCCGCTGGTTTTCCTGCCGGGCTGGGAGGAAGGCGTGTTCCCCAGCCAGCGCAGCATGGACGACAAGGGCGAGAAGGGCCTCGAGGAAGAGCGCCGCCTGGCCTATGTCGGCATCACCCGCGCTCGGGAAGAGGCCCGCATCAGCTTCGTGGCCAACCGTCAGGTCTATGGCCGCTGGACGTCGCAACTGCCCAGCCGCTTCGTCGACGAGTTGCCGATCGCCCATGTCGATGCGGCGTCCGAGACAGGCTACTACGGCGGCGGCCCCGGCATGCAGTCGACGGCCGCCTCGCGCTGGGATGACCCCGGCACCAGCGCCTTCCAGGCCGGCAGCTATGACAGCCCGGGCTGGAAGCGAGCGCAGGAGCGCACCTCGGGCTTTGGCGAACGCGGCGGATCATGGCGCGGCGCCCAGGGCGTTCGATCGGGCTCATCCGCCCGTGCGGCGCCGATCGAAGGCGAAGGCCGCCTCGTCGCGGTCTCGGCCCCGACCAACAGCGCCTATGCGCGCGGCGACCGGGTGTTCCACGTCAAGTTCGGCTACGGCAAGGTCACCGGCATCGAGGGCAACAAGCTGACCGTCGCCTTCGACAAGGCCGGCGAGAAGAAGGTCATCGACAGCTTCGTCGAGAAGGCGTGATCACGCCTCGGGCTTGAGCCCGGGGCGGACGCCATCGTGCTTGGGCGCCGCCTCGGCCGGGCGCGGCGTGAGACTCTCCCAAGCGCCGATAGCGACCAGAACCAGGGTCGTCAGCCAGGACAGCGCCAGCGGCTGGAGATGCGGCGACGCCACACCCAGCCCCGCCAGCGCCGCGAGACCCAGGAGGCGGGATCGCGACCACAGTCCGAACACCGCCCGCTTGAACAGGACCGCGCCCAGCAGGAACAGCGCGGGTCCGCCGATCAGGGCCAGCGCCACCTTTGTCTCCATGTGGCCGAGCGGATGATGGATCACCCACTCATCGCCGACCGCAGTGACGATGATCCCGGCGATGATCGGCAGATGGGCGTAGGTGTAGGCTAGGCGGGCGATCGCGCCTGGATCGCTGGCCTCGGCGATCGCCTTGCTGGCCGCCTCGGCGGTGGACGAGAAATAGATCCACCACATGGCCAGACTGCACAGGAAGACGCCGGCGAAGGCGGCCATGACCGGCGCCTCCCAGTCCACGCCCATCACGGTGGAGCCCGAGATGATGATCGACTCGCCCAGGGCGATGATCGTGAACAGGGCGCAGCGCTCGGCCATGTGGCCGCCCTCGACGTTCCACTCCGAGGTCTTGGTCCGCCCCAGGCCAGGCGTCCAGAAGCCGACGGCGGGCGAGACATACTCGATCGCGATCGCCAGCCCCCAGACCAGCAGGCGCGCTTCGCCCTCGACGAAGGCGCCGGCGATCCAGAATAGGCCGGCAAAGGCCAGCCAGGCGGTGATCCGCAAGAAGTTGGCGCGGTGCCCTTCGTCCTTCCAGGCTGTCCAGAGAAAGAAGGCGCTGCGCCCGACCTGGATAAAGACGTGAGCGGCGGCGAAGGCGAGGCCCCGTGCGCCGAACGCGTCGGGGATTGAGGCCGCCAGCACCATGGCGGCCGCCATCATCACAAACAGCATCAGCCGGACCGGCCCGCGTTCGGGGTCCAGCCAGTTCGTCACCCAGGCGGTGTAGATCCACGACCACCAGACCGCCAGCAGCAGCACCGCCGCATGCAACAGTCCCGGGCCATCAGGGTGCTTGAGGACGACATGCGAAAGCTGGGTCACCGCGAAGACGAAGACCAGGTCAAAGAACAGCTCAGCATAGGTGACCCGCGCATGTTCGTCGGCGTTGCGGGCGCGCAGCAGGCTGGGAATGCTCTTCGTCATGGCCACCACCCTAGCGCATCGGCGGCCAGCAGGAATGGAGAACCAAAGTCGGACTGGCGCGCTATGCCAGGATGCAACGCCTGAACCTCCTGCTCAACCACGTGAAGGCGTTCGGCGCGACCAGACCCGTCGCCTTGGGCGTGCCGGTCTGCGCCCTGGTCGGCGCGTTGGCCGGCCTCGCGATGCAGACCGGCCTGCAGGACACTCCCTTCCAACCGGACATGGAGCCGGCGCGAACAAGCGCGGAAGCCACCGCTGAGCCCATCGCCTATCCCCCAGGCGATCTGCCCGACTATGTGGTCGGGACCGACTTCCTCACGGCGATGCAGTCGCCGCCGGTCGCCTATGTCAACGATGAGCCGCCGCCCCTGCCGCCACCGCCGGAGCTCCCGCCCTACGTTCCCGCCCGCCATGGCCTCGCCGATCGCCCGCCCGCGTCCGAGGGCGCACGCTGGCCCTCGGAGCGCGGCGATATCCTCGACAAATCGCTCCCCGAGGATCGCCGGGGGCCGCCCGACGCCCTGATGCTGGCCGACGTCGCCGCGACCGGCATGACGTCACGCTGAAGGCTCGCTTTTCGGCGACTTTGCCGCTAACGGAGCGGCATGACCGACTATACGCCCCAGCAGATCGTCGCCCGAGGCGCGCGCCTCGAGGCCGAGACCGCCGCCGACGCCATCGACAACCATCCGGGCCTGGAAGGCGCGACCTACTCGATCCTGGAAGAGGACGAGGATCGCGGCGTCTGGCGCATCGACGCCTTCCCGACGACCGACGAGGAAGACGCCAGCCTGATGGCGCTGCTCGGCGAGTACGACCTGAAGGTTTCGCGCGACACCCTGGCCGACGCCGACTGGCTGGCCATGGCACTGTCGGGCCTTCCGCCGGTGCGCGCGGGCCGCTTCTTTGTCTACGGCATGCATGACCGTGGCCGTCTGCCGGCCAGCACGGTGAACCTGCGCATCGAGGCCGGCGCGGCCTTCGGTACGGGCCACCACGGCACCACCGTCGGCTGCCTGCAGGCCTATGACCGCCTGATCAAGGCGCGCAGGTTCAACAAGGTGCTCGACGTCGGGGCCGGCACAGGCCTCCTGGCCATCGCGGCGGCCCGCACCGGCGCCAAGCTGGCGGTCGGCACCGACATCGACAAGCCCAGCCTGCGGATCTCCAAGGAGAACGCCCTGGTCAACAAGGCCAACGCCCGCTTCGTCCACGCCTCGGGCCTCTCCAACCGCCTGGTCGCCGAGAACGCGCCCTACGATCTGGTGTTCGCCAACATCCTGGCCCGCCCGCTGATCAGCCTGGCCCAGGACATCAAGCGCGCCCTCGTTCCCGGCGGCACGGTGATCCTGTCAGGCCTGCTGCGCACCCAGGAGCGGATGGTCAAGGCCGCCTACCTGTCGCGCGGCTTCAAGGTCGTCACCCGCATCCACCGCGACGCCTGGGCGACGTTGGTGCTGCAGCGGCCGTAGATAACTGAAATCCAATCCTCCCCCTCGCGGGGGAGGTGTCGGCTCGAAGAGACGACGGAGGGGGAAGAGGCCACTTCAGCAGAACCTCCCCCTCCGGCCCTTCGGGCCACCTCCCCCGCTAGGGGGAGGATTGAACATCTTCCCTGCGCGCTCGGAGAGGCCTAAATCCTCCCCATGCGCCAGACCTTCGACGAATCCACCGATCCCTCCTTCGGCCCCAAGCACGTCCCGCTGATCCGCCAAGCCATGGCGGCGCAGGGGCTGGACGGCTTCCTCGTGCCGCACGAGGACGAGCATCAGAACGAGTACCTGCCCGCCGCCAATGACCGGCTGGCCTGGGCCAGCGGCTTTACCGGCTCGGCCGGTGCGGGCGTGATCCTGAGCGACCGCGCCGCCGTCTTCGTCGACGGCCGCTATACGCTGCAGGTTCGCGAGCAGGTCGATCAGGGCGTGTTCGAGATCCGCGACCTCGTCGAGGGCGGCGTGCCCGCCTATCTGGAGACCGTCTCGAAGGGCGCCGTCATCGGCTACGACGCTCGTCTGCATAGCCCGGCCGCCCTGGACGGCCTGAAGGCCGCCGCCATCCGCGCCGGCGCGGTGCTGAAGCCCGTTGAGGCCAATCCCGTCGACCAGGCCTGGGGTTCGGCGCGCCCGCCGCAGCCCATGGCCCCCGTCGTTCCGCAGCCCCTTGAACACGCCGGCGAAGAGTCCAGCGCCAAGCGCGCGCGGGTCGGCGCCTCGGTCGCGGCGCTGGGCGCCGACGCCGCCGTGATCACCGCCCCGGCCTCGATCGCCTGGCTGTTCAATGTGCGCGGCGGCGACGTGATCCGCACCCCGCTGCCGCTGTCGCAGGCCATTCTGAACGCCGATGGCACGGCGCGCCTGTTCCTGGAGCCGGCCAAGGTGACCGCCGATCTGCCGGCCTGGCTCGGCAATCAGGTCTCGCTGGAGACCCCGGACAAGCTGGAGACGGCCCTGGCCGAGCTGTCAGGCAAGAGCGTCGTGGTCGACCCGGCCCAGTCCTCGGCCTGGTACTTCGACACCCTGACCGCCGCCGGCGCGACCGTGGTGCGGGCGATGGACCCCTGCACGATGCCGCGCGCCTGCAAGAACGCGGTCGAGCTGGGTGGCACGCGCGAGGCGCACCGCCGGGACGGCGCGGCCCTGACCCGCTTCCTGCACTGGCTGGCCACCGAGGGCCAGATCAACCCGCCCGACGAGAAGGAAGCCGTCGCCAAGCTGGAAGCCTTCCGTGAGGCCACCGGCGTGCTGAAGGACCTTTCCTTCGACACCATCGGCGCGGCCAATGGCCACGGCGCCCTGCCCCACTACCGCCCGACCGAGCGCAGCAACGAACGCGCGAAGATGGGCTCCCTGCTGCTGGTCGACAGCGGCGGCCAGTATCTGGACGGCACGACCGACGTGACCCGCACCGTGGCGATCGGCGCGCCCAGCGCCGAGATGGTCCAGCGCAACACGCTCGTCTTGAAGGGTCACCTGGCCATCGCCCGCCTGCGCTTCCCGGCCGGCACCACCGGTTCGGCGATCGACGCCCTGGCGCGGATGGCCCTGTGGGCGCAGGGCCTCGACTACGACCACGGCACCGGCCACGGCGTCGGCGTCTATCTGGGCGTCCATGAGGGACCGCAGCGGATCTCCAAGGCCCCGAACACCATCGCCCTGCAGCCCGGCATGATCGTCTCGAACGAGCCCGGCTACTACAAGGACGGCGAGTACGGCATCCGGATCGAGAACCTGGAGGTCGTCATGCCGGCCGAGGACGTGCCCGGCGGCGAGCGGCCGATGCACCGCTTCGAGGCCCTGACGCTCGCGCCCATCGATCGTCGCCTGATCGACAAGGCGCTGCTGACGGCCGAAGAAATCGCCCAGTTCGACGCCTACCACGCCCGCGTGCTGCGCGAGATCGGCCCGCGCGTGGAGCCGGAGGTTCGGACGTGGATGGAAGCGGCCTGCGCGCCGCTTTAGGCGCGAGATCCTCTCCCCAAGGGAGAGGTGTCGGCGGAGCCGACGGAGAGGGAAGTCGCAAGCTCAGTCAGTCTTCCCCCTCCGGTCGCTTCGCGACCGCCTCCCCCGCTAGGGGGAGGGTTTGATGGGGTCTACCGAATCCGCGTCCACTTCTGCGTCTTGCACAGCGGCGCGACCACACAGCCCTTGAGCTTCAGCTCGGTGTTGCTGACCAGCTCGATCGTGCCGGCGTAGACGCCGCCGTCCTCGGGATTATAGACCTTGCCGCCCGTCCACTTGGTGGGACCGCCGCTGAAGTCATAGAGCATCTGCAGGTTCTTCAGGGTCCGGCTGCGCTGGCTCTCGTCCTTGTTCTTGATGTCCTTGAGGCCCGGATTTTCCTTGATGTGGTTGGAGGTCACCAGCTTGCCGCACAGGCTGTTGCCGCAGCGCGCGATCTCGACCTGACCGCCATTGCCCGGCGTGGCCCAGAGGCCCACCACATCGGCGGCGAAGGCGGGCGCTGAAGCCGCGAGGCTGGCGGCGAGCGCGGTGGCGGCGATCATGGCGGTGCGGATCATCGAAATCTCCCTGTTCGCGCTTTGGGCGCGCGTCTTGACCGCTTGGTTGCGCGATCCTGTTCCTGGAAACAAGCGTTCGCACGAAATCGCGGCGAGAATTCGGAAAGCGCCCAGTCCGCTACCAGCGCCGACTTGGCGCCGCCGCCATGCGCGAGGGTCGGTAGCTATCGGGGTCGAGACGACCCGGGGTCATGCCCAGGCGCTGCGGCAACGCCCGGATATCGGACAGCGCGTTCAGGCCTGTCGCCGCTAGCGCCACGCGGCCGCAGGCATAGGCGTCGGCGGCCGCGTCGTGGTGGGCGAAATCCACGCCCAGGTGGCCGCAGACCACGTTCAGCTTGTGCGACGGAAGCTCCGGCCAGACGCTGCGCGCCACTTGCACCGTACACAGATAATCAAAGCCGGGCGCCGGCACGTCATAGTGCTCGCAGGTGCGCCGGATCACGCTGATGTCGAACGAAGCGTTGTGCGCCAAAACCAGCGCCCCCTCCAGCTCGGGCCGAATGCGTTCCAGCACGTCCGGCCACTCGTCGGCGTCCGCGACATGTTCGGGCCGGATGCCGTGGAACGCCATGTTGAACGCCGCGAAACGGTTGCCCGGCGGGCGGATATAATGGTGCTCGACGCGCGCGACCTCGCCGCCCTCGATCCAGGCCAAGCCGATGGAGCAAGGGCTGGCGCGCTGCTCGTTGGCGGTCTCGAAGTCGATGGCGATGACCTTCATGCGCCCACCAGCGCCAGCCACTCGTCCTCGGTCATCACCTGGATGCCCAGTTCCGTGGCCGTCTTGAGCTTGGAGCCGGCGCCGGGTCCCGCGACCACCAGATCGGTCTTCTTCGACACCGACGAAGCGACCTTCGCCCCCAGCCCTTCAGCCTGGGCCTTGGCCTCGTCGCGGGTCATCTTCTCCAGCGAGCCGGTGAAGACGATGGTCTTGCCGGCCACGGCCGTGTCGGTCTTGGGCTTGGCCACCGGCTGGATATCAAGCTCGGCGACGAGATTGGCGACCTTCTGCCGGTTATGATCCTCGGCGAAGAACCGCGCCAGGGACTGGGCCGCGACGGGCCCGACGCCATCGATGGCGGCCAGATGCAGATAGTCGTCACCCGGCGCCCCCGAGGCGGCGGCGACAAGTCCGTCGGCGAAGGCCGCCCAGGTTCCATAGCGCTGCGCCAGCGCCGCGCGGGCGGGCTTGGTCAGCTTGGGGACCGCGTGGCCGATCTTAAGCTCCAGGTCGTCGGTCAGTGGCCACGGATCTGCGACTAGACCGCCCTTCCCCGCCTCGACCAGCATGTCCAGCGCCTTGGGCCCGACGCCGGGCGCGGTCGAGAGTTCAAGATAGGTCTCGCCGGGCAGGCCCTTGGCGGCGGCCTCGGCGGCGGCCTGCAGGTCCTCGAAGCGGTCGAAGTTGCGGGCCAGCACCGTGGAGGTGGTCTCGCCGATGTCACGCGCGCCCAGGCCATAGATCATCCGGTCCATGCCGATGGTGCGCCGCGCCTCGATCCCCTTGACCAGATTGGCCACCGAGGTCTCGCCATAGCCCTCGCGTTCGCGCAGGGCGGTCAGCTTTTCCTCATCGCGGGCCAGCTTGAAGATGTCGGCGGGCTCGGTGATCCAGCCTTCCTCGAAGAAGGCCTGAAGCTGCTTTTCGCCCAGCCCCTCGATGTCGAACGCCCGGCGGGAGACGAAGTGGCGCAGGTGCTCGACCCGTTGGAACGGACAGGCGAACTCGCCCGTGCAGCGGCGCACCACCGACTCCTGCCCCGACGCGGTGACCTCGCGCGCCAACGGCGTCTGCAGTGGGCACGGGCAGACATGCGGAAACTCGAACGGCTCCGGCGCGGGATCTGGCCGCGCGTCCAGGGCCACCTCGACGATCTGCGGGATCACGTCGCCGGCGCGCTGGATCACCACGGTGTCGCCGACCCTGACATCGAGCCGCGCGATCTCGTCGCCGTTGTGCAAGGTGGCGTTGGTCACCGACACGCCGCCGACCGTCACCGGCTTCAGCCGCGCCACCGGCGTGATCGCACCCGTGCGACCGACCTGAAGATCGATCGCCTCCAGGACCGTCCGAGCCCGCTGGGCCGGGAACTTGCGCGCGATCGCCCAGCGCGGCGAGCGCGAGACAAAGCCCAGACGACGCTGAAGCTCCAGGTCATCGACCTTGTAGACCACGCCGTCGATATCAAAGCCCAGGGTCGGTCGCAGGATCTCGAACTGGGCGTAGATGTCGAGCAGACCTTGCGCGTTCAGCACGCGCTGGGCGGGCGGCGCCGTGGTCACGAAGCCCCATTCGGCCAGCTTTTCCAGCGCGCCCCACTGGCTGTCGGCGAAGCCCTCCGAGACCAGGCCCCAGGCATAGCCGAAGAACCGCAGCGGCCGCTGGGCGCTGATCTTGGGATCGATCTGGCGCAGCGAGCCCGCCGCGAAGTTGCGGGGATTGGCGTAGGTGCGCTGACCGGCCTCCTCGGCGGCCTTGTTGAAGGCGGCGAAGGCCGCAAGCTCGACATAGACCTCGCCGCGCACCTCGATCACGTCGGGCCAGCCTGACCCCTTCAGGCGCTGCGGAATGTCGGCGATGGTCCGCAGATTGGCGGTGACGTCCTCGCCCACGCGCCCGTCGCCCCGCGTTGCGCCCTGGACCAGCACGCCCTTCTCATAGCGCAGCGAAGCCGACAGGCCGTCGATCTTGGGCTCGGCGGTGTAGGCGACCGTCTCGGACGGCGCGATGCGCAGGAACCGCCGTATGCGCGCGTCAAACTCGATCGCCTCGTCGTTCGAGAAGGCGTTGTCGAGGCTGAGCATCGGCACGCCGTGCTCCACCGGCGCGAACTGCTCGGCCCGGGTCGCGCCGACCCGCATCGACGGGGAATTCTCGCGCACCAGATGCGGGAAGCGCGTCTCGATATCGAGGTTTCGCCGCTTCAGCGCGTCGTACTCGGCGTCGCTGACCGTCGGATTGTCCTGTTGGTGATAGGCGATGTCGTGCGTCGCCAGAAGATCGGCCAGACGCTCCAGTTCCTCGACGGCCTGGGCTTCGGTGAGATCGGCGACGGGGATCTGGGACACGGGGCGAATCCGAACGGCGGGGAACGCAGGCAGGTTAGCAACGCGGCTCCGGCGGGGGGAGTCGCCGATGCGCTCGCCCGTCAGGCGAAACTTGGCCCGCCCCTTGCGGCGTCGGAGGCGAAGGAGTCTCCGATGTTCAATGCCGGCACAGGTTTCGCCAAAGCGAGCGCCACGCCCGTCCTGTCCCGGGACGGTCCGCTGGACGCCCTGCGCTTCCTGGCCGCCCTGTTCATCGTGCTCTACCACGTCGCCGAGCGCGCGCCGGTGTCGCTGTTCAGCCTGTCGCCGGCGTTCGGGCGCGGCTATCTGGCGACCGACTTTTTCCTGATGCTGTCAGGCTATGTGCTGGCCCGGACCTACGGTGCGCGCGTCGCAAGCAGCGAGGTCAACACCTGGACCTTCCTGAAGCGCCGCGTGCAACGGATCTGGCCGCCGCACCTGGTCATGCTGGCCCTGTTCGTCGCCTTCTTCCTGGCCACCACGGCGATTGGCCTCGCCCCGCAGAACCCGCAATGGTTCCAGTGGGACCAGCTGCTGCCGCAGATCTTCCTGGTGCAGGCCTGGTTCGTGCCGGGAACCTCGGGCTGGAACATGCCCACCTGGACCCTGTCGGCGCTGATCGTGGCCTATGCGCTGTTCCCGATGGTCTGGCGCAAGGTCGCCGCCACGTCGCGGCCGTTGCGGCTGCTGGCCATGGGCGTCTGCGCCTGGGTGATCATCGACCAGGCCGCCTTGATGGCCTTCGGCGTGCACGGCTATCAGCTGCCGCTGCGCTTTGGCCTGATCCGCGGCGTGCCGTTGTTCCTGATCGGCGTGCTGATCGCGCGCCTGCCCGTCACGCGTCTGGCTGAGCAGCAAGCCCTGCCGTTGGCGGCCGCCAGCCTCGCCATGGTCATCGGCATCCAGGCCCTGGGGAGCTTCGACTATTTCAGCCTCGCCCTGCTGGCCTTCCTGATCTATGCGGCCGGCGCCTCCAAGCCGCGCGCCTGGCGCTGGGCGGGCGCGGCCGGTCGCCTGTCGTTCCCGCTGTTCCTGACCAACACCCTGACCGCCGTCGTCTGGTTCGGCCTCGTGCGGATGCTCGACGCCAAGCTTGGCCTGCCGGTCGCCGCCCAGTGGACGCTGTGGGCGCTGGCCATCCCGGCGACGATCATCGCCGCGTGGCTGTTCGAGCGCTTGATCGACGCGCCGCTGCAGACCTGGATCAAGTCGCGGTCGCGTGGGGCGGCGGCCCCGCACATCACCAACATGCGCGAGGCCTCGGCGTAGGCGTCTAGGACGCCTCCCTGCGTCCCCGCACAAGGCCCACGCCACCGACCAGCGCCGTCATCAGGACCACGCCGCCAAGCAGCGCGACGGGCCAGCTTCCGGCGGCCGGCGCCGCCCGATATTCCGGCGCGCGCGCGAAGTCGGCGCGGCCGAACGGCCGGTCTTCGAACAGGTACGGATAGAAGAACCGCCGAAGCTCGCCGTGGAACGCACGAATGCGGTCCTGATAGGCGATCTGCGCCGCAGGATCGGTGGCGGCCAGGCGGTGCAGCGCCAGCTGCGTCGCCACGCCCGGCGTCACCAGGCCCAGGCGCTCGCTCCAGGCGGCTCGCTCAAGAACCCCCTGGCGATACTGACGCGACAGACCGCCGGCCAGCTCGTCGCCCACCTGATGGAAGGCGAAGTACCATTTCCAGTGGAACGCCTCGCCCAGCGGCGCGGTGTTGCGCCACTGCGGATGGGTGCGGAAAAACGCGTCCATGGTCTCGGCCTTGGGGATGTCCCAGGCGCGGTGGACGGCGGTGCGCTGGGTCTGGCCAAGCTCCATCCCCTGGCGCAGCGGGATGGCGCTGTTGATCACCACGTGGCCGATCGCCGGAACGATCAGGGTCAGGGTCATCCAGGCCGCCGCCAGGGTCATGGCGTTGGCCAGCGAGCTGCGCGCCGCGCGGGCCACCACCACGCACAGCACGATCCAGAAGGCCAGATAGGCCAGCACCACCACCAGCACCGCTCCGACCTTCCAAGGCGCCGTACCGGCGACGAAGGCCCCGACGAGGAACGGAAGCGCCAGCACCAGGAACAGACCCAGCGCGCGAACGGTCAGACGCGGTCCCCACAGCGCCGAGGATGCGCCGACCGAGGCCTCCAGGGCCCGCAGCCGCCCGGCCTCCCGCTCGCCCGAGCGCAGGTCGTGAAACAGCAGGATCACGAACAGCGGGGCGAGGTAGACCAGCACGAAGGCGAAGTCGAAACGCCCCGGAAGCGCGGCTTCCGGATTGCCGATCTCGCCCTCATAGAGCTGCGCCTCCAGGCCAAGAGCCCGCACGCGCAGGACATAGGGCGAGACATCGCGGGTCCCGATGGCGGCGAACGCCAGGTCCGACGGCGGGTCCGACGTGGCGTGGAAGGTGTAGTAGGCCGCGCTGCCCGGATCCTTCTCGCGGGAGACCCAGTCGGTGATCGCAGCGACATCGGATGCCTGCTGCGGTCCGATCCGGGCGATGGCGGCCTCCTGACGCGCGACCTCGACGAGGCCGGCGCTGACCGCCACAGCGGTGAGCGCAAACAGGGCGACCATGGCCGCGACAACGGATTTAAGGCCCAGCAGGAAGCGGGCTTCTCGAAGCAGGGCGTTCATGCGGCCCTCCGGTTCAGGCGACGGCCAGCATGGACCGCGAACAACGCCCCGGCGGCGAGCCAGAGCAACAGGGCCACCAGCGCCGGCAGGGCGCGGCTCACGACGTCGGCCGCCGAGGGCCGTTTCGGATCAAAGTGGGGCATGGCCTGCCAGTGGTCGGCCGAGATGCGGCTGCGCGCCTCCGCCGCAGCGTTCTTGCTCTTGGCGGCGTCATCAGCGGCGGTGACCGCCGTGGCCTGCAGGCGGTTGAGCCGCTGCACGAGGTCGTAGCGATAGGCCTCGGCCTGTTCGAGGAACCGGCGGTAGGCGAACAGGTCGGTCTCGGCCAAGGTCATCGACACACGGCGGATCGCCACGGTCGGACTGACCACCGCCAGGGCGTCCATCACCCGCCCCTGCGCCTCCATGGCGCCGAAGGCCTGGTCGGCGTAGCGGTCGAACAGGCTGGAGGTCAGCTTCTCGCCTTCAATGGCGAGCAGGCCGCGATAGTTGACCGGCAGGTCCTCGACCCGCGTCACGCCGTACTGTTTCAGCGTCTTCTGCTTGAAGGCGGCGAAATAGGGGTCGTTGGGATTGTGGCTGTCGCCCATGGACCGCAGGTCGCGCTGGACGGCGATGTCGGTCTCGACCCGTGTCGGCAGCGGCGCCAGGGCGGCGGCGGCCTCGGGCGCGACGCGCGGAACCAGCACCACCATAAACGCCCAGGCGCCGACAAGGCCGATCAGGGCCGAGCGGCTGCGGTTGGCCGTGGCTGAGACGGCGATGATCAGCAGGGTCCAGAAGGCGAGGTAAGCGACGTAGCCCAGCGTGGTCAGTCCGACGGCCGAGAGCCGCGCTCCGCCGCTGGCGCCGAGCCACAGCAGAAGACCAAAGGCCGGGGTCGCGATGGCCAGGGCCGCCAGGCCCAGCGCCAGGGCCTTGCCGCTCAGCAGCGCGCCGCCAGAAATCCCGGCCAGAAGCGACTGGCGCAACGTGCCCCGCTCGCGCTCGCCGGCGATCATCCCGGCCCCGATGAACACCAGCAGCAGCGGCACGATCACCTGCAGCACCAGCGCCGGCGACAGCTGTCCGAACCGGACCAGCAGCGATGATTGGCGGGCGTCGCCGAAGTTGGCGCTGTTCTGCCGATGACCCTCGAGGAAGATCATGTTGCCCGTATAGGCCTCGACGCCGGGATCCATCGCCGCCAGGCCACTGGCCGGCCGGATGGCGAAGTGGCCAAAGTGGACGACACGGTGCGGATGCCGGTTGGGCTGGGCCGCGAAGTCCTGGTCGGCGGCGTGCTGCAGACGCTCGCGAAGACCGGCCTGGTCGGCCTGATAGGCGTTCGAGGTAAGCGCTGCGGCGAAGGTCAGCAACGCGACAAGGATCAGGCCGGTCAAGGCGACCCGGCTCCGAACAAGGTGACGCAGCTCGTTGCGCGTCACCGAAAGGATCACGCTCATGCCGCCCGCGCCCTCGAGAAGCGGTTGTGCAGGGCGCGAAGGTCGAAACGCTCAGGGCCCTCGGCGACCATCTCGTCGCTGATCCGCCCGCGCTCGAGAAAGCCGATGCGGTCGGCGATGTCGGCGACGCCGATCAGGTCGTGGGTGACGATGAGGATCGCCGCCCCCTCCCCGCGCAGACGCGACACCAGCGCGTTGAAGTCGGCGGTGGCGCCGGGATCAAGGCCCGACGTCGGCTCGTCCAGCAGCAGCACCGACGCGCGGCGCAACACCGCCAAGGCGATGGCCGTCTTCTGCCGCATACCCTTGGAGAAGCCCGATACCCGGCGCTCCCAGGCCTCTTCGGCCAGACCGACCGTGCCGAACGCCTTGTTGATCTCGTCGGCGACCGGGCGCAGGCCCGCCAGCCGCAGGAAGTAGTCGATGTTCTCGCGCGCCGTCAGGTGCTCGTACAGCGCCACATTCTCGGGGATGTAGGCGATGGCGCGCCGCACCTCGGCGGGCTCCGACGCAGGATCGCGGCCGACCACGCGGACGCGTCCGGCGCTGGGACGGACAAAGCCGAGGATCGCCTGCAGGGTGGTCGACTTCCCCGCGCCGTTGCCGCCGAGCAGGCCGTAGACCTCTCCGGCCCTGACCGTCAGGGCCAGATGATCGATCACGTCTCGATCGCCATATCGCACCACGAGATCTGCGATCTCGATCGCTTTGTCGCCATCCACGGTCTTCACGCCACCCTCATAAGCCTCTGCGGCGCCGCCCGCGCCATCAAGTGATGTTATATCATAACAATTGTCTTGACCGTCGATCAAGCCCTCGCCTATTCGACCGGCCCAACCCGGACCGCCGTTCTCCAGCGAGACCCAGACATGACTTCCAAGGCCCTCCTCTTCGCCCTTTGCGCGGGCGCCTCGCAGTTCGCCTTCGCCGATCTGGCTGTCGCGCAGGACAAGACCGACGAGGTCGAGAGCGTCATCGTCACCGGCTCGCGCGCGGCCAGCGCCAGCATCAACGGCGTCGTCATCGACCCCATGCGGCTGCCGCAAAGCGTGCGGGTTCTGGACGAGGCGCTGATCGTCGACACCGGCGTCACCAACCTGTCGGACCTCTTCGATTTCGCCGGTGGCATGGCGCGCCAGAACAGCTTCGGCGGCGCGTGGGACGCCTACGCCATCCGCGGCTTCTCGGGCGACATCAACCAGGGGCCGGACCTCTTGGTGAACCGCTTCACGGCCAATCGGGGCTTCAACGCGCGGCGCGATGTGGCCACCGTCGAGCGCTTCCAGGTGCTCAAGGGCCCCGCCTCGGCCCTGTCAGGCAAGGGCGAACCGGGCGGCTCGATCAACATCGTGACCAAGGCGCCGACCGAGACCGCCCAAGGCTCGGGCGAGCTGTCCTATGGCAGCTTCGACGCCAAGCGGATCATGGGCGACGTCAGCGGCCCCGTCGTCGGCGGCGTCTCGGCCCGCATGATCGCCGTTTATCAGGACACGGACGGTTGGCGCGATCATGTCGGCAGCGACCGCCTGCTGCTGGCCCCGTCGCTGGCCTGGACGCCGTCTGACGACCTGCGGCTGCTCTATCAGCTAGAAGCCAACACCGTGCACTTCGTGCATGACCGGGGCCTGGTGGCGGTGGCCGGCAATGGCAAGGCCTTGCCGCGCGAGCGGTTCCTGGGCGAACCGAACGACGGCGACATCACGCAGAAGACCCTCCAGCACCAGCTGACGACCACCTACAACTTCAGCCCGAGCGTCGCGGTCGAAGCCGGCGTCCAGTATCGCGACGGCTCGTTCCGGGGTCAGTCCACGCACAACGGCGCGCTGATCGGAACCCAGCTTCGCCGCCAGCTGCGCGTCCACGACTACACCTGGGATGACCTCTCCGGCCGGATCGAGGTCAGCTTCGATGGCAAGCTCGGCGGGCTGGAGCATCAGCTGCGCGCGGGCGCCGACGCCTTCACCTACGAGCAGCACCGGATCTTCTACCGCTTCAACCCGACGGCCGCCTCGCCGTACGCGATCGACATCTTCAATCCGGTCTACGGACAGGCCAAGCCGGTCGCGCCGCTGAACCAGAATGTTCTTGAGGAACTGCGCGGTGAGAGCCTCTACCTGCAGGACCTCGTGACGCTGAACAGCCAGTTCACCCTGCTGGTCGGCGTGCGCCAGGACTGGATCCGCCAGACCAACACCAACCTGCGCAACAACACCGTCACGCGGCAGTCGCCGTCCCAAGCCTCGCCGCGCGCGGCCCTGACCTGGGCGCCGAACGAGAGCTTCTCGGCCTATGTCAGCTGGGGGCGCTCGTTCCGCTACAATCAGGGCTCCGACGCTGTGGGCGGCGCCTTCCCGCCCGAGAAGGGCGAGGCCTTGGAAGCCGGCGTGAAGTGGGACCTGGCCGGCCGCCTGACGGGCACGGCCTCGCTGTTCCGCATCGACAAGGAGAACATCCTCGTCAACGACCCGGCCAACAGCGGCTTCTTTACTCCCGTGGGCGGCGCGCGCAGCCAAGGCTTCGAGGCCGAGGCCAACCTACGCCTGCCCAAGGGCGTCACGGCCACGGCGGTCTATGCGTACACGGACACCGAGATCACCCAAGACACCCGCGCCAACATGATCGGGAGCCATCTGAGCAACATCCCGCTGCATTCGGGCGCGCTGTACGCCAACTGGCGCTCGGCCGGCGATGCGCCAGGATCGGTGACCGTGGGCGGCGGTGTCGTCTATGTCGGCAAGCGCGCAGGCGACGACGTCAACAGCGGCTTCAAGCTGCCGGACTATGTCACGGTGCGCGCCAACCTCGCCTATCGGGTTTCGCAGGCGGTCTCGCTGCATCTCGATGTCGAGAACCTGTTCGACACCTACTATCTGGAGAGCTCCTACAGCGATGCGTGGATCACGCCGGGCGCTCCGCGCACGATCACCGGCAAGCTGCGCGTCAGCTTCTAGCCGCTTGCTGGCGTTCGCGCCCGTCGGCGGATCCCACCGGCGCGAACGCCAGAGCCACCAGAAGACCAGAGCCACCAAAAGAAAAGCCCGGCGCACGGCCGGGCTGAAATAAGTAGGGAGGAAACGCCCCAGGAAGGGCAGAGGCTCTCAGCCTCACGCAAGTGATCTATGTTCACTCTCGAAGGGTTCAAGGGCCCGCTGAAAGATTCTTCGCGAGCGCCGCGCTTGGCTTGCCCGGGCCGTGTGATATGAGCGCCTTCGACGAGTGAGGGCCTGCGCCCGAAGCGAGCGCCAAGCCTATGTCTGATCCCACCGACCCCGTAGACGACGTTCCCGCCGCGCCGGCGCCAAAGCCCCGGCGGACGCGCAAACCGCGCGCCCAGACCGTGATGACCGAGGCTGCGGGGCTGGATCCCGCCGCGCCGGACGCCGCGCCCGCAAAGCCGCGCCGCGCGCGCAAATCGCGCCGCGCCCCGCCCGAAGTCGTGGCCGTCCCCGAAATCGGGACGCTAGCGGCGACGACAGAAGCCGAGCAAATCGCTGACGCGGATCTCTTCGAGCCCCTGCCCCCAGCCGAACCGGAGGTCGAAGCTGTCGCGGCGGAGCACGTTGATGTCGACGCCCCCGCGACCAACGTAGAAGAAGCGATCGAGCCCGAAATCGACCCTCCGCAGGAAATCGCGCCGGAGGAGCCTGCTCCGATCGAGCCGGTCGCGGAGGCCGAAGCAGAGCTCGAAGCCGAGGTGGTCGCCGCCCCCGCCCCCGAACAACCGACGGCGGTCGCCAAGCCGCCGATCTGGAAACGGCCGGCCTGGCTGATCGGCGCCGGGGCGGCCGTGCTGCTGGTGATCGTGCTGCTCGCCTCGCTGTTCTGGTCGCTGCCGCTGAGCCGGGCTCTGGAGCCGCTGAACAATTCAGCGATCGTGCTGGTCGCCGAGGACGGTTCGCCCATCGCCCGCCGAGGCTCCTACAAGGAAGCGCCGATCGATGTGGCCAAGCTGCCGAGCTACGTGTCGGGGGCCTTCATCGCCATCGAGGACCGTCGCTTCTACAGCCATATGGGCGTGGACCCGAAGGCCATCGCCCGCGCTGTCGGCCGAAACGCCCAGGCCGGCGGCGTGTCGGAAGGCGGCTCGACCATCACCCAGCAGCTGGCCAAGAACGCCTTCCTGTCCAGCGATCGCAACCTGCGCCGCAAGGCGCAGGAGGCGCTGATCGCCGTCTATCTAGAGGCGCGGCTGTCGAAGGACGAGATCCTGTCGCGCTATCTGTCGTCGGTCTATTTCGGCGACGGCGCCTTTGGCCTGCGCGCCGCAGCCCGCCACTATTTCGGCAAGCCGCCCGAGCGGCTGTCGATCGGCGAGGCGGCGATGCTGGCGGGTCTGGTCAAGGCGCCCTCGCGCCTGGCTCCGACCAACAACATCGAAGGCGCGCGCGAACGCATGCGCGTGGTGCTGGGCGCCATGGTCGAAACCAAGACCATCACGCAGGCGGAGGCCGACGCGGTCGGCGAGATCTCGCCCGTCGAGGCGCAGGACAAGCTGCCGACCGGCTCCTATTTCGCCGACTGGGCCCTGCCCCAGGCTCGCGCCCTGATCGGAGCCCGCTACGGCGAGACCATCGTCAAGACGACGCTGGATCCGGAGCTGCAGGAAAAGGCCGAGCGCATCCTCAACGACTATATCGAGCGCGACGGCGCGGTGCTGAACGTCACCCAGGGCGCCCTGGTCGCCATGCGTAGAGATGGCCGGGTCGTCGCCATGGTCGGCGGTCGCGACTACAAGCAGAGCCAGTTCAACCGCGCGGACGCAGAGCGTCAGCCGGGGTCGGCGTTCAAGCTGTTCGTCTATCTGGCCGCCCTGCGCGAGGGCATGACGGTCACCACCCCGATCCTCGACACCCCCGTGCAGGTCAGCGGCTACATGCCCAAGAACCACGAGGGCAAGTATCACGCCCGCGAAGTGCCGCTGATCACCGCCTTCGCCGGCTCGTCCAACGTCGCAGCGGTCCGCCTGGCGCATGACCTGGGCCCCGCCAAGGTGATCAAGGTCGCGCGCGAACTCGGGATCACCGAGGAGATCCCGACGGACCTGACCATGGCGCTGGGCACAGGTCCCATGAGCTTGACCCGCCTGACGGCCGCCTATGCCTCGGTCGCGGCCGGCGAGTATCCGATCACCCCGCATGGCCTGGTCGACTTCAAAAAGCCCAAGACCAAGGCCTATGACCCCAAGGTGCTGGCCAATATGCGCGATCTGCTGCGCTCGGCCACCCATCGCGGCACCGGTCTTGAGGCCGCCATCCCCGGCGCCTTTGGCAAGACTGGCACGACCCAGGACTATCACGACGCCATCTTTGTCGGTTACGTCGACGATCTGGTCGTCGGCGTCTGGCTGGGCAACGACGACAACAGCTCGATGAACGGCGTGGTCGGCGGCGGCGAGCCCGCCCGGATCTGGAAGGCGTTCATGCTGTCAGCTCTGGGCCGCGACGTCGCTCCGGTGGTGGAAGAAGATCCCCTGGAGGACCTGGGCCTGCCGCTGGAAGGCGAAATCGGGCCTGACGGTCTGCCGCTGGCGCCGCTGACCCCGGCCCCGGAGGAGCCCGTCCCGTCGCCGAACCCGAGCGCTCCGCTGGCGCCGCCTCCGCCCGAGCCTCGCCCCTGAGGCCCTACGCGGAACCTCGTCCGTCCACGGAGACATTGTCGTAAAAGTGTCTTTCAACTGTGACAAAAGCCCACCAACCGTCCGGCATGCTCTGTTCCTACGCCTGGACAAGACAGGAATTGACGACATGAACAAGCTCCTCGGCGCCGTCGCCACCGTCGCTCTGCTCGCCGTCGCCGACCAAGCTCACGCGGCGCGCGACCATGTCTGGGCGGCTGGCTCCTCAACCGTCTTCCCGTTCTCGACCCGGGTCGCTGAGAACTACGCCAAGAAGACCGGCAAGAAGTCGCCTAAGATCGAAGCCCTCGGCACCGGCGGCGGCATCAAGATGTTCTGCGGCGGCACCGGCGAAAAGTTCCCCGACGTCGCCAACGCCTCGCGCCCGATGAAGAAGTCCGAGTTCCTCGCCTGCCAGAAGGCCGGCGTGAAGGACATCGTCGAGATCAAGATCGGCTTCGACGGCATCGTCGTGGCGTCGAACAAGAAGGGTCCGGACTTCAACTTCAAGCTCGAGCAGCTTTACCTGGGCCTGGCCGACCAGACCCTGCGTGGCGGCAAGGCGGTGAAGCAGCCCTACAAGTCCTGGAGCGAAGTGGGCCCCGGCTTGCCCAACGCCCGTATCCTGGCCTATGGCCCGCCGCCCACCTCGGGCACCCGCGACGCCTGGATCGAACTGGCTATTGAAGGCGGCGCCGCCAAGCTGCCGACCCTGGCCAAGATGAAGACCGCCGACGAGAAGAAGTTCAAGGCCACCGTCTCGCCGATGCGCACCGACGGCGGCTGGGTCGATGCGGGCGAAAACGACAACGCCATCGTCGGCACCATCGAGAAAACCCCGAACGCCCTGGGCGTGTTCGGCTACTCGTTCCTCGAAGAAAACGGCTCGCGCATCAAGGGCGCTGCGGTCAACGGCGTGAAGCCGACGGCCCAGACGATCGCCAGCGGCCAGTATCCGCTGTCGCGCTCGCTCTACATCTACGTGAAGAAGTCCCAGGTCGGCGTCACGCCGGGCCTCAAGGAGTTCGTCGCCGAGTTCGTCTCGGACGCGGCCACGGGTCGCGGCGGCTATCTGCAGAACCGGGGCATGATCCCGCTGCCGCCGGCGGTTCACGCCCAGATGAAGCAGAAGGCCAACGCCCTGACGCCGATGCCGGCGCCGAAGAACTAGCCTTCGCGGCAGTCCTAAACGACAGAGGCGGTCGCTGACGCGGCCGCCTTTTTCGTATGCGCTCGACAGCGCGCCAAGCTGCTTAGCCCTCGGCGCGACACCAGGATGGGCTATCGGGCCGATACTCATGAAAGTCGGGCGCCAGGCCCGGATCATCGTCCAGACAGCTGGCGGCGATCGCCAGGATGCGCCCGGAGAACGGATCGCCCAGCGCCGTCCCGCACCGCGCGCAGAAGCAGCGATTAAACCGAAGGGGTGGCTTGGGCGCGTATCGGGCGACCAGATCGCGCCCGGCGACCCAGGAAAACGCCTCGGCGCGGACGTAGGCATAGGCGCTGGAGCCCGCCTTTCGGCAGCGCGAACAGTGGCAAACGCCGACCATGGCGGGGCGCTCGAACAGCTCGAACCGAACGCCGCCGCAGCAACAGCTTCCCTTGATCGCCACGCGCGGTCTCCTTGATCTCTCAAGGACACTGCGCCTCCCCTGCCGCCAACCGTGTGTCAGCAGGCTCCCTCTCGGCATGAGGCGGCTTGTCGCACCCGCGTGCGGACAACGAGGCTCTAAATCAAACACTTAGAGCGTGACACGCGCCGAAATCGGTTACCACTTTCGGCGTCACGCTCTACCGCGTGCGCGAGGTCATGCCGGCGGCGGCGGCGTCGTCGGCCACCTGGGGATCGAGCTCCGGCGCGGGGCCGGTCTGGCGCACCGACGGGACGGCGGGCGTCTCAGGCGCCGGCGCGGTGGTCTCCACCCTCGGCGGCGGGGGCTGGTTGGACTTGGCGGCCATGGCGGCGGCGGCGGCGTTGTCAGCGGCGGTGCGCGTTTCAGCCGGCCCGTCCTCGTAACCACCGCCGCTCGACGTCAGGAACAGGATCGTTCCAAAGGTGGCCAGCACCCCGACGATGAACCCCAGCACAAACAAACCAAACGGATTGCCACGACGCTCGCTCATCTTTGGGGGTCCGCCATCCACACCGACTTGGGCTGATCGCCGGCTAGCATGGTCTAGACGGGCGAGCCAGAGCTTGGTTACCGGATTCGGCTGGGAGGCGAATAGCGGCTCAGGTCCCCGTCCACTTGCGGACCGGCCCGACGTCGACATGCACGAAGTTGCTGGTCGGATAGTAGCCGACGCCGCCGACGCTCAGATCCAGCGCCGCAGCGCGGACGTGCTTGAGCTCGACATCCTCCAGGAAGATGTCCATCGCCTTGCCGTCCATGTGCAGGCTCTTCTTGGCCACCTCGCCGCTACGCTTGGACAGCAGGCGGTTGGTCGCCGGCGAACGGTAGCCCGAGATCACCTGGAACGGACCCTTGCTCTCGGTCTTGCGCGCGATCTGGTCGAGCAGGTCGTAAAGGCCACGGTCGATGGGATGGACTTCATCGTTGCGATAGTCGCGCAGCACCTTGTCCAGCGCGCTCACGGCGTCCGGCACATAGTCGCCGTTCTCCCAGTAGACCGCTTCCAATTTCTCGCCGGTATGGACGTTGTGCAGATGGACCCAGCGCGGATCCACGGCGGGCTTCAGCGTCGGCGGATCGATGGACGCGACGGTCGCCGCGACGGTGGTCGGCGGCGGAACGTTTGAGGGGTGAAGGGCTTTACCCTCCAGCAGCGCGCCGATGATGTCGTCGTCGGCGCGCGCCGCCAAGGGCAGCAGCCCCGCCCCGATAGCGCCCAGCCCCCACTGGAGCAGCTTACGTCGATCCATGAGTACGCCTTACCCGACACGAATGCCGGGCAGGACACCTCAAGGCGACCGGGAATGCAAGCTGAGCCGCATCAGAGTGCGGCGATACGCTGCACCAGCTCACGATCCCAGCCATACGGATCCTGGCGGAAGTTCACCTGCCCGTCCGGCGTCACATAGGCCGTCCAGTACAGCAGATAGACCGCGATCTGCTGCGGCAGCTTGGCCCGCACCGTGTCGCCGGACGCCAGGGTCTCGTTGATCTTCTCCGGCGTCCAGGTCGGATCGTCGCGCATCACTTCGTTGATGAGTTCGATCGGCTTTTGCAGGCGCACGCACCCATGGCTGGCCAGGCGGCTGAAGCTGTCGAACCGGGCGCGGCTGGGCGTGTCGTGCAGATAGACGCCGTAGGGGTTGTTGAAGTCGAACTTCACCTGCCCCAGCGCCGCCAACGGACCGGCCTTCTGCTGCAGACGCGAGCCGCCGCCCTCGGTCGGGATCACGATGAAGTCGTTGCGCGCCAGATAGCCGGGACTGGCGCGCTCCTTGGGCCAGATCTCCTTCGACGCGATCGACTGCGGCACGTTCCACGGCGGGTTCAGCACGATGCTGTGGATCATCGACGACAGCATCGGCGTCTCGTCGCCCGGGCGACCGGTGACCGCGCGCATCGTCAGGGTCGGGGTGTCGTGGTGGAACACCGAAAGGATGGCGGCGGCGACGTTCACCTGAATGCGGTCGGCCGGCAGGGTCTGGGGCAGCCAGCGCCAGCGCTCCATATTGGCGACGATCTGGTCGATCCTGCGCTCGACGGGGGTGTTCAGCGCCGTCAGGGTCGCCTTGTCGACGATCCCGTTCGGATTGAGGCCAAAGCGCTTCTGCGCCCGCTGGACGGCTTGGGTCAGCGCCTCATCGAACACCGGCGCGGCGTCGACCGCGACGGTGGGGTCCTCGGCCGCCAGGCGCGCCTCCAGCGCGACGACCCGCGCACCGGTCGCGCCCTCTTTCATAACGGGCCCGGCGGCGAGCGGCAGCCAGCCGCCCTTGGCGGCGATGTCGCGATAGGTGGCCAGGCCCGTCCGCAGCGTCTGGTAGCCGGTGTAGGGCGGCGGCAGGGTGTTCAGCCATTCGGTCAAGCGGCCCTGTTGCACCGCCGCGACGAACTCTGGTGCGGGATCATAGGCTGCGGGGCGCAGGCCCCACTCGGTCTTGAAGCCGCTGATCGGCAGCCGCCCGGTTCGCACGGCGCGCGCATAGGCGAGGGTGAGGCTGACCAGCTGGGCTTGGCCGGCCGCGCGCGCAGCCGGATCGTCCGCCATGTAGAGCTCGATCGCCCGGTCCGGCGAAAAAGCGCTCATCGCAAAGCCGTGCGTGTAGGCCTCGCCCAGCACGACGCGCAGCGCCTCGACCTGATCGGCGCTGAACTGCACGGCCGACAGGTCCAACGGAATCACCGAAGGACGGGGCGCGACCACGGGCGGGCTCTGCACGGGGCGAGCGCCCATCACCGGCGGGCGTTGGGATTGCGCCTGGGCGACCTCGAGGGACAGGAGGCTCAACGTCGCCGCCAGGACGCCGCAGGTTCTCGAAAATCGCATCACTATCGAACGGTCCGCCGCACTGGCGCGGCCAAGCCGCGTTAAGGATTACAGATGGCCGCGCAGGGCCTCGCGCGTCAACGCGCGTAGCGTGAAAGGCGAACCCTCCCCTCGCCCCGCGAAGACGTTTTTCAGCAACAGGAACCCGCAAGCCACACCGTTGGTTTCACCCCGACCCGAGCGACGCTCGAAAGATCGCGGGGGCGATGATGGACAAGGCCTTGCAACACAAGACACTCGACCTCTTCCCGATCGGCAACTGCGCCGTCAGCGCCATGATCGACACCGCCGGACGTTTCGTCTGGGCCTGCGCGCCGCGCATCGATTCTGATCCCGTCTTCAGCGCCCTCCTGGACGACGTTGACCTCGAAGGTCGTGACGCCAAGGGCGTGTGGGATGTGCAGGTCGAACGCCGGGCCGAGGTCCGCCAAGGCTATCTGCGCAACACGGCCATCCTGCGCACCGAGATCGCGGACGAGGACGGCGCGCGGTTCGAGATCATCGACTTCGCGCCCCGCTACCAGCAGTTCGGACGCGCCTTCCGACCCACCGCCTTCGTCAGGCTGATACGCCCCATCGTCGGCGTCGCGCGCATCACCTTGCGGCTGCGCCCGACGGCCGACTGGGGCGCCAAGGTCGCCGAGCGGACCTCCGGCTCGAACCATATCCGCTATCTGTGCTCGGACATGACGTTGCGGCTGTCCACCGACGCGCCGGTGTCGCACGTTCTGGAAGAGCGGGCTTTCCGGCTTGAGCGACCGATCGCGATGTATCTGGGCCCGGACGAGGCGTTCAGCGCCCCGATCGGACCCACCTGCGAGCGGATGCTGCGAGAGACCGATCAGTACTGGAAGCACTGGGTGCGGGGCCTGGCCGTACCGCTGGAGTGGCAGACGGCGGTCATCCGCGCGGCGATCACCCTGAAGCTCTGCGTGCATGAGGAAACCGGCGCCATCGTCGCGGCCCTCACCACCTCGATCCCCGAGCACGCCGACAGCGGTCGCAACTGGGACTACCGCTACTGTTGGCTCCGCGACGCCTACTATGTGGTCCAGGCGTTGAACCGCCTGGGCGCGGTCGACATTCTCGAGAACTATCTCGGCTATCTGCGCAACATCGTCGATCGCGCCGACGGCGGCCATATCCAGCCGTTGTTCGGGGTGGGTTTCGAGGAGGTGCTGACCGAGCGCTTGGCCCCCGACCTGCCCGGCTATCGCGGCATGGGGCCCGTGCGGGTGGGCAACCAGGCCTTCGAACATGTCCAAAACGACGTATACGGACAGATCATCCTGTCGACCGTGCAAGCCTTCTTCGACGAGCGGCTGCTGCGTCCCGCCACCGTCGAAGATTTCCAGGCTCTGGAGCCCGTGGGCGAGCAGGCCTTCCGTCTGCATGACCAGCCCGACGCTAGTCTCTGGGAGTTCCGGGGCCGGGCCAATGTGCACACCTATTCGTCGGCCATGTGCTGGGCCGCCTGCGATCGCCTTGGCAACGCGGCCGAGAAGCTGGGCCTGACGGATCGCGCCGCCTTCTGGAACGCGCGCGCCGCCCACGTGCGCAAGGTGATCGAGGACCGCGCCTGGAACGCCACGCTGGGCCGCTTCGCCGCCACCTTCGATGGCGATGAGCTGGACGCCTCGCTGCTGCAGCTGGTCGATCTGCGCTTTCACACAGCCGACGACCCGCGCAACGTCGCCACCTTGAAGGCTATCGAAGACGGGCTCCGGCGCGGCGTCTATCTCCTGCGCTACGCGATCCCCGACGACTTCGGCTCGCCCCAGACGGCGTTCAACATCTGCACCTTCTGGCTGATCGAGGCGCTGCATCTGGCGGGGCGCGGCGAGGAGGCGCGGGAGCTGTTCGAAGACATGCTGTCGCGACGCACCCCGGCGGGCCTGCTTTCCGAGGACATCGGCTTCGCCGACGGCGAGCTTTGGGGCAACTATCCGCAGACCTACTCGTTGGTCGGCCTCATCAACTGCGCGGTGTTGCTGAGCCGTCCGTGGACGTCAGTCCGCTGAGGGATATTGCGTATTTCGCAAAGTCTGAAATCTGGACGTCACACCGCGCGGGCACCACGCCTTCTGGGACGTATCGATATCGGAGGAGCTCCGCGTGAGCCGTAAACTCGCCCTCGTCGGCGTCCTGGGCCTGGTGGCCGCTGGCGCAGCCCAAGCCCAGCAGACCCCCTCGCCGCCCGCCGCTCAGGCCCGGCCCGCTCAGCCCGCGCCGGCCCCGTCGGCGGATCTGGACGACACCGAGGTCGAAGCCGTCACCATCACCGCCAGTGGCAAGCCCTTCGGCGCGGTCCTGGGCGACATCCAGCCCGAACAGACCTTCACCACCGCCGACGTGCGCGCGATCGGCGTCAGCTCGGTCGAGGAACTGCTCACCGAGCTGCAGCCTCAGACCACCAGCGGCCTTGGCGGCGATCCGGTCATCTTGCTGAACGGCCGCCGCATCTCCGGGCGTGGCGAGATCCGCGACATCCCCAGCGAAGCCATCCAACGCGTCGAAGTCCTGCCTGAGGAAGTGGCGCTGAAGTACGGCTATTCGGCCGACCAGAAGGTCGTAAACATCGTGCTGCGCCAGCGTTTCCGCGCCTCGACCATCGACGCCACGGTGGGCGGATCGACGGAGGGCGGCCAGATGACCGAGCAGCTGACCTGGAGCCAGCTGCAACTGAACCGCCAGGGCCGCACCAACCTGTCGGTGAAGCTCCAGAACAGCGATCAGCTGCTGGAAAGCGATCGCGACCTGATCAGCCGCTCCAGCACGGGCCTCTACGACTTCGCCGGCAACGTCACGGCGGCCAATGGCCGCGCTCTGACCGCGCTCAGCACCTTGGCGGGAACGCCCGTGACCGTCGCCGGAGTCCCAGCCTCGGCCGCCGCCGGCGCGCCCAGCCTGGCGGCCTTCGCGCCGACCGCGAACCGGGCCAACACCAGCGATATCACCGGCGACCGAACCCTCCTGCCCCGGAACCTTCAGCTGACGATTAACAGCGTCACCAACCGCTACATCCTCGATGATGTGTCAGCGACGCTGAACCTGGGCTTGACCGCCTCGCAAAACGACTCGCTGCAGGGACCCGCGCGCGCGCGGCTGACCCTTGCCGCCGCCAATCCGTTTTCGCCGTTCGGCCAGGATGTGCTGCTCTATCGCTATCTCGGCGGCCAGGACGCCTTGGGGCAGATGTCGAGAAACCTCGCTGGCAATGCGGGTTTCACCCTGAACCGCGACACCGAGACCCTCCGGCTGTCCCTCACCGGGACCTACGAACACGCCGTCACCAAGACCGAGACCGATCGCAGCGTCGACGTCAGCGCTCTGCAAGGCCGCCTGACCGCGCTGGAGGCGGGCCTGAACCCGTTCGGCGCCCTGCCGACCCTGCCGCTGAACACCGATCGCGCCAAGTCGACGACCGACACCGCCGACCTGCAATTCGTCGCCAACCGCGCCCTGGCCAAGCTGGGGGCCGGCGACCTGTCGACCACCCTCAAGCTGGGCGCGACGGGCTCGCGCCTGGAGGCGACCTCGACCCGCTCGGGCGTCCAGAGCGACAGCACGCTGTCGCGGGGCGAGGCCAACGCCCAGGTCAGCTTCGACCTGCCGCTCGCCAGCCGCCGCAAGGGCGTTCGCGCCGAGATCGGCGACCTGTCGGCCAACCTCAACCTCGCCGCGCGGCAGGTTTCCGATTTCGCGACCCTGACCACGCTGGGCGGCGGCCTCAACTGGTCACCGGTCAAGCCGGTGAGCTTTATCCTTTCCACGACACGCCAGGAAAACGCGCCCAGCATCGCCCAGCTGGGCAATCCGTTGATCGTCACGCCCGGCAGCCAGGTCTTCGACTATGTGCGCGGGACCAGCGTCGACGTCACGCGGGTCAGCGGCGGCAATCCCGACCTCAAGGGCGAGACCCGCAACGTCCTGCGCCTGGGCGCCACCTACAAGCCCGAGAAGATCCAGGGCCTGTCGCTGACCGCCAACTACAGCCGCACGCGGATCGACAATCCCGTCGCCAGCTTCCCGGCGGCGACGGCGGCGGTCGAGGCGGCGTTCCCTGACCGCTTCACGCGCGACACCGACGGCGTGCTGACGCGGATCGACACCCGACCGGTGAACTTCCAGAAGCGCGAGAGCGAGCAGGTCCGCTGGGGCTTCAACCTCTCCCGCCAGATCGGCAAGGCGCCGCCACCGCCGCCCGGCGGCTGGCGCGGACGTCAGGGGGGCGGCGCGGAGCGCCCGACCAGCGCGGCGCCGGACAGCGCTCCTGAGGCCAGCGCGCCGACCCAGCCCGCCACCAGCGCCGCGCCGACCACCGGCGAAGACGCGCCGCGTCCGGCGCTCGACGGCGGCGCGCCCAGCGGCGATGCTCCGCGCTTCGCCGGCGGCGGTCGAGGCCCCGGCGCCGGCGGCGGCGGCTTTGGTCGCGGCGGCGGCAATCCGCGCGCCACGCGCCTGCAACTGGCGCTCTTCCATACGATCCACCTGAAGGAACAGGTCACCGTCGCCGACGGCCTGCCGGTGCTGGACCTGCTGGACGGCGACGTCCTGGGATCCAGCGGCGGCCAGGCGCGCCATCAGATCGAAGCCCAAGCGGGGATCACCCGCTATGGCCTGGGCGCGCGGCTCACCGCCAACTGGAAGAGCGGGACCCATGTCGATGGCGGGATCGGCGGCGCGACCACGGCGCTAGACTTCTCCAGCCTGGCGACGGTGAACCTGCGCCTGTTCGCCGATCTGGGCGTCCGCCGCGAGCTGGTTCAGGCCCATCCGCTGCTGCGCGGCGTGCGTCTGAGCCTGGCCGTCAACAACCTGTTCGACGCCGAGACCAAGGTCCGCGACGCCAATGGCGCGACGCCGCTCACCTACCAGCCCGACTACCTCAATCCGCGCGGGCGGGTGGTGCAGTTCAACGTCCGGAAGCTGCTGTTCTGACGACTTTCAACGGCTAGACGGCGGAGCGGGAACACGCGTGCGGGAGCATTGGGCGGGATCGAACGCCGCCATTTTGCGTTCTGCCCCTCATGTTGCTTACCAACGAGGGGGTCTGGCCATGACCGCTGCACAACCGGTCTTGCGGGCGGATTCTGTCGAGCTGCGCGCTCCGCCCCTGGACCTGCCCCGCCGCGTGGCGCTGTTTCTGGACCTGGACGGGACGCTCGCGCCGATCATGCCCCGCCCGGACGATGTCGGGCCCGATCCTGCGCGCGCGCGGCTACTGGCGCGCCTGCGCGAGACGCTGGAGGATCGCGTCGCTGTGGTCAGCGGCCGCTCGCTGCCCGACCTCGATAACATTCTGGATCGCGGCGTGCCCGCCATCGGCGCCGTCCATGGCCTTGTCCGCCGCTCGGCCGATGGCGCCGTCACAACCCTGGAGCCTCACGCCGGCCTGGAGGACGCGCGCCGCATCCTGGGCGAGCTGGCCCACTGCGACCGCGGCCTGCTGTTCGAGGACAAGGGTCTCAGTGTCGCCCTGCACTATCGAAACGCGCCCAGCGCCGCGGAGGCGGTGATCGAGGCCGCCGAGCGTCTGTCGCAGGCGACCGGCTTGATCCTGCAGCTCGGCGACATGGTGGCCGAACTGCGGACGCCCGGCGCCGACAAGGGCGCGGCCCTGACCGCCTTCCTGCGTGAGGCGCCGTTCTTGGGCGCGCTGCCGGTCTTCGTCGGCGACGACCTGACCGACGAGGACGGCTTCCTCGCCGCCGAACGCCTGGGCGGCTTTGGCGTACTGGTCGGCGAACCGCGCCCGACCACCGCGCGCTATCGCCTGGCCGACCCCCGGGACGTGGGCCGCTGGCTGCAAGCCTTGACCGCGCAGGTGGCCACTTGAGCCGCCTGATCGTCGTCTCCAACCGGGTGAATCCGCCCAATCCCGCCGAGGGCGAAAGCTCGACCGGGGGTCTGGCCATGGCGCTGGCGGCGGCGCTGCGCGAGTACTCCGGCATCTGGTTTGGCTGGAGCGGCAAGACCGTTCCGGAGTTCACGGGCCAGCTGAACATGCAGCGGATCGACGGGGTCACCGTCGCCACCGTCGATCTCGAGGAGACCGACTATCAGGAGTACTACAACGGCTACGCCAACAAGACCCTGTGGCCGCTATTCCACTATCGCGTGGATCTGACGGCCTATGACCGCTCGTTCGGCCAGGGCTATGACCGCGTCAACCGGCTGTTCGCGCAAACCCTGCTGCCGCTGATCGAACCCGACGACATTGTCTGGATCCACGACTACCACCTGATCCCCCTGGCCCGGGAGCTACGCCGGTTGGGCGTGGCCAACCGCATCGGCTTCTTCCTGCACATCCCCTGGCCGGCCCACCAGCTGTTCGTCACCCTGCCGCGCCACCGGCAGCTGGTGGAGGCCTTGTTCGACTACGACCTGATCGGTTTCCAGACCGAGGAGTCGCTACAGGCCTTCGAAGGCTATGTCTTCTCCGAGGTCGAGGGCGCCAAGACCGACCGGGGCGATCTCGTGGCGTTCGACAAGCGCTCACGCGCGGCCGCGTTCCCGATCGGCGTGGACGCGCAGGATTTCGCCCGGCTGGTCGAAGGCGACACGGCGCGCAGGGTCTATGACCGGATGATGGCCCACAGCGTCTTTCGCAAGATGGTGGTGGGCGTCGACCGGCTCGACTACTCCAAGGGCCTGGAGGAGCGGCTGGTCGGGTTCGAGCGCTTCTTGCACGACCATCCCGACCTGCGCCGCCAGGTGATGCTGCTGCAGATCGCCCCGATCTCTCGCGACGAGGTCGAGGCCTACCAAGACCTGCGCGGGCGGCTCGACGGCCTGATCGGCCGGATCAACGGCGCCTATGCCGAGATGGACTTCACCCCGATCCGCTGGGTCAACCGATCCTATCGCCGCGACGAGCTGGCCGGCGTCTACCGCGCCAGCAAGGCGGCGCTGGTGACGCCGCTGCGGGACGGCATGAATCTGGTCGCCAAGGAGTTCGTGGCCGCCCAGGATCCCGAAGACCCCGGCGTGCTGATCCTGTCGCGCTTCGCCGGCGCCGCCCGCCAGATGAAGGCGGCCTTGATCGTCAATCCCAACAGTCCCGAAGAGATCTCCGACGCCCTCGAGCGCGCCCTGTCAATGGACCTCGCCGAGCGTCAACGCCGGTGGCAATCCCTGTTCGAGAACGTCCAGCGCGAGGACGTCACCGCCTGGCGCGACAACTTTGTCTCGGCGTTGCGAGGTCAGGCGGCCACGGATGCGGAAGACGACGATCCCCTGGCGCCGACGCTTCAGAGCCTGGACGCCTTCGACAGGGCCCTCAACGCGCGCAATGGCGGGGCAAGAGAAGTCCGAGCCTAGAGCGTGACGCCGAAAGTTGGAACCGGTTTCGGCGCTCGTCACGCTCTAAGTATTTGATTTAGGCCTTGTTATCGCGTCGAAACGATTCCAGTTTGACGCGCAAGGCTCTAAGCCCCGTCCTACTCACCCATCTCGTCGATGAGCTTCTTGAGCTTGGCCACTTCGTCAGGCTTGAGCGGGCGGTGCTGGGCGAAGTGGCTGATCAGCGGCGCGAGCTGCCCCTCGAACAGCCGGTCCAGCAGTCCCTGGCTCTCGGCCTGGACATAGGCGCTGCGGTCGACCAGCGGGCGATAGCCGTGCTTGCCCTCGGCGCGCTCGGACTTGATCGCCTTCTTCTTCAGCAGGCGATTGATCAGCGTCTTGACGGTGGCCTCGCCCCAGCTCTGCGCAGCGCCGACCTCGGCCACCAGATCGTCGGCCGACAGCGGCGAGCGGCGCCAGAGCGCTTCCATGACATGGGCTTCAGCGGCGGTGATGTGCATAACGCTTACATCCGTAATTCAACGCGCGACGCTATACGCGCTATTACGGGTGTCAAGTCGCGACGACGGTGATGCTCCCCACCCGCGCAATGCTCGTGCCCTGAGCAGCCTTGGATTTCCATGCACGAGGGTGTTTCAGCCCCGATTGTCAATGACACCGGTTTCCATTAGAGACATCGCAAACCCCGAAAGCGGGGGACGTGCCGGATTCGAGGGAGGACTTGCGGCGTGACCGTTTCTGAGGCCGACAGCGAGATTTTCGCCCCCACGGCCATCGCCCCCCAATTCGTCAAGGCGCGCCAACAGGGCGTCAGCGTTCCTGGCTATCCCGGCGGCGTCATTCCGCCCAGCATGGCCGACGGCTATGCGGTTCAAGACATCGCGATCGACCTGTGGCCCGATGAGCTGGTCGGCTGGAAGGTCGGCCTCGTGCCGCCGCAGCACCGCGAGCGCCTGGGCGCCGAGCGTCTGGCCGGCTGCATCTTCAAGTCCAAGGTCCAACAGGCCGCGTCGGGCGAAGCCAACAGGTTCCGCGCCATCGAGGGCGGCTTCTGCGCGGTTGAGGCCGAGTTCATCATCCGCCTGGGCAAGGACGCCCCCGAAGGCAAGACCGACTGGACGATCGAGGAAGCCGCAGACTACGTCGGCGAACTCCTCGTCGGCGTCGAGATCGCCGGCAGCCCCCTGAAGACCATCAACGCGCTGGGCCCCACGGTCGTGGCGTCCGACTTCGGCAACAACGATGGTCAGATCATTGGTCAGGCCATTTCCAACTGGCGCGACATCGCCTGGGAGGATATGCCGGTCGAGACCTTCATTAACGGCAAGTCGGTCGGTACGGCGTCCGCCGCGACCATTCCCGGCTCGCCGCTCGCCGCCCTCGCCTTTCTGCTCGGAACCGTCGCCGCGCGCGGCAAGCCGCTGAAGAAGGGCCAGATCGTCACCACCGGCGCCACCACGGGCATTCATGACGTGGTCGCCGGCGATGTGGCCCACGTCAGTTTCGGCCCGTTCGGAACGGTGGACTGCGTGGCCGTCCCGGCCTGACGCCAATAATAATGCGACAAGAGTAACTGGGAAGGAAGCTAAGCTTATGGACGTGCCAAAGCCCCCAGAGCCCTCCGAGAAGATCGGGCGGTATCGCTGGATCATCGTCACCCTGCTATTCTTCGCGATGGTCATCAACTACGTCGATCGCCAGACGATCGGCTTTCTGAAGACCGACCTGTCCAAGGAATTTGGCTGGAGCGAGAGCGATTACGCCGACCTCGTCTTCTACTTCCAGCTCTCCTACGCCGTGGCTTACCTCGTCTGGGGTAAGATCATGGACAAGATCGGGGCCCGCTGGGGCTTCGGCATCGCCTTCCTGATCTGGCAAGTCGCGCATATCGCCCACGCCGGCGCGCGCGGTCTGACGGGCTTCATCTTCGCCCGCATGGCGCTGGGCGTCGGCGAGGCCGGCGGCTTCCCGGGCGGCATCAAGGCCGTCACCGAGTGGTTCCCCAAGAAGGAACGCGCCTTCGCCACCGGCATCTTCAACGCCGGCACCAATATCGGCGCCATCGTCACGCCGCTGGTCGTTCCGGCCATCGTGCTGACCTGGGGCTGGCAGATGGCCTTCATCGTCACCGGCGTCGCGGGCCTCATCTGGCTGCCCATCTGGCTGCTGGTCTATCGCAGCCCGCGCGAGACCAAGAGCCTGTCGGCCGCCGAACTGGCGCATATCGAGCAGGATCCGGCCGACCCGGTCGAGAAGATCGCCTGGACCAAGCTGCTGACCAAGCGCGAGACCTGGGCCTACGCCCTGGGCAAGTTCCTGATCGACCCGATCTGGTGGATGTTCCTGTTCTGGCTGCCCGACTTCCTGGGCAAGCGCTATGGCATGGACCTCAAGACCTTCGGCCCGCCGATCGTGGCCATCTATCTGCTGTCGGATGTCGGTAGCGTCGGCGGCGGTTGGCTGTCCTCGCGCCTGCTGAAGAACGGCGCCAGCATCAACAAGGCCCGCAAGCTGACCATGCTGGTCTGCGCCCTGCTGGCCGTGCCGGTGATGTTCGCCTCGTTCGCGGACTCGGTCTGGCTGGCCGTGCTGATCATCGGCGTCGCCACCGCCGCTCACCAAGGCTTCTCGGCCAACCTCTACACCCTGCCCTCGGACGTGTTCCCGCGCGGTGCGGTCGGCTCGGTCGTCGGTATCGGCGGCATGCTGGGCGCCGTCGGCGGCATGGTGTTCTCGAAGTACATCGGCGGCGTGCTGGAAAGCATCGGCACCTACACGCCGATCTTCATCGTGGCCGGCAGCGCCTATCTGATCGCCCTTCTGGTCGTCCATCTGCTTACGCCCAAGATGGAGCCGGTGAAGATCTAACCGCCGCGCTTCATGCAAAGACGATCTGGGCCGGGGAGCGATCCCCGGCCCTTTTCGTATCGACCCCGAGCTTGGGGACATCCGGGCTGGCGCGGCGCGAAAAGCGCTCTAAGTAGGAGTCATGCGCACACCCTTGCTCACCGCCTCCGCCGCCCTCGCCGCCGCCTTGGCCGCCTGTGGTCCCGCTCCCGCTCAGCCCGGTCAGGCCGGCGCGCCCGTCGAGAGCCGCGCGCCCAACTCGCCCGACCAGAAGCCCGCCTTCGCGAACCAGACCCGCGCGCCGGGCCTGGTCTCAGGCGTCAGCGGCCAGTACCAGACCCTGGCCAGCGGCCTTGACCATCCCTGGGGCATGACCTTCCTGCCGACCGGCGAGATCCTGCTGACCGAGCGCGCCGGCCGCCTGCGGGTGTTTGGCAAGGACGGCAAGCTCTCGCCCGCCGTGACCGGACTGCCGGCGATCTACGCCGAGGGCCAAGGCGGACTGCTCGGGGTCGCGCTCGATCCTGACTACGCCAAGAACGGCCTCGTCTACTGGGCCTACGCCGAGGAAGTCGACGGCGTGAACGGCACCGCCGTCGCGCGCGGCAAGCTGACCCTGGGCGCTGCGCCCAAGGTCGAGACTGTTCAGGTGATCTGGCGTCAGACGCCGAAGATGGCCAGCGCCCTGCACTTTGGCGGCCGCCTGGTGTTCGCCCCCGATGGCAAGCTCTTCATCACCACCGGCGAGCGTTCGCTTCCCGCCGGCCGCGTCCAGGCGCCGAACGCCGACGGAACCCTGGGCAAGGTGGTGCGGATCAACGCCGACGGCTCGATCCCCAGCGACAACCCGCTGGTCAACACCGCCGGCGCCAAGCCGGATATCTGGTCACTGGGCCATCGCAACATCCAGGCCGCCACCCTCGACGCCCAAGGCCGGCTGTGGACGGTCGAGCACGGCGCGCGCGGCGGCGACGAGTTGAACCGCCCAGAGCCGGGCAAGAACTACGGCTGGCCTCTGATCACCTATGGCGAGGAGTACTCGGGCAAGGCGATCAGCGACGGCGCCACCCAGAAGGACGGTCTGGAGCAGCCGGTCTACTACTGGGATCCGGTGATCGCCCCGTCCGGCATGAGCTTCTACAACGGAGCGCTGTTCCCGGCGCTCAAGGGCAGCCTGCTGGTCGGCTCGCTGCGCGAACAGCATGTCGCGCGCCTGGTGCTGAAGGACGACAAGGTGGTCGGCGAGGAGCGCCTGTTCACCGACATCGGCGGCCGCGTCCGCGACGTGGTCACCGGTCCCGACGGCGCGATCTACGTGCTGACCGACGAAGGCGACGGCAAGCTGATCAAGATCACGCCCAAGGGCTGATCGCTCAGACGGGGCCTGGGCGGCGACGCCCAGGCCCTTTCTCGTTGAGATTGGCGCCCGTCACTGGGGCGTGGTCTCGTGTTTCATGGCCTCGGCCGCCAGCGCGACATGCTCGGGGATGCGCCCGTGGGCCTTCCGCTCGCTGTAGCGATCGACCAGATAGTCGGCGCGGTCGCGCGTCAGCAGGGTGAACTTCACCAGCTCCTCCATCACGTCGACCACGCGGTCATAGTAGCTGGACGGCAGCATGCGGTCGTTGTCGTCGAACTCGCGGAAGGCCATCGCCACCGACGACTGGTTGGGGATGGTGATCATCCGCATCCAGCGGCCCAGGAGGCGCAGGGTGTTGACCGCGTTGAACGATTGGGACCCGCCGCTGACCTGCATCACCGCCAGGGTCTTGCCCTGGGTGGGGCGCACGCTGCCGATCTCCAGCGGTATCCAGTCGATCTGGGCCTTGATGATGCCGGTGATCGCGCCGTGTCGCTCGGGGCTGCACCAGACCTGCCCCTCGGACCATTGGCACAGCGCGCGTAGCTCCTGCACCTTGGGGTGATCGGGACCGGTGGCGTCGGGCAGCGGCAGATCGCGGGGATCGAAGATGCGCGTCTCGCAGCCCAAGGCTTGAAGAATCCGCGCGGCTTCCTCGACCAGCAGGCGGCTGAACGAGCGCTCGCGCAGCGACCCGTACAGCAGCAGGATGCGCGGCGGATGGGCGGCGCGGACATCAACCTCCAGGCGCGCCTCATCGATCTTGGCCAGGAACTTCGGATCGAGGGCGGGGAACTCGGACAACGGCGCCTCCAGCATGGTCATTGAACTGTCGAATAATTCGAGCATATTGGAAATATGGAATCGAAAGCCGCTGTCAACATGCTGTCCGCCCTGGGCCATGACGGGCGCCTGGCCATCTTCCGCCTGCTGGTGCAGGCCGGCCCCGCCGGCGTCGCCGCGGGCGAGATCGCCAGAGCGCTCAAGGTGCTGCCCAACAGCCTGTCGGCCAATCTCAACGTGCTGTCCCACGCCGGACTGATCGCCTCGCGCCGCGACGGCCGCTCGATCATCTACACGGCCGACTATGACGCCATGACCGGTCTGCTGGGGTTTCTGCTGGAAGACTGCTGCGCGGGCGCGCCGCAGATCTGCGCGCCGCTCAGCGCGATCGTCAGCGGCGGCATGGCCTGCGGGGCGGCCAAGGCGTGAGCCCGTTCGATACGCCGCGCCGCCTCGTCGCCGAAGCCCTGGGCACGGCCTTGCTGCTGGCTGTCGTGGTCGGCTCGGGGATCATGGGCGAGCGCCTGTCGGGCGGAAACGTCGCCATCGCCCTGCTGGGCAACACCCTGGCCACCGGGGCGGCCCTGGTCGTGTTGATCTGGGTGTTCGGCCCGATCTCCGGCGCGCACTTCAATCCGGCCGTCACCCTGGTGGCGGCGCTCCGCCGGGAGCTGCCCGTCACCCTGGCCCTGGCCTATCCGTTGGCCCAGATCCTGGGCGGAATCGTCGGCGTCTGTACGGCGCACGCCATGTTCGGCGAGCCGATCCTGCAGGTCTCGACCAAGCTCCGGCCCGGCGGCGACCAGGCCTTCGCCGAGGTCGTGGCGACCTTCGGTCTGCTGGCGACCATCCTGGGCGTCAGCCGCTTTCGGCCCGACAGCACGCCGATGGCGGTCGGACTTTACATCACCGCCGCCTACTGGTTCACCGCCTCGACCGCGTTCGCCAATCCGGCGGTCACGGTGGCGCGCAGCCTGTCGGACAGCTTCGCCGGCATCGCGCCGGCCAGCGCGCCGGCCTTCATTCTCGCCCAGCTTGTCGGCGCCCTCTCCGCAGCGGCGCTGTTTGGCTGGCTTCTCAAGACGGACACCTCTCGATGACCGACACCGCCTTCCCGATCACCATCTTCCACAACCCGGCCTGCGGCACCTCGCGCAACACCGTGGCCATGGTCCAGGCCGCCGGCTACACGCCCGTGGTCGTCGAATATCTGAAGGCCGGCTGGACCCGCGAGCAGCTGCAGGACCTCGCCGCCAAGTCCGGCGGGTCGCTGCGCGCCCTGATGCGGGAAAAGGGCACGCCGGCCGAGACCCTGGGCCTGCTGGCCGATGAGGTGTCGGACGAGCGCCTGCTGGACGCGATGGTCGAGCATCCGATCCTGGTGAACCGCCCGATCGTCGTCACGCCATTGGGCGTGAAACTGTGCCGCCCCTCCGAGCTGGTGCTGGACCTGCTGGACCGCAAGCCCGACCAGTTCAGCAAGGAAGACGGCGAAGTCGTCATCCCGTAAGGCGCGTGGGCTCTGCGGGCCCAACCACCACGCTGAATTCATCTTCTGCCGTCATCCCGGCCGGAAGACCGCAGAGCGGGCTGTAGCGCCGGGACCCAGGGGCCACCCCACTGCCGCTTGCCCCTGGGTCCCGGCTCTCCCCCCGGCTTTCGCCGGGGTACGGCCGGGATGACGAGAGGTTTTAGTCTTTGCGGTTTCGGGCCTCATCGTCCCGCAGTGGAAGCCCCCAAGACTTCCCTCCCCCGCCCCGAACTCTGCTATCACTGAGGCCATGCAGCGCAGGCGTAGCATTCTGATCGTGGGCGGCGGGACGGCCGGCTGGCTGACGGCGGCTTACCTAGCCAAGGCGCTGCGGGTGGCCGAACAGAGCCATCTTGAGATCACCCTGCTGGAGTCGCCCGACATCGGCATTGTCGGCGTCGGCGAGGCCACCTTCCCGACCATTCGTAACACCCTGCGCTTTCTCGGCATCGAGGAGGCGCATTTCATCCGCGAGACCTCGGCGACCTTCAAGCAGGGCATCCGCTTCGTTGACTGGGCCGAGGCGCCGCGCGACGGCCGTCGCCACAGCTATTTCCACCCGTTCGAGGCCCCCTTCGCCACCGAGGGCACCAGCCTGGCGCCCTATTGGCTGCTGCAGAGCGAACAAACCCGCGCCCCGTTCGCCGAGGCCGTGACCATCCAGGCGCGGGTGGCCGATGCGGCCCGCGCGCCCAAGCGTCCGCACGAAAGCGACTTCGCGGGGCCCTTGAACTACGCCTACCACTTCGACGCCGCCAAGCTGGCCCAGGTGCTGGCTGACCGCGCCCGCGCGCTGGGGGTTCGACACCTGCAAGGCGCGGTGTCGGAGGTGGCGCTGGACGAGTCCGGCGCGATCGCCCATGTCGCCTCGCCAGGCCATGGGGCCCTGAGCGCCGACCTCTTCATCGACTGCACCGGCTTCCGCGCCGAGCTGATCGGCAAGGCGCTGGGCTCGCCGTTCAAGTCCGCCAAGCCGGTCCTGTTCGCCGATCGCGCTGTGGCCTGCCGCGCGCCCTATGAGCGGCCCGACGCGCCGATCCAGAGCTACACCGTCGCCACCGCCCACGAAGCCGGCTGGATCTGGGACATCGCCCTGGCCGGTGGTCGCGGCGTGGGCTGCGTCTACGCCAGCGACTATATGGACGACGATCGCGCTGAAGCCGTCTTGCGCGACTATCTTGGCAAGGCGGCCGGCGAGATCGAAACCCGCAAGATCGCCTTCGACGCCGGCTATCGCGAGCAGCAGTGGATCAAGAACTGCGTCGCGGTGGGCCTGGCGGCCGGCTTCCTGGAGCCGCTGGAGTCGACCGGCGTCGTGCTGATCGAGGCCGCCGTGGCGATGATCGCCGAGCTCTTTCCGCACTCCGGCCCGGTTAGCGCGCCCGCCCGCCGGTTCAACGACCTGATGGCCGCGCGCTTCGACAACATCATCGTCTTCCTGAAGCTGCACTATGCGCTGAGCCGGCGCACCGAGCCGTTCTGGCGCGACAATGTCGATCCGGCCTCGATCCCCGAGCGGCTGACCGAACTGCTGGAGCAGTGGCGTCACCGCCCGCCGGCGCGGTTCGACTTCATCCTGGATCTCGAGACCTTCGCCTTCTTCAACTACCAGTACATTCTGTACGGCATGGGCTTTGAGACCGACCTGGCCGACGGCGCGGGCGAGTTCCCGGACGTGGCGGGCGCAGCCAAGCTGTTCGCCAAGATCCGCGGCTTCGCCGACCGCGCCACCCAGGACCTGCCCAGCCACCGCGACCTGATCACCCAGATCAACCGCTTCGGCTTCGACAAGGCGCTCGAGGGGGTCTGAGCCCCTGGCAGGGCGGGCTCAGGACGCGAAAGCGCAATGGCCAAACTCCTTTTGTCATCCCGGCCGGAAGCCCGCTTGCGGGCTGTAGCGCCGGGACCCAGGGGCGACCGCACTGCCGCTTGCCCCTGGGCCCCGGATAGCCTCTGCGAGGCTTCCGGGACGACAAATGAAGATGAGGTTGGCCGCCTTACACCCGCTCATAGGTCTGGCTGTCCAGCACCAGCGCGTCGGCGCCGATGAAGCGGAGGATCTGGCCGCTCATGGGGACCAGCTCCACCCGCACCGTCTCGGGTTCGGCGCCGGCTTCGGCCAGGGCCGTCATCGGGCCGGCGCGCACCAGCAGCCGGCCGTCGACCTCGGCGATCTCCAGGCGCCCCATAAGCCGATTGCGGTAGCTCCCGACATAGTGGCTGTTCGGCTGACCCAGCGACCAGGCGCGCCGCGCCCGGTCGGCGCGGCTGGCGGCCAGGCCGGCGCGACGCTTGTCGATCCGGATCTTCAGCGCGGTCAGTTCCCCGTTGTAGACCGCGTCCAGGTCGTCCCGTCCGGCCAGGCGGTCATAGACGTAGTTGGCCACGAGGTCCGTCACCTCCCCGGCCATGACGTCCTCGTTCGCCATCACCGCCACGCCGACCCCGCGCGCGGGCATGAAGGACACATGGGCCCGCGCCCCGGCGAAGTTGCCGAAATGATGGATCAGGCGCTGATCGCCATAGCGGCCCGTCTGCCAGCCCAGTCCATAGCCGTCGCGGACATAGGCGCCGAACTTGGCTTGCTGCTCGACGAGGGGCCGGTGCGTCGAGGCGACAAGGCCCTGGGGGAAAAGCCGCTTCCCCGCCAGCACGCCGTCGTTCAACTGGATCTCCAGCCAGCGCGCCATGTCACGGGCGGTGGAGACCAGCCCGCCGGCCGACTGCATGGTGGCGTTGATCTTCTGCAACGGGCTGGGCGCGATGCGACCGTCGGCGGCGGGCGTGTGCCCCACGGCGACCTGCATCCGCCGGCGCGCGCCGTCGATGCGCGCTGTGGTGCGCCGCATGCCGGCGGGCCGCAGCACCTCCTGGTCGACCAGGTCACGCCAGTCCAGGCCAAAGCGGTCCTGGATCAGCGTCGTGGCGAGGTTGTAGCCCGTGTTGGTATAGCGGAAGACCCCGTGCGGCGTGTCCTGGCTGCGGGTGGTGGCGTCCAGCAAGGCGCTCATGACCCTGGGCGTGTGCTCGCCTGTGAAGGCGGCGCGATACGCGATCGGCGGGTTCTCCAGGCCCGAGCGGTGACACAGAAGATCCGAAAGACTGACAGAAGCGGCCAGATCGGCGGGGAACGGGCTGTCACCGATCCAGCGGCTGAGCGGCGCATCCAACTCGAACGCCCCGCGCGCGGCCATGGCGGCGATCGCCAGCGCGGTGAAGGCCTTGGTCGAGGACGCGATGTAGAACGCCGTGTCGGCGTCCGCCGGGCGGCCTGTTTCCAGATCGGCGACACCGTAGCCGGCGGTCATCACCACCTCGGATCCACGCACCACGGCCAGCGAGAGGCCGGGAACGACCGACACCTCGGCCAGCGCCCGGCGGACAAAGGCGTCGATCGCCTGGGCGTCGTCCGCGCGTCGGGAGCGGCCTTGAGCGGGCGAGACAAACCAGGGCGCGGCGGCCAGAGCGGCGACAAGCGGGCGACGCGTGATCATACGACGGGTTCTCTGGATGAGGACCGCAGATCCGGCGACGCGGACAGATTGATACTGACGGGCATGAACGGGCCTCCCGTCTGCTAGAGGCCCTGACGACGGCTTTTGGAGGCGCGGCGTCGAAATATTCTGGACGTCGTGCGGCGGGACCCGCTCGAAGCGGGCCCCGCGCGCGGCCTCTAAACCCGCGCCGGGTCGGGAACCGCGTCCAGTTCCCCGCGCTCGCGGGCCTTCTTGCCGTAGACGATCTCGAACAGCGGGCTGGCCATCACCGTGGTGACAATCGCCATCAGCACCAGCATCGAGAACAGCGTCGGGCCGATGATGCCCTTCTGCAGGCCGATATTGATGATGATCAGCTCCATCAGGCCGCGCGAGTTCATCAGGGCGCCGATGCCCATGGCGGTGGCGTGGTCCTCGCCGGTCGCCCGGGCGGCGACATAGCAGGCGCCCCACTTGGCCAGGATCGAGACGGCCAGGATGCCCAGCGCGATCAGGAACAGCTCCAGCGAGTTAACGATGTCCATCCGGGTGTTCAGGCCCGAATAGGTGAAGAACATCGGCAGCAGCAGCACCACGGCCAGCGGCTCGACCTTCTTTTTCAGCTCTTCGGTCAGGCGGCCGCGCGGCATGACCACGCCCATGATGAAGCCGCCGAAGATGGCGTGGATGCCGACCGCGTCCATCAGGAAGGCCGAGACGCAGAAGGCCAGGATGACGAGGGCCAGAGCGTGCGTGCTCATCTCGCCCTCGCGCTCGACCATGCGGCCCAGCGGCGCCAGGATCTTGGGACCCAGGGTCAGCACGAACAGCACCCACAGCAAACCACCGCCGATAGCCAGCACCGCCACGCCCGGCCCGCCGCCGAAAGTGGCCAGCACCAAGGCCAGCACGCACCACGACACCGCGTCGTCGAACGCGCCGGCGGTCAGGGACAGGGTGCCCAGCGCGGTCTTCTGCAGGCCGCGTTCGTTGATGATCCGCGCCAGCATCGGGAAGGCGGTCAGGGCGATGCAGGCGCCCATGAACAGCGTCGCCGCGCCCGGCGTGATCGTCGGCGCGAACAGGCCCGGGACCTTCAGCAGGAACGGGGTGATGATCGCGGCGATGGCGAATGGCGCGGCGATGCCGGCGAACGAGACGCTCATCGCGCTCTTGGCCTTGGCCTTGAAGTGCCCCGCCTGGAAGGTGGTGCCGACCAGGAACATGTAGAGGCCCACGCCCAGCTGGGCGCCGACATAGAGGACGTTGCGCGTCTCCTTGGGGAACAGGGCCAGCTGGAAGTCGGGGAACAAAAGCCCCAGCAGCGACGGACCCAGGACCACGCCGGCGATCATCTCGCCCACCACCTGCGGCTGGGCCAGGAACTTCTTGCCAAGCCAGCCCACCACCCGGCAGGCCAGCAGGATCACCGCCAGTTGCAGGAAGAAATGGATGGAATAGTCGTTCGGCGCATAGCTCTGCGCGACCGCCTTGGTCGCCGGCCCGTGCGGCGCGAGGATATCGCCGATGGTGTGCAGCGTGTGCGCGATGATGTCTGACACGTCCCTTTAGCCCCCTAATGGATCGTCTTGGCTTTGCGCCTTGGACGCATGCCGAACAGAGAACGTGCGCGCGCGCAACCGGTCGAACGCATTTTTGACAGCCTTGTCAGTCGATTGTTTTTGCTGGTCTATCGTCTGTTGCCGGAAGGCCACTTTGTAGTAACGTACCTACAAGACAGCCTTGTCAGTCAGGGCGTAAAGGTCCGGGTCATGAAGGTCGTCACCAGCCGCGAATTCAACCAGGATGTCAGCCAGGCCAAGCGCGCGGCGCGAATCGAGCCGGTGTTCATCACCGACCGGGGACGGCCCACCCACGTCCTGATGAGCGTCGAGACCTATCGCCGCCTCTCGGGCCAGAGCGAGACGATCGTCGACCTGCTGGCCATGCCCGCCCTCCCCGCCGTCGACCTGGCGCCGGAGCGCTGGGACCGCTGATGCACCTGCTGGACACCGACGTCGTCTACGAACTGCGTAACGCCAAGGCCGGCGGGACCGACCCGGGCCTCGCCGCCTGGGCCGCCGGGGTGGCTCGAACCAACCTCTTTATCTCGGCCATCACGCTCATGGAGCTGGAGACCGCCGGCGTCCGCGCGGAACGCAGCGACAAGGCCCATGGCGCGGCCCTGCGCGCGTGGCTGACCGAACGCGTGTCCCCCGCCTTCGAGGGGCGCATCCTTTCGGTCGACGCCGCCGTGGCCCGCCGCCGGGCTCAGATCCCGCTGGCCAACGCTCGCGACGCCCTGCTTGCGGCCACGGCGCTGGAGCACGGCCTGACCCTGACCACGCGCGACACCGCCGTCTTCGCCAAGGTTCCGCGCCTGAAGCTGTTCAGTCCCTGGGGCTACAAGCCCGACACGCTGGACGACGAGGAGGACTGGGGTCAGGCCGCCAAGGCCGGCACGCAGTGGCTGCGGAACATCTTCGTGCGGGGTTAGAGCCTGGGCAGCCCGTCCATGATCGCCGTCAGCGCCAGCACCGTCTGGGCCTCCATGGCGCTGTGGCCGGCGTCGGTGATGACATAGGTCGCCGGCGGCGTCCCCGCCGCCTCCAGCGCCTGGACCAGCCGCGAGCCCTGGGTCAGCGGGCAGACCTGGTCGAAACGCCCATGCACGATATGGACCGGCACGCCCTTCAAGGCCGCCACGCCGTCGGTGATCTCGCCCTCTTTCAGGAACAGGTCGTGGGCGAAGAAGTGGGCCTCGATCTGGGCGAAGCTGAGCGCAAATTCGGCCTCGCCGAACTTGCCCGCGTCCTCTGCGGCCGGGATCATGTTCGAGATGGTGCCTTCCCACACCGACCAGGCCAGGGCCGCCCTCAGCTGCGCCGCGCGCTCGGCGTCGGTGGTCGGAACCATGTCGAAGATCGCCTTGTAGGCGGCCATCATGTCGCCGCGCTGCTCGGGCGCGATCACCTCGACAAAGGCCTTCCACTCGTCGGGATAGGTGATGTAGGCGCCCGGCGCGCTTAGGGCGTAGGGCTGGGTCTGATAGGTCTCGGCGTTGCCCTGATACATGTAGAGCAGGTCCTCCTTCCGCCCCAGGAAGATGCCGCGCAGGATCAGCGAGGCGACCTTGTCCGGATGACGGATGGCGTAGACCAGCGCCAGGGTGCTGCCCCAGCTGCCACCGAACACATGCATCTTGCCGCTGATCCCCAGCGCCTCGCGCAGGGCGTTGATGTCGGAGACCAGATGGTCGGTGGTGTTGTTGGCCAGGGCCTTATCCGGGCCATCGGCCGCCACGGTCGGGCGGCTCTTGCCGCAGCCACGCTGGTCGAACAGGATCACGCGATAGCGGTCCGGATCGAAGAAGCGCGACATCACCGGCGCGCAGGCCCCGCCGGGACCGCCGTGCAGAAACATCACCGGCTCGCCGTCGGCGCGGCCGTACTCCTCCCAATAGAGCTCATGGTCCGGCGCAGTGTCGACCCGCAGCCAGCCCGTGCGCAGCGGCGCGCCTTGCGGATAGCTCCACTCGGTGGTGACCTTGCTGGTGGTGCGGAGCTTGGAGAAATCCATGGTCGAATCCTGCCGAAGGGGGTTGGGCACTCTCGCGCTGAAAGATCGGAATCTCTAGGCTCGAAACCGACGCTTTTCCGTGTCATCCCGGCCGTAGCGCAGCGGAGCGCCGGGACCCAGGGGCCGGCGCACTGCAGTGGCTCCCGGGTCCCGGCTCTACAGCCCGCTTCGCGGTCTTTCGGCCGGGATGACACGACATTTGGAACGCCCATGACCCTCGACATCGAAGACCGCCTCGCCGCCGCCGCCTTCCGCCGCTTGGTCGAGCATCTGCAGATGCGCAGCGACGCCCAGAACATCGACCTGATGGGCCTGGCCGGCTTCTGCCGCAACTGCCTGGGCGACTGGGTCCACGAGGCCTCGGACGGCGCGATCAGCAAGGAAGCCGCCCGCGAAGCGGTCCACGGCATGCCCGCCGCCGAGTGGAAGGCCCAGCACCAGTCGCCCGCCACGCCGGAGCAGCTGGCGCGGATGGAAGCGAGCCTGGCGCTGAACGCCAAGCTGCGGGTCGAACGCTCGTAAGGGGACGAGGATTGAGTCCCTCTCTCTTAGAGAGAGGGAGGGGCCCGCGCCGCAAGGCGTGGGAGGGTGAGTGGTTACGGCTCTAGCCGAGAAACCCCACCTTTTCAGATCCTTGCCAGCCCCACCTTGTCCGGAAAGGGTGAAACCACTCACCCTCCCAAGCTTCGCTTGGGCCCCTCCCTCTCTCAAAGAGAGAGGGGATAGGTTGAGCGCTCCTGCGATTTCATCCCCGGCTCCAAAACCTGCCCTATCCTCTTCCCACCTCGAAGCACTGGGGAGGGCGCGCGGCCAGCGACCTTCGCGGCTTTGAGGGGCGGTCGAGCGGGCGCGCTCGTCGGTGCGGTGGAAGCTCCGCAACTGCATCCCTCCTACGGCGGTCGGCCCTGGAACACAAAAGCGACGGGGGATGCGGGCTGGCGACGCGACGGGCGGATCGAAAGATCCGCAGCCGGGACCAGGCTTCGCGGCCAGGCCCGCCCGTCGGAGGCTTCAAGGTCGGCGCGGTGCGAACAGCATCACGACGGCGCGCTTCTGGAAAACGATCGCGCGGGGCGTTGCGCTTCGTCGAAACGGTAATTCTTCAATGCACTCCGGGCGAAGTCCCGGCGCCCCGCTCCTTCCCCGCACCTCCGACGCGACGCGCCGGAGCGCTTCATGCTGGATTGAAAGGAACCCGATGGCGCGCCACCCCCGCCCTCAACAGCCTGACCCTGCCTGGCCGCCTGCCCGCAAGGCGCATTTGCGGCGCAAGGTGATCCAGAAAATGCGGAAGTTTCGCAACTCGACGGAACTCGCCCGCCTTGAGGCGAAGGACAAAGAAAAAGCCCCCGGTCTTTCGACCGAGGGCTTTTCAGATGTTGTCATCCCGGGCGAAGACCCGGGACCGCCGGAAACGCATGCGCCTGCCGTGGTCCCGGCTCGACGCGCAAGGCGCTTGGCCGGGATGACATTTTTCACGGACTAGCGGATGACCCGCGCGCCCTTGCCCTTCATCACGGCCTCGACCTCTTCCTTGCGCACCATCGAGGTGTCGCCCGGGGTGGTCATGGCCAGGGCGCCGTGAGCCGCGCCGTATTCGACGGCGGCCTGGGGGCCCTTGCCTTCCATGAAGCCGAACGCCAGGCCCGAGGCGAAGCCGTCGCCGCCGCCGACGCGGTCGTAGATCTCGAGGTTCTCACGCATCATCGACGCGTAGAACTCGCCGCCGGCGTACAGGATCGCCGACCAGTCGTTGACCGAGGCGGTCTTGGCGTTGCGCAGGGTGGTGGCGGCGACCTTGAAGTTCGGGAACTGCTTTACGGCGGTCTCGATCATCTTCTTGAAGTTGGCCGGGTCGATCGAGCTGATGTGCTCGTCCAGGCCTTCCACTTCGAAGCCGAGGCAGGCGGTGAAGTCTTCCTCGTTGCCGATCATCACATCGACGTACTGAGCGATGTGACGGTTGACCTTCTGAGCGCCTTCCTTGCCGCCCTGCGACTTCCACAGGCTGGCGCGGTAGTTCAGGTCGTAGGACACCACGGTGCCGTACTTGCGGGCCACTTCCACCGCTTCGATCACGGCTTCGGCGGTGTTGCTGGCCAGGGCGGCGAAGATGCCGCCGGTGTGGAACCAGCGCACGCCTTCTTCGCCGAACAGCTTTTCCCAGTTCACTTCACCGGGGCGGATCTGCGAGGCGGCCGAGTGACCCCGGTCGCTGCAGCCCAGGGCCGGACGAACGCCGAAGCCCTTCTCGGTGAAGTTCAGACCAACGCGCGTGTTACGGCCCAGGCCGTCGAAATCGCGCCAGATGATGTGGGAGGTGTCGACACCGCCCTGCATCATCAGATCCTCGACCAGCCAGCCCAGATCGTTCACCGGCAGGGCGGTGACGGCCGTCGAGCGCTTGCCCCAGCACTTCTTGAAAGCGCGGGCGACGTTGTATTCGCCGCCGCCTTCCCAGACCTGGAACTGACGGGCGTTGCGCACCCGGCCGAAGCCCGGGTCGAAACGCAGCATCACTTCGCCGAAGCTGGCGCAGTCCCACTTCGTCTCCGAAGCCGGGCGGATATTGAGGATATTGTCGGTCATTTGGTCTTAGGCCTTCCCACGAACCTTCTTGATCAGGTCTACCGTCTCGCGGACCTTCTTGGAGATGCCCGCGTAGTCCTTGGCGTCCAGCAGCTCTTGCGTGATCAGCTTGGAGCCCATGCCGGCGGCGACGATGCCCGCGCCGAACCACTTCTTCACCGAGGCCTCGTCCGGATCGACGCCGCCCGTCGGCATGATGCGGGTCCAGGGCATCGGGCCCAGCACCGCCTTGACGAAATCGGGACCGCCGACCGACGAACCCGGGAACACCTTGACGATCTCGCAGCCCAGCTCTTCGGCGTACGAGATTTCCGAGGCCGAACCGCAGCCCGGCGAGTACGGGATCTTGCGACGGTTGCAGACCTTGGCGACGTCGGCGTTCAGGATCGGGCCGACGACGAACTTGGCGCCGTTGGCGATGTAGATGCCGGCGGTCGGCGCATCGACGATCGAGCCCACGCCCATGATCACGCGCGGATCCGCCTCGGCGAAATAGCGGGTCACTTCATAGAAGACGTGGCTGGCGAAATCGCCGCGATTGGTGAACTCGATGCAGGGCGCGCCGCCGTCGGCGCAGGCCTGGATCACGCTCTTACAGACCTCGACGTCCGGGTGGTAGAACACCGGAATGACGCCCTGGTCCATCAGGGCGGTCAGCACCGCCATACGGTCTTTCACCATCTCAAACTCCTTCCCGAAGGATCGTTCTTGCGCGAAGGGCCGCATGGGCCGCCGCGCGAGCAATATTTCGCCGGAATTGGCTCAGGGCGTTCCCTTAGACCGCGTCGCGCTCGCGCGCCACACCGGGCTTGCCGCAACGTCAAACTAAGGGATGCGACCACGCTGAAATCGGCTTTGGCAGCCGGCCTCGCGCGAAAGCTTTCCGATGGACGCTTCCTTCCCCAGACCTTTTCCGTCGGCCCGCCGCCCTCGCCGCCCGATACAAAATTGAGGCGTCGGACTCCGCCGACGCCCCGAAAGTTTGCGCAGGAGCGAGCTCAAAGAGCCGCAAACGAAACGGACGACCACGACGCCGAACCGAAACGTTATGACACCGGTTACCAAAACAGCAGCGCCATCTTTGCCACCGGTGTCATCGGGAGATAATCAGAAACCGCAAAGGAGCGCAAGCACTAGGAACTCATGATATCCGTAATCGATAAGCCATTGGATTCGAACGGCTTACTCTCCTCTCCCCTTGCGGGAGAGGGTGACCCACGCAGTGGGTCGGATGAGGGGTCGCGCAGGCAAGGCCGAGAAACCCCTCATCCGGCCCTTCGGGCCACCTTCTCCCACAAGGGGAGAAGACGTGTCCGTGAGGCTCAACCCGTATTGCGCAGCCCCGCCGCGATCCCGGCAACGGTCAACTGGATGGCCAGACGCAGCTCTTCGTCGCTGTCCCCCGCTCGGCGGCGCGACAGAAGCTCCAATTGCAGGTGGTTCAGCGGGTCGACCGAGCGGCTGGCCAGAGAGACCGACTCGGCGAGATCGGGCTGATTGTCCAGCAGGGCCGTTCCCCCCCGGATCGCCAAGGCCAGACCCGTCGCGGCCTCGTGCTCACGCCGGATCGTCGCGAAGATCCGCTGGGCGTCGGCCTTGTCGGGCGACAGCGCCACATAGCGGGCGGCGATGCCCATCTGGCTCTGGGCCAGGGCCAGCTCCATATTCGACAGCAGGGAGGCGAAGAAGTCGAAGCCGCCCGCCAGATCGCGGAGCTGCTCGACGGATAGACCGGCCCGCTCGACACCTGAGGCGAAGCCGTACCAGCCCGGCAGCATGAACCGCGCCTGCGACCAGCTGAACACCCACGGGATGGCCCGCAGGTCCTCGATCTTGCGGCTGGCGGTCCGGCTGGCGGGACGACTGCCGATATTGAGGCCGACGATCTCGCTGATCGGCGTGACCGACCAGAAGAAGTCCTCGAAGGCGGCGTCGTCATAGACCAGCGCCCGATAGCCGTGGAACGAGGCCTCGGCCAGGGCGGTCATGGCGTCCTCGACCTTAGGGTCGCGCTTGGGGATCGGGCGCTCGCTGGCCATCAGCACGGCAGCGGCCAGGCCGTCGAGATTGCGGCGCGCGGTGGGCTGGTCGCCAAAGCGGCGGGCGATCATCTCGCCCTGCTCGGTCATGCGGATGCGGCCCTGCACCGTGCCGGCTGGCTGGGCCAACACTGCCTCGGCGGCAGGTCCCCCGCCCCGCCCGACGCTGCCGCCGCGGCCGTGGAACAACTGCAAACCGACGCCCATCCGGTCGGCCTCGTGGGCCAGGGCCGAAGCGCCCGTCGCCACGCCGCGCCGGCTGGCGACATAGCCGCCGTCCTTATTGCTGTCGGAGTAGCCGAGCATGATCTCCTGCACCGGCCGGTCGCCCAGGATCGTGCGGCTGAGCGGCAGCTGCAGCCACTGGCGCAGCACGGCCGGACCATTTTCGAGGTCGCCGATGGTCTCGAACAACGGCGCAACCTTGACCGAGGCGCGCGGCGCGGCCCCGCCCCAGACCAGGCCCACCTGCTTGAGCAGAACGAGCGGCTCGAGCATGTCCGACAAGGTCGCCGACTTCGAGATGATGTAGGCGCCAAGGCAGCCATGACCGTAGTCGCGCACCGCCTGGGCGGCCGCCTCCATGGTCGCCAGCTCCTTGCTCGTCTCCTCGCCATAGGCGGTGAACGGCGAGACCAGCGGACGCTGGTGCGACAGCTCGTCGATCAGCACCTTGCAGCGGGCGTCTTCGTCGAGCTTCAGATACTCAACGCCTGTGCCGGCGCGGCGGAACAGCTCGTCCAGCGTGCGCTCATGGACATCGGCGTTCTGGCGCAGGTCCAGGCTCATCAGATGGAAGCCGCAAGCCTTGGCCACCTCGACCAGGGTGCGTAGCGCCGAGCCCACCAGGCGCTCGCCGCCATTGCGCGCCAGGCTGTCGATGATCACCGACAGGTCGGCGACGAAGGCGTCCGGATGCGCGTACGGCTCGACGCTGGTCACGCCCGACGCAAAGGCCACCGGAGCGCCGGTCAGCTTCTGCGAGACGGCGGTCAGGCGGTCGAAGATCAGCTCTAGCGCCAGGCGATAGGGCTCGTCGATCCGGTGGACCGAAGGGTCTTGGGCCTGGGCGGCCAGGGCCAGCAGCTGCTCGGAGACCGGCGTATAGGCGGTCGAGACCGCCAGATTGGACCACAGCTTGCGCACCTCGCCAGCGTACCAGTCGAGGATCACGCGGGACTGCGAGCTCAACGCCAACTTCAGCGTCTGGCCGTTGACGCCGGGATGGCCGTCGCGGTCGCCGCCCAGCCACGAGCCCATCTTCAGCAGCGGCGCCAATTGGCCGTGCTGGCCGATCTTGCCGGTCCAGTCGCCGTAGAGGTCGATGATCGCCGGCAGGATCGAGGTGCGGACGATCGACAGCGCGTTACGGATCTCGTCCTTCACGGTGATCCGCTCGGGACGATAGAGACGGGTGCGCCACATCAGGGCGATCTCGCGGAACAGGCTCTCGCGGATCTCGGCCTCGAGAGCCGGCGGCAGGTGGTGGCGACGCAGCGCCATCAGGCGCGAGATCTCAGTCTCGCGATCGACCATGCTGCGGCGGCGAACTTCGGTGGGGTGGGCCGTCAGCACCGGCACGACGTTCATCGCCGCGAAGACCTTGGCCAGTTCGGCGTCGGACTTGCCGGCGGCCTTCAGCGCCTTCACCGCGTCGATCAGGGTGCGAGGGCGCTCGTCGCCCGGCTGGGCGTCGGCCTCGGCGTGGCGACGGCGGCCGGCGACGTCCTCGCCGATATTGGCCAGCAGCGAGTGGCTGGCGAAGGCGCGGGACAGGAACACCGCCTGCTCGGTCGTCAGGTCTGCGAACAGGTGATCCAGAAGCGGCGTGTCGCCATTGGCCACGTCCTCCCGCGACGCGGCCTTGCGCGCCTTGGCCACCAGCTCGGCCTTCTCCTCGCCCTCCAGAAAGGTGATCGCCTCGATCAGCAGATCGCTGAGCAGATTGGCGTTCTGGCGGACGTGGCGGCTGGTCGGACGGTCGACGTCGATCGACAGGGCCGGGTTGCGCATGCGCGGACTCCAAGGACCGCGCGACCGGCGGTCCCGAACAGGAATGGATCAAGAAGACGCGCTATCGCACCAGGGCGACACCCGGCGCTTGACGTCGCGGCGCCCTCTAGCGCGCTTCACCGGGCGGGAAAAGCCGCCCGGCACGATGGTTGCGCTACCATCGTATTTTTGCGCGTTTTTATTTCGCTAGCGGGCCAACCAACCGCCATCCACGGGCAGAGTAATGCCCTGGACGTAGTCGGCTGCGGACGAGGCCAGGAACACTGCTGCGCCCCCGATATCCTCCGGACGGCCCCAACGACCGGCCGGAATGCGCGCCAGGATGGCGGCGTTGCGGTCCTGGTCGGCGCGCAGGGCCTCGGTGTTATTGGTGTCGAAATAGCCCGGCGCGATGGCGTTGACGTTGATCCCCTTGGTCGCCCACTCGTTGGCGAGGATCTTGGTCAGGCCCGCCAGGCCCGACTTGGAGGCCGTATAGGACGGCACGCGGATGCCGCCCTGGAACGAGAGCAGCGAGGCGATGTTGATCACCTTGGCCTGACCGCCCTCGAAGCCCTGCTTCAGGGCCTGCTTGGCGAAGGCCTGGGTCAGGAAGAAGACCACCTTCAGATTGGTGTCCATCACCGCGTCCCAGTCGGCTTCGCTGAACTCGATCGAGTCCGCGCGGCGGATGATGCCGGCGTTATTGACCAGGATGTCGACCTTGCCGAACGCGGCGACGGTCTCGTCGACCACGCGCTGGACGGGCTCGATCGAGCCGAAGTCGGCCTTGATCGACAGGAACTTGCGGCCCAGGGCCTCGACGGCGGCTTGGGTTTCTGTCGGTTCGCTGCGGCCCGCAGCGGCGATGTCCGCGCCGGCGGCGGCCAGGGCGATGGCGATCCCCTGCCCGATCCCGGTGTTGGCGCCCGTGACGAGCGCGACCTTGCCTTCGAGGCTGAACGGATTGGCCATGGTGCTGATTTCCTGATCCAAAATTCGTGTCATCCCGGAAGCCTCGCAGAGGCTATCCGGGACCCAGGGGCCACCGCTCAGCGCGCGGCCCTGGGTCCCGGGTCTTCGCTCCGCTTCGCCCGGGATGACAAGCGAAGCGCGCGTGGGCTTTCGCCCCTACTTCAGCTGGCAGATGTCCAGCACGTTCATGTCGGTGTAGTCGAGGTTTTCGCCGCCCATCGCCCAGATGAAGGTGTAGTTGGCGGTGCCCGAGCCCATGTGGATCGACCACGGCGGGCTCATCACGGCTTCCTCGTTGGCGATCACGATGTGACGCATCTCGTCCGGCTCGCCCATGTAGTGGAAGACCCGGTCGTTCTCACCCAGACCGAAGTAGAAATAGGCTTCCGAACGGCGGTCGTGCAGGTGGGGCGGCATGGTGTTCCAGACGCTGCCCGGCTTCAGCACGGTCATGCCCAGCAGCAGCTGAGCCGACTTGCAGGTGGTCGGCACGATGTACTGGTAGATGGTGCGCTCGTTGGAGGTCTCCAGCGCGCCGCGCTCCAGGGCGACGGCGTCGGCGAAGGCCAGCTTCTTGGTCTCAAACGCGGCGTGGGCCGGCAGGCTGACCAGGTAGAAGCGCGCGGCTTCGCCGTTCAGGCCTTCGAAGGTCACGTCCTTGGCGCCCATGGTCACGTACAGGCCGTCACGCGGAACGATCTCGTAGGCGACGCCGTCGACGGTGATCTTGCCGGTGGTCTCGCCGACATTGATCACGCCCAGCTCGCGGCGCTCCAGGAACGGGTGGCCGGCGGCCGAGGCGGGCTCGGTCTGGTCGGGCAGCTTGACGGCCGAGGTGGCCACGACGCCGCCGACGACGAAGCGCTCGGCGTGATTGTAGGTCAGGACGATCTGGCCGTCCTGAAACAGGCCCTGCATCAGGTAACGGTCGCGCAGGTCGTCATTGCTGACCGCGAACATCATGTCCGGATGGGTGGCGTGATAGGTCTTGGCGAACATGGGGAGGTCTCCGGAAAGGGTGTTCTATTCGGCGGCGGCGCGCAGCGTCGTGGGGCGAGCCCAATCCGGACGCTGGTCCAACTTGTAGGCCTTCTTGGGCAGGTTGTAGGTCAGGTCGACGATCAGCTCTTCGGCCTCGACCAGATCCATCCGATGCTCGGCGACCATGCGGGCGAGGAACGCGCTGTCGACGCGGCGGGCCACGTCGTGGCGGGCCGGGATCGACAGGAAGGCGCGGGTGTCGTCGTTGAAGCCGACGGTGTTGTAGAAGCCGGCGGTCTCGGTGACCTGCTCGCGGAAGCGCATCATGCCTTCCGGGCTGTCGTGGAACCACCAGGACGGGCCCAGCTTAAGCACCGGATAGTGGCCGGCCAGCGGGGCCAGCTCGCGGCTGTAGGTCGTCTCGTCCAGCGTGAACAGGATGATCGACAGGCGCGGATCATTGCCCAGACGGGTCAAGAGCGGCTTGAGCGCATCCACATACTCGGTGCGCATCGGGATGTCGGCGCCCTTGTCGCGACCGTGCGAGTTCAACAGGCCGACATTATGGTTGCGGTGCGAGCCGGGGTGGATCTGCATGACCAGCCCGTCGTCGAGGCTCATCTTGGCCATTTCGGTCAGCATCTGAGCGCGGAAGAGTTCGGCCTTCTCCGGGGTGACATCCCCCTTCACCAGGCTGTTGAACAGCGCCTCGGCCTCGACGTCCGAAAGATCAGCGGTCGCCGCGGTCGGATGGCCGTGGTCGGAAGAGGTGGCGCCGGCGTCGATGAAAGCCTGGCGGCGCAGGCGATGCGCTTCCAGATAGCGCTTCCAGCTATAGACGTCCTGGCCCGAGGTTTCGGCGAAACGCTCGAACGCCCGAGGACCACGCTCATCTTCAAAGTCGATGACCGCATCGGGACGATAGGCGGTGATCACATGCCCGCCCCAGCCGCTTTCGCGGATGGCGGCGTGATGATGCAGGCTCTCGTGCGGACCTTCAGTGGTGGCGAGCGTCTCGATATTGAACCGGTCGAACAACGCGCGAGGACGGAAGGCGTCAGTGGCGAGCGCGGCGTTGATGCGGTCGAAATAGTCGTCGGCGTTCGAGGCTTCGAGGAACTCGGTGAAGCCGAACACCTTGGCGAACACGTGGTTCAGCCACACCCACGACGGCGTGCCGCGGAACAGGTGGAAATTCGACGCCAAGACGCGCCAGGCCTCGCGAGGGTCGGTGTCGGGAACGCCGGCCTTCGAGCGCACCTTCAACGCATCCAGGCCGATCCCCTGGCTGTAGAGCATGCGAAACAGGTAGTGGTCGGGGGCCAGCAGAAGGTCCGTGGCGTCCTGGAAAGGCGCGTTGGTGGCGAACCAGGACGGATCGGTGTGGCCGTGCGGGCTGATGATCGGCAGATCCTTGACCAGCGCATAGAGGCCGCGCGCGTAGGACCGCGTCGTCGGATCGGACGGGAAAAGACGATCCTCGTGAAAATTCAGAGGCCTGGCCATGGATTCGCGTCTGCTCCCTCAATCGATGGCGGTTTCGCCGACCGCCGCTCGTGTCCGCTTGGTAACCGGTGTCATGTCACGATGCAAGCACCGGGGTTTGGCACCGACCTAGGCCGGAACCGGCCCCGAAGACTGCCGGATAACCAGATTTGGTTCCATCTTGGTGACATCGCGCGGTTCGCGGCGCTCATCGCCAATCAGCTTTTCGACCGCGATCCTGCCGATCTCGCGCGTCGGCGTATGGATCGTGGTCAGCGGCGGCCACACCGCCTGCGCGATCTGGAAATCGTCGAACCCGACCACGGTGAGATCTTGCGGCACCGACAGGCCCGCCTTTCGGGCCGATTGCAGGACGCCGGCGGCCATTTCGTCGTTGCCGCAGAAGATCGCCGTCGGACGCGGCGAGCGCGAGAGCAGTTCGTCGCCACAGGCGACGCCGGACTCGAAGGTGTAGGCGCCCTGTACGATATCGTTCGGCGACAAGCTCAATCCGGCCTCGGCCAGGCCATCCTCGAACCCCCCTCGCCGCTCGTGCGAGGAACGGAAGGTCTCCGGGCCAGAGATAAAGGCAATACGCTTGTGGCCCAAATCGACGATGTGTCGCGCCGCCTGCGCGCCGCCCATACGGTCGTGACCGACGATCATGTGCTCGGGCTTGTCCAGCTCGACCGACGCGATGCGGATGTAGGCGCAGCCGATCTCGTTCAGAAGCTTGGCCACGCGTTCATCTTCCGAAACCGACGGCGGCAGCACGACGCCAAAGAGCTTCTGCCGTTCCACGAAAGAGCGGATGTCGGTCAGGAACGTCGGGCTGGCGCGATTGCACGGATGGACGACCAGTTCGAAGCCCGAGCCACGCATGCCGTCCAGCAGACCAAGCTGCATGTTCACGACATACTGCGGGTTGGGGTTGTCGTAGATCATGCCGATCAGAAACGATCGGCGGAAGGCCAGCCCTCGGGCCTGCGGATCGGGGGCGTAGCCCCATTCGGCGATCACCGCCTCGATACGCTCCCGGGTCTCATCCCGCACGAACGGCGACTGGTTGATGACGCGAGAGACGGTCTTCTTGGACACCCCGGCCAGCCGCGCGATGTCATTGATCGTGGCTCGCCGCCGCCCGCCTTCGACGCTGGTCTCGTTTTCTTCCGGGATCGAGGACGGCGTCTTGGAAGGGCTCACGGGGTATCCAGCAGCATCAAGCGTTTTCTTTTGTCATACTCCAGCCGACATGGGCTCGCCAACAGAAGGCGAAACATTCGATTGCCATATGATTGACACCGGTTTCCATCATGTCGATAGCGAGAGTTGAAGGCAGCAGGCGCTCGGACGATCACGTTTCATGACCCCCTCGACCTCGACTTCCGGCGAATCGATCCACGCGGTGGATCCGCGCGACCATGTCGCGGCCGCGCTACGCGACCTGACATGCGGCGAAACGGTCCGCCTAGGGGACCAAGACCTCATCGTCAGAGCGGACGTGCCCAAAGGCCACAAGATCGCAACGCGATCGGTCCGGGCCGGAGAGGACGTTCTGAAGTACGGCTGGCCGATTGGTCGCGCGACGAAGGATATCGCGGCGGGCGACCACGTTCATGTCCACAACGTCGCCACACGGCTTGAAGGTGTCGAGGGCTACACCTTCTCCTCCCCTCAACCGACCTCCTCCCCTCAACCAACGCCGTCCCCCACCGCCAGCCTGAAGACCTTCCAGGGGTTTCGACGCAAGAACGGCCGAGCCGGCACGCGAAATGAGATCTGGGTGCTCTGCACCGTCGGCTGCGTCGCCAACACCGCGCGCCGGATCGCCGAAATGGCCCAGCAGCGCTTCGCCGGACGTGTCGATGGCGTCCACGCCTTTCCGCACCCCTTCGGATGCTCGCAGTTGGGCGACGATCTCGCCCACACACGCAAACTGATCGCCGCTCTGGCCAGCCACCCCAACGCCGGAGGCGTGCTGATCCTGGGTCTTGGCTGCGAGAACAACCAGCTGAAGGCGTTGCTTGAGAGCGCGCCCGAGATCGATCCAGAGCGCCTGAGAAGCTTCACGACCCAGATGGTCGAGGACGAACTGGAAGACGGCCTCGCGGCCGTGGAGGCGCTGGTCGAGATCGCCGAGCGTGATCAGCGCCAGCCCATCCCCGTCTCGGAACTGGTGGTCGGCCTCAAGTGCGGCGGATCAGACGGCTTCTCGGGGATCACGGCCAATCCGCTGGTCGGCCGGATCGCCGACAAGGTCGCCGAAGCCGGCGGCACGCCCGTCCTGACCGAAATTCCCGAGATCTTCGGGGCCGAAAACGTCCTGCTGCAACGCGCCGCTAGCCGCGAAGTGTTCGACGCCGCCGTGGCGGTGATCGACGACTTCAAGCGCTACTTCATCGACGCCAATCAGCCTATCTACGAGAACCCCTCCCCCGGCAACATCGCCGGCGGCATCACGAGCCTGGAAGAGAAATCCCTGGGCGCCGTGCAGAAGGGCGGCCGGACGCCCTTGGTCGAAGTGCTGCGCTATGGCGAAAAAGTCGGCCGGCACGGCCTGACCCTCCTTGAGGCCCCAGGCAATGACGCGGTGTCCTCCACCGCCCTGACCGCCGCCGGCGCGACGGTGATCCTCTTCACCACGGGTCGGGGCACCCCCTTGGGCTTTCCCGCGCCGACGCTGAAGATCGCCTCGAACTCTGGCCTGGCGCAGCGCAAGCCCGGCTGGATCGATTTCAACGCTGGCCAGGTGCTCGAAGGCGTCTCGATGGACGCAGCGGCGGATCGCCTGATGGACCTCGTCATTGAAACCGCCTCCGGCCAGACCACCCAGGCCGAGCAGAACGGCGAGCGGGAGATCGCCATCTGGAAATCCGGGGTCACGCTGTGAAATCCTCAAAGCTGGATTGCCACCGGTGTCCGAACTGGCTCATCTAGCGCCCCGCCCTTCCGTAACGAAACTCCAGGCGTGCTCCTTTGACCGCTTCCTCCCCGACCTCCCCTGCCCTGCGTCTCAGCGCGACCAGCTATCCCGGCGTGATCCCGGGCGTGGCCATCCCCGCCTATGACCGCGACAAGGTGCAGATCGGCGTGGTGCACTTTGGGCCCGGCGCCTTCCACCGGGCGCACCAAGCCCATTATTTCGACCAACTGCTGTCGCAGGATCCGCGCTGGGGCGTCTGCGCGGTCTCGCTGAAGAGCCCAGGCGTGCGGGACGCCCTGGAGCCGCAGGACGGGCTCTACACCTTGGCGCAGTTGGACGCCGAGACGACCTTCCGGATCGTGGGCTCGATCCTCGAAGTCCTGGTGGCCCCAGAGGATCCGCCCTCGGTCTTCGCCCGGCTCGCCGCGCCGACGACCCGCCTTGTCACCCTGACGGTCACCGAGAAGGGCTACACGCTCTCCGCAGACGGCGGGCTGGACGAGAGCCATCCCGACATCATTCACGATCTGGCCAATCCACGCGAACCCAAGAGCGCGGTCGGCTATCTCGTTGAAGGCCTGCGACGCCGTTTCGCCGCTGGCCTGGCGCCCTACGCCGTGGTGGCGTGTGACAACCTCGCGGACAACGGCTGGCGCCTGAAGGCGGCTGTGGTCGCCTACGCCGCGAAGCTGGACGCTGAGTTGGCCGCGTGGATCGATCGCGAGGGACGGTTCCCGCGCACCATGGTCGACAGCATCACGCCGGCGACCGACGACGCCCTGCGCGCCCGCACGCTGGCCGCGACCGGCCTGGAAGACGCCTGGCCGATCCAGCGCGAAGCCTTCGTCCAGTGGGTCGTCGAAGATGTGCTTCCCGCCGACGGCCCCGACCTCGCCAGCGTCGGCGTGATCCTGACCGACGACGTGCGTGGTTTCGAGCGGGCCAAGCTGCGTCTCCTCAACGGCGTTCACTCCACGCTCGCCTATGTCGGCATCCTGCGCGGCCACGAGACGGTCTTCGAAGCCGTCAGCGACCCTTTGCTCGCCACCTTGGCGCGGGACATGATGGCTCACGACATCATCCCGACCCTGCTCCCGCCGCGCGGACTGGACTTGCAGGCCTATGCCGACGCCATTCTGGCCCGCTTCCGCAATCCCGAGATCCGCCACCTGCTGGCCCAGATCGCCTGGGACGGCTCGCAGAAGCTCCCGTTCCGGATCCTGGGGACCTTGACCGAGGCTCTTGAGGCCGGCCGGTCCGTCGAGCGGCTTGTCATCCCGTTGGCGGCCTGGATGCGGTTCGTCGCCCTGCGCGCCAAGGCCGGCGAAGCGATCGTCGACCCGTTGCAGGAGCGACTCCTGGCGCTGGGCCTTGCGACCACCGGCCAGGCCAGCGCCGACGTCGCCGCCTTCCTGGGTTTGGACGCGGTGTTCCCGGCCTCGCTCGCAAGCGATCCCCGCTTCGTTTCAGCCTTGGAAAAGGCCTACGCCGATCTTGGCTAACGGGTGACGCCGCGCGCGGTCAGCACCGGCACGACGGTGCTGACCAGGATACGCAGATCGAACAGAAACGAGCGCCGGCGCAGATACTCGGCGTCCAGGGCGACCTTGTCGGGTATCGCCAGCCCGTCTCGCCCATTGATCTGCGCCCAACCGGTGACGCCGGGACGCAGCCCATCAACGCCCGCCGCTTGGCGCGCCGCGATCAGGTCGGCCTGATTGAACAGAGCCGGCCGTGGTCCCACCAGGCTCATGTCGCCGACGAGCACGCTCCAAAGCTGGGGCAGCTCATCCAGGCTGAGCTTGCGCATCGAACCACCGATCGGCGTGAGCCATTGATCGGGATTCTCCAGCAGGTGGGTGGCCACCTCGGGCGTATCGATGCGCATGGTGCGAAACTTCGGCATCGGAAACAGCTTCGAGCCTCGGCCAACACGCTGGGACCAATAGAGGCCCGGCCCGGGAGAGGTCATCCGAACCAGCAGCCACAGCACCGCTAGGGGCAGGGCCAGAACGGCCAGCCCGAACGCTGCAGCCAGCAAGTCGAACGCGCGCTTCATCCAGAAGGCTCAGACTAGGCCAGGTCGCCGCTGGCCGCGTCGAGCAACAGGTAGGCTCGCCCGGCGTCCGACGACAGCAGCGCCGCCAGCAGGAAGCCTTCGCGATCCTGGCCGGCAGCCTCGTCGATCATGCCTGCATAGCGCTTGAGGAAGCGCTCGGTGTTGCTCTTGAGCGTCGCATCGGAGAACAGGCGACGGACCAGTCGCCGGATCGCGGCCGGCGCCAAGCGCTTGACCACCTCGCGCGCGCCGAAAGCGTCGCGCGTCTGAAGCGCGGCGGCGATCTCGTCGATACGGCCGCGCGGCAACAGAGCATGCGGGTCGATGCCCATGGCGGTGATCTCGGCGGCGAGTTTCTCGCCCAGGCCCGCGTCGCCCGGCGTGCTGCTCTCAATGCCCGACAGAAGACCCCGCCAACTCCAGTTGCCGTCGGCCTCGCCTTCCACCGGCGGCGTTCCCGCCTGCTTGCGTACGGAGGCCTGCTCGAACACCGAGCGGAACTCCTGGTCGGTCGCCGTCGGGGTCAGCCGCAGACGGCGTCGGTCCGTCGGCGTCTCGTCCTCGTCATCGAATTCGGCGATCGGGAGCGCGGAAGGCGGCGGAGGCGGCGCGGCGCGCGTGCGACTGGGGGGCGGCGTGATCGTGGCTGCACGCGCCGCGACGGTCGAGATGCCAGACGCCGTGACCGCGCCCGCCGCCTCGCTGAGCATTTCGTAGTTACGGCGAACACGCTCCTGGAAGGCCTGGTCGATCGCCGCCGTCTCCTCGGCGGTGCGGCGCACGGCGTTCATCAGTTGCTCGACGCCCTGCTCGATGGCGATACGAACTTCGCCGGCCTTTTGCAGCGCTTCGGCGGGCAGGTCAGCGGTCCGCCGGCCGATCTCCGCCAGCATGACCTCGAGCTCATCGAGCGTGCCCCTGGCCGTCTGAACGGAATCCTGGAGCTTCTGGGACGTTCTCGCCCCGGCCTGCTCGACCATCTGCGCCGAGTGCTCGATGATGTCGCGCGCCTCTTCCATTCGCGACTCGAAGACCGCGTCCGCCTTCTGTCCGGCGGCGAAGGCGATCTCGTTGAGCTGATCGACCCGGCTCCGGGCCGCCTCGACCCGCGCTTCGACGCTCTCGCTAGCCTTGAGCGCGGCTTCGGCCATGGCCTCCATGGCCGCCTTGAGCTCTTCCTCCAGCAGGGTCCGCTGGTTCTCGGCGACGTCACCGATGGTCTCGAGCGTCTTTTTGGTCTCTTCGGCCAAGGCGTCGCGCTGCGATTTGGCGCCGTCGGCCATCTCGCGGAACTGGTCGGCCGCAGCGCTGATCAAGCCGCGCAGGATCTCCGCGCCCATGGACGCGGTGTCCGAAAGCTCGGTCGCGCCGACCCGCGTATAGGCCACGAACTCGGTGAGCTGGGCGGTGCGGGTTTCAGCTTCAGCGGCGAAGTCTTCCTGCTCGGACCGGAGCGCCTGGCTGATCTCAACCAGAGCCGCGCGCTGGGCGGCGAGCGTCTTTTCGACCGAGGCAACCTGATCCCCGACCCCGACGCCGGCGGTCTCCAGACGGGCGATCTGGCGGGACAGATCCTCGGCCCCGACACGCGCGGCGTCCGACGCCTCGGCGGCGGCGGCGGCGAGATCGGCGGCGCGGGCCGCCAGAGCCGCTTCGGCCTCGCGGAGCTGGGTCTCGGCCAGATCGGACGCCTCAGCGACCATACGGGCCTGACTGCCGATCGCGTCGACCACCGCCGTCGACCGCGCGTCCAACGACTGCGACAGCGTTTCCATGGCCGAACGCTCGTGGCCCAGGCCCTGGGCGAGCTGATTGGCCATCCGCGCGGAATCCGCAGCGGCGTCGGCGAGACGCGCTGTCTCCTCAGCCAGAGCTTTTCGCAGCGAAATGATATGGTCTCGGGCCCGCTCCGCCGCAGCGGCGGCTTCATCAACGCCCTGCCGCATTGCGTCGACGGCGTTCGACGCGCCTGCGGCGGCCAGGGCCGCCGGGGTCACAAGGCGGTCGGTCAAGGTGCGGTTGCGGCGCAGCTCATCCGAAATGCCGTTGGCCTGTCGCAGCAGATAGGCGCCGAGCAGCGTCAGCAGCGCCGGACCGATCGCCAGCCCAGCGAACACCATCAACGCAAAGCCTTCGATCTTGAAGGCCGGAACGCCGCGGGCATAGCCGAGCGCGAAGGCGATCGGCGCCAAGGCCCAAAGCGCCGCGACCGCGGTCGCCAGCGTCCAGAAAAGGACGCCGGACATGCGGCGCGGAACCGTTTCGGAGTCCAGGGCGACGGCCGCGTCCGAGACAGGACCGCGAAGATCCAGCGCCGCTTCGCGCCTTTCAGGCTTTGTCGCGGGCGCAGCCGGAGCCGGAGCCTCGACGACAGGCGCGGGCGGTTTTGGTGTCGCCGCGAGCGAGTTGCCGACCTTCATCTCCGGCTCAGCGAACCGAGCGGGCTCGGCTTCGCGACGACGCCGCGAGCGGACGGTCGGCGGTGCCGGCACCGCGAGGTCATCCGGCGCGGGGTCATTCAAGGTCAGCGGCTCGGCGGACTGCTCTTCGCCTTCCGGCGTCACGACGGACGACGGCTCCAAGTGTTCAGACGCGGTCTTGGGGTCCTCGGGAGGGATCTCCGTCGGCGTCGCGGAGAAATCGAGCGGTTGGCGCTTCTTAGGCTTCATACGCAGCCAGGGTCCCAAGGCGGGCATAAAAGGGGCGTCGGCGAGGGGGCGCGTATCAAGTCTCGCGCGCCGAACCCCTCCTTCGCGTGGTGCATGAACCTAGCGGCGAAAAGCCTTGGCGAAAAGCGGCTTTGGTTGCGTTCTCAAGGGTTGCGACGCATAGGCGCGACCTCAACCGCCCCTGGAGACCGCCAATGGCGCGTTCGCGGTGACCGGGACCGGCCGAACGGCGGCGTCCCGAGCGCGGCTGACGGTTCTGGCTTGCGAAGACTTCGCGTGAGGGCAGACCGCGTGTTCGATCGCGACGCCAAACTGGCAGAGCGCGAAAGAGGACAGCCAGACGACCGCCACAGCCAACATTTCCGCCAGGAAGCTCATAGCTCGCCCCACGATCCCGTAGCGGCGTTATGCGAGAACGGCGCCTCAGAGACGAGTGAAATTTTGGTCATGAACAACGCGGCTGTGTCGCCGGGCGCCATGGCATCTGACAGCGCCCCCAGAATTCCGGCGGTTGTCCCCGAGCTCGCACGGGCCTAGGTGCCAGCCTCAGCCCGGCGCGCCCTTGAGCAGAGGTCATGTCGGAGATTTTTCCTTTGCGGACCCTCGCCTTGGCCCTTACGCAACTCGCACCCGCCGCCTCTCCGCCGGACCCGATGACGCCCGATATCACCCAGGCTGCGATCACCCCGGCGCGCTTGACGCACCTGCAGCGACTGGAGGCCGAGAGCATCCACATCCTGCGCGAGGTCGCCGCCGAGTGCGAGCGCCCGGTGATGCTGTATTCGATCGGCAAGGACAGCGCGGTGATGCTGCACCTGGCCGCCAAGGCGTTCTATCCCAGCAAGCCGCCCTTCCCGCTTCTGCACGTGGATACGACCTGGAAGTTCCGGGACATGTACGCGCTGCGCGACCGGATCGCCTCGCAGCTCGGCTTCGACCTGTTGGTGCACAAGAACCCGGACGCCGAAGCGCGCGGCATCAACCCGTTCGATCATGGCAGCGCGGTTCATACGGACCTCTGGAAGACCGAGGGACTGAAACAGGCGCTTTCCAAGTACGGCTTCGACGCGGCCTTCGGCGGCGCGCGCCGCGACGAGGAGAAGAGCCGGGCCAAGGAGCGGGTCTTCTCGTTTCGCTCGGCCGAGCATCGTTGGGATCCCAAGAACCAGCGGCCGGAGCTGTGGAACCTCTACAACACCCGCAAGCACCCGGGCGAAAGCCTGCGCGTCTTCCCGATCTCCAATTGGACCGAGCTGGACGTCTGGCAGTACATCCACCTCGAAGATATCCCGATCGTACCGCTATATTTCGCGGCCGAGCGGCCTGTGGTCGAGCGCGACGGCGCGCTGATCATGGTCGACGACGACCGCTTCCGCCTGCGTGACGGCGAGGTTCCGCAGATGAAGAGCGTGCGGTTCCGCACCCTGGGCTGCTACCCGCTGACCGGCGCCGTCGAGAGCACGGCGGCCACCCTGCCCCAGGTGATCCAGGAAATGCTGCTGACCACCACCAGCGAGCGCCAGGGCCGCGTCATCGACCATGACCAGTCCGCCTCGATGGAGAAGAAGAAGCAGGAGGGCTACTTCTGATGGGCGCCCCGAACGACTTCTCCTCACCCGCCAAGCGGGGGAGGTGGCGCGACGCGAATACGCGTCGTGACGGAGGGGGCGTCCGGCGCCCGGCCGGGATCCAGCGCGCCCTTCACCGCCGTTCGGCGGTCCCCCTCCCCCGTTCCGCTTCGCTACTCGGGGGAGGAGAATAACCCCATGGCCCATCAGTCCGCCCTGATCGCCGAGGACATCGAAGCCTACCTGCACCAGCATCAGCATAAGTCGCTGCTGCGGTTCATCACCTGCGGCAGTGTCGACGACGGCAAGTCCACCCTGATCGGTCGCCTGCTGTACGACAGCAAGATGATCTTCGAGGACCAGATGGCGGCCCTCGAGGCCGACTCCAAGAAGGTCGGCACCCAAGGCGACGCGATCGACTTCGCCCTGCTGGTCGACGGCCTGGCCGCCGAGCGCGAGCAAGGCATCACCATCGACGTGGCCTATCGGTTCTTCTCGACCGAGAAACGCAAGTTCATCGTCGCCGACACGCCGGGACACGAGCAGTACACGCGCAACATGGTCACCGGCGCCTCGACAGCCGACGCGGCCGTGATCCTGATCGACGCGCGCAAGGGCGTGCTGACCCAGACCCGTCGTCACAGCTATCTCGTCAGCCTGTTGGGCATCCGCAACGTGGTCCTGGCGGTGAACAAGATGGACCTGGTCGGCTGGGACCAGGGCGTGTTCGACACGATCGTCGCCGACTATCGCGCCTTCGCCGAACAGATCGGCCTTTCGGTGTTCACGCCGATCCCGATCTCGGGCCTCGGCGGTGACAACATCGCCGCGCGCAGCGAGGCGACGCCCTGGTTCGACGGCCCGATCCTGATGGACTGGCTGGAAGCCGTCGAGGTCGAGGACGACCTCCAGGCCAAGCCCTTCCGCATGCCGGTGCAGTGGGTGAACCGCCCGAACCTCGACTTCCGGGGGTTCTCGGGCCTCATCGCCTCAGGCTCGATCAAGCCCGGCGACCGCATCCGCGCCCTGCCCTCGGGCCGGGAGAGCCGCGTGGCCCGCATCGTCACCCTGCCGGGCGACCTTGATCAGGCCGTCGCCGGCCAATCGGTCACCCTGACCCTGGAAGACGAGATCGACATCTCGCGCGGCGACGTCATCGCCGCCGCCGACGCCCCTGCCCCGGTCGCCAACCAGTTCGAGGCCACCCTCGTCTGGATGGACGACGAGCCGCTGCCGCCGGGCCGGACCTACCTGCTGAAGCTCGGCGCCCGCACGGTCGGCGCCAGCATCACCGACATCAAGCACCGCGTGAACGTCAACACGCTGGAAAAGACAGCGGCCAAGCGCCTGGAATTAAACGAGATCGGGATCTGCAACCTGTCCCTCGACCAGGCGATCCCGTTCGAGGCCTACGCCGACAACCGCCAGATGGGCGGGTTCATCCTGATCGACCGGCTGTCGAACCGCACGGTCGGCGCGGGCATGATCAACTTCGCCCTGCGGCGGGCCGACAACATCCATTGGCAGCATACCGACGTCAGCAAGGTCTCGCGCGCCGCTCTGAAGCGTCAGCGCGGTCAGGTGGTCTGGCTGACGGGCCTGTCGGGCGCGGGGAAGTCGACCATCGCCAACCTGGTCGAAAAGCGCCTGCACGCCCTGGGTCGCCACACCTATCTGCTGGACGGCGACAATGTCCGTCATGGGCTGAACAAGGACCTCGGCTTCACCGAAGAGGACCGCGTCGAGAACATCCGCCGGGTGGCCGAGGTCGCCAAGCTGATGGTCGATGCGGGCTTGATCGTGCTGACCGCCTTCATCTCGCCGTTCCGCGCCGAGCGCCAGCTGGCCCGCGACCTGCTGGAGCCCGGCGAGTTCATCGAGGTTTTCGTCGACACCCCGCTGGCCGTCGCGGAGGCACGGGACGTCAAGGGTCTCTACAAGAAAGCCCGCTCGGGCCAACTGAAGAACTTCACCGGCGTCGACAGTCCCTATGAGGCTCCGGTGTCGCCGGAGCTGCGCATCGACACCACCGCCATCGATCCCGTGGAGGCGGCGGAACGGATCGTGGCGTGGCTGGAAGGCCAGGAGATCGACTACACGATCTGATGACGCCGGGCGCGGCGCGTGAGCAGGATCGCGCCGCCCAGGCCCAGCAGCGCCATCAAGGCGGTCGCGAGATAGCCGAATGAGCCAAAGGCGTCGAACAGCGGTCCCGAAGCCAAGGTCGCCACGCCCAGCGTAAAGCCCGACGACAGCGCCGAGTTGATCGCCTGCGCCGGCGACGCCGCCGACGGCGGGGCCAGCTTCTCGATCAGGCGCAGCGAGGCCAGGAACGAGGCTGCGAAGGTCAGGGCGTGCAGCATCTGCAGCGGGAACAGCGCCCAGAGCGGCGGCTCAAACGCGTAGGCCGTCCAGCGTAGCGCAGCGGCGCCCGCGCCCAGCACCAGGAACAGCTCCGGGCCCCAACGCCGACGCAGGGGCTCGAGGAACCACATGAACGCCACCTCGGCCGCGACGCCCACGCCCCACAGCACCCCGATCATCGGCTCGCTGATCCCCTGCTTGCGCCAGAGGATGGCCGAGAAGCTGTAATAGAAGGCGTGCGCGCCCTGGATCAGGCCAGCCGTGACCACCGCCAGGACGAAGGTCCGGTTGCGCAGCAGCTCCGACAGGCCATTCCAGCGTTCAGCCCGCGGCGGCTTGGCGCCCTCGGCGTGGACGCGCTCCGGAGGCACCAGCGTCGCGGCGGCCACCGCCCCGAACAGGCAGGCCGCCGCGATCCAGATGGCGATGATGGTCGGCGCCGCGAACGTGAGGATCGCGCCCATGGCGAGGTTGGCCGCGATGAAGGCGCTGGAGCCCGTGCCGCGCGGAATGCCGTAGTTGAAGCTCTCCACCCGCGCTCGGCGCAGGGTGATGACGTCGATCAGCGGCGAGACTGTCGACAGCAGGGTCTGGCCGACGAACCAGGCCAGGATGAACCACCAGAGGTTCGCAGGCCCCAGCAGAGCGCCATAACCGACCGCCGCGCCCAGCAGCAGCAGCACCATGGGCGTTCGACGCAGGGTGAAGCCGTCCGCCCAGACCGCCAGCACCGGGCCGGTAAAGGGCTTGAGCAGCAGGGGGACGGCCAGGATCAGGCCGATCTCGCCGCCGCTCATCCCGCGATCGCGCAGATAGGTGCCGATGTACGGCAGGCTGACGCCCGAGCTCAGGAAGATGGCGGCGTAGAACAGGCACAGGCGAACCAGGGTCGAAAGCCCCTGCCCCTCCGTCCTGTCCGCGCCGCCCGTCACCTTACTCCGCGCCGCCGAAGCGGGCCGTCCATTCGGCGATCTGCTCGTCCTCGATCTTCTTGAAGAGGACCTCGGGCACGGTGATCGGCGCGCCGACGCTCAGGGTGTCGAGCTCGGCCTTGGCGTCGTTCGACGGCCAGGCGGCCGGGAAGTCGAGACCGAACGCGTCGCTGATCTTCTCGGCGGCGAACGGGATGAACGGGGCCGAGATCTTGGCGTACAGCGCCGCCAGGTTCAGGGCGGTGCGCACGATGACGGCGGCGCGGTCGCGATCGGTCTTGATCGCGGTCCACGGCGCGGCCTCCTGCAGGTACTCGTTGCCGACCACCCAGAGCGCCCGCAGCGCCTGGGCGCTCTTGCGGATCTCGATGGCGTCCATCTGTTCGGCCAGATCCGTCAGACGGGCGGAAACATCGGCGAACAGCTTCTCTTCCAGCGGACCAGGCTCGCCGCCCGCCGGGACCACGCCCTCGAACTTGCTCTCGTTGAACTTCAGGATGCGGTTGACGAAGTTTCCCAGCACGTCGGCCAGGTCGCGGTTCACGGCGCTGGCGAACTGCTCCCAGGTGAAGGCCGTGTCGCTGCCTTCCGGCGAGTTGGCCGTCAGGTACCAGCGCCACAGGTCGGGCGGCAGGATTTCCAGGGCCGCGTCCATGAAGACGCCGCGCTTGTTGCTGGTCGAGAACTTGCCGCCGTACCAGTTCAGCCAGTTGAAGGCCTTGAGCATGTCAACGCTCTTCCACGGCTCTTCGGAGCCGAGGATCGTGGCCGGGAAGCTGACCGTGTGGAACGCCACATTGTCCTTGCCCATGAACTGGACGTAGCGGACGTCCTCAGCGCCCGCATCGGTGCGCCACCAGCGCTTCCAGTCGCGGTCGGGCGAGCCTTCGGCCCACTCCTGGGTGGCGGCGATGTATTCGATCGGCGCGTCGAACCAGACGTAGAAGACCTTTTCCTCAAAGCCCGGGCGCGGCACGCCGTCCTGGGCTACCGGGATGCCCCAGGCCAGGTCACGGGTGATGCCGCGGTCGATCAGGCCCTCGTCGAGGTGCTTGTAGGCGATCGAGCGGGCCAGCGGCGGCCAGTCGGCGTGGCTGTCGACCCAGGCGCGGATCTTGTCCTGCATCTTGGTCTGCAGCAGGTAGAGATGCTTGGTGTCGCGCACCTCGATGTTCCGCGAGCCCGAGATCACCGAGTACGGGTCGATCAGGTCGGTCGGGTCCAGCAGGTTGCCGCAGTTGTCGCACTGGTCGCCGCGCGCCTTCTCGAACTTGCAGTGCGGGCAGGTCCCCTCGACATAACGGTCGGGCAGGAAGCGCTTGTCGTCGACCGAATAGACCATCTGGTCGACGCGTTCCTCGATCAGGCCGTGATCTTCCAGGGCCTGGCAGAAGTGCTGGGTCAGGCGATGGTTCTGCGGCGAGGACGAGCGGCCGAAATGGTCCCACGACAGGCCAAAGGCCCGCCCCACGTCGTGCTGCAGCACGTGCTGCTCGGCGCAATAGGCGGCCACGTCCTGGCCGGCGGCGGCGGCGGCCAGCTCAGCCGGCGTGCCGTGCTCGTCGGTGGCGCAGATGTAGAGCGTCTCGTGACCCTGGGCCCGCTTGAAGCGCGCATAGACGTCCGCCGGCAACATGGAGCCCGCGAGGTTCCCCAGGTGCTTGATGCCGTTGATGTACGGCAGGGCGGAGGTGATCAGGATGCGAGCCATGCGGGCGCGGCCTTTCGGGGGAGTCTACAGAACGCTTGGAAGGGTCCGCATATAGAAGGCTCGCGCCCGAAACGAAAGCGCAAGCCGATTGACCGAACGGCGTTCTTGGGATCAGCCTGGCGAAAGCTGGGGCCACGAGGCGTGATCCGGTCGTTTCGGGGGAAACATCGATGAAACAGGTGAACTGGCTGGGCCTTGTCGTCGCCCTGATCGCCGGTCAGGTGATCGGCGTCATTTGGTACGGAAACCTGTTCAGCGCCGCCTGGATGGGGGCCCAGCGCCTCACTGAGGCGGACTTTGTCGGCCAGTCCTGGAAGATGGGTCTGGGCGTCTTGAACATGATCGTGATCCTGCTGGGTCTGGACTGGCTGATCCGACGCCTCGGCGCTGACGGCTATGTCGCCGGCGCCAAGGTGGCTCTGAACACCTGCGTCGCGTTCGCCCTGACCGTGGCGGCGCTGAACTACATCTATGCGGCGGGCGCCTTGTCGCTGCTTGCGATCGACGGCGGCTATCAGGTGGTGACCTACACGATCGCCGGCGCGCTGCTGGGCGGTCTGAAGCGCAAGCCGAAGGCGGCTTAAGCTGAGCGGAACCGCCACCTGAGGATGGAGGGGCAGCGGAGGCTGATCAACACCAGCTAAAATCTCCCTTCCCCTTGATGGGGAAGGGTTGGGGAAAAATCCTCCCCCAGCGGGGGAGGTGGCCGAAGGCCGGAGGGGGAAGTCCTGCCCACCCGGCCACACCCCCCTCCGGTCTTTCAGACCGCCTCCCCCACGGGGGGAGGATTTTCCGCCCCCCTAAAGCGGGATGTTGTCGTGCTTCTTCCAGGGGTTGGACAGTTCCTTGCCCTTCAGGCTCTTGAGGCCCCGCACGATCCGGCGACGGGTGCCGTGGGGCATGATCACGTCGTCGATGTAGCCGCGAGAGGCGGCGACGAACGGATTGGCGAAGCGGTCCTTGTACTCGGCCTCGCGGGCGGCCAGGGCCTCGGGGTCCTTGGCCTCGGCGCGGAAGATGATCTCCACCGCCCCCTTGGCGCCCATCACCGCGATCTCGGCGGTCGGCCAGGCGTAGTTCAGGTCGCCACGCAGATGCTTGGAGCTCATCACGTCATAGGCGCCGCCATAGGCCTTGCGGGTGATGACGGTGATCTTCGGAACCGTGGCCTCGGCATAGGCGAAGAGCAGCTTGGCGCCGTGCTTGATGAGGCCGCCGTACTCCTGCTTGGTCCCCGGCATGAAGCCCGGCACGTCGACGAAGGTGATGATCGGGATGTTGAAGGCGTCGCAGAAGCGCACGAAGCGCGCGGCCTTGCGGCTGGAGTCGATGTCGAGCACGCCGGCCAGCACCTGGGGCTGGTTGGCGACGATGCCGACGCTCTCGCCGTCCATCCGGGCGAAGCCGCAGATGATGTTCTTGGCCCACTCGCTGGAAATCTCGAAGAAATCGGCCTCGTCGACGACCTTCAGGATCAACTCCTTCATGTCGTAGGGCTTGGTCGGATCGGCCGGGACCAGGGTGTCCAGGCTCATCTCTTCGCGCAGCGCCTCGTCGAAGCTCTCGCGCTCGGGCGCGGCCTCGCGGTTGGAGGACGGCAGGAAGTCGATCAGGCGGCGGACCTGGGTCATGGCCTCCAGGTCGTTCTCGAACGCGCCCTCGGCGACGCCCGACTTGGCGGCGTGCACGCGGGCGCCGCCCAGTTCCTCGGCGGTGACGACCTCGTTGGTGACGGTCTTCACCACGTCCGGACCCGTCACGAACATGTAGCTCGTATCCTTCACCATGAAGATGAAGTCGGTCATGGCCGGCGAGTAGACGTCGCCGCCGGCGCACGGACCCATGATGACGCTGATCTGCGGGATGACGCCCGAGGCCATGACGTTCTCAAGGAAGATATCGGCATAACCGGCCAGGCTGTCGACGCCCTCCTGGATGCGTGCGCCACCGGCGTCAAACAGGCCGATGACCGGCGCCCCGACCTTCATGGCCTGGCGCTGGACCTTGACAATCTTGGCCGCGTGCGCGCCCGACAGGCTGCCGCCGAACACGGTGAAGTCCTTGGAGAAGACGTAGACGACCTTGCCGTTGATCGTGCCCCAGCCGGTGACCACGCCGTCGCCAGGCACCTTCTGATCCTGCATGCCGAAGTCGGCGCAGCGGTGCTCGACGAACATGTCGAACTCCTCGAAGGAGCCCTCGTCCAGCAACAGGTCGATCCGCTCACGGGCGGTCAGCTTGCCCTTGGCGTGCTGGGCTTCGACGCGCTTTACGCCCCCGCCGGCCTTGGCTTGCTCGCGGCGACGGTCAAGTTCCTCGAGGATGTGCTGCACGCGCGTACTCCCTGCCCGGTCGGTTATCCTTGGCGGTTCGCCCACCTTATGACCCAGCCCTAGCGAGGCCAGCGCCAGGGCGCAAGGCGGACCTTGCGGCAGCGCAGCATGCGCCGTCGCCGGAGCGTCACCGCAACGCGGCGAACCAACGCGCGATCATCGCCGCCTCCACGCCCAGCGCCTCGGCCCGCGCCTTGGCCTCTGCGTCCTCGCCCCACTGCTCGGCCTGATAGATCTCCTCCAGCCGCGACAGGTCCAGCGCGCCTTGACCGGTCAGCCGCTCGGCCCGGACCGCCAGGGCCAGGGCCGTCGAGCCGAAGAGACCTGCGGCGAAGGCCACGCCCGCCAGAGCGAAATCGTCGAGGGTCAGGGCCAAGGCCTCGACCGACGCCAGGGTTTCTGGCGGCTGCGGCGTATGGATGATCCCGCTGACGGGGGTGAACACCAGGCCATGCTCGGCCTTGACCCAGTCCAGGATCGCGCCCCACTCACGCTCTTGCCGCGCGACGAGGGCCCGGGGGCTTTCAGCGCGATAGCAGAGGTGATCCGAGGCGGCGTAGGCGGTGATCTCCCGAGCCACCTCTGCCCGCGTCTCGGCGATCCGGTCGATGGCGGTGAAGGCCAGGCGCGTGGCGGGCATCAGGCTGCTGTCGATGTACTCGACCTGCGCTTCCCACTCGGCGGCGATCATTTCGCCCAGCGCCTGGGTGGGCGCAATGAGAGGCTTCTTGGCCGGCGACTTGGGCGTGCGGCCGTCCAACTGCACCGCAAAGCCCTGATCGACCTGCGCAGCGGCGGCGGCCTTGTAGAAGCGCTTGGGTTTCAACAGCAGTTCGGACTTGTCGGACACGGGAAAGGCTCTTTTTTCGCGATTATCCGCGACGGATCGGCGACGGACGGGCGTTGAATGGGCAAGATCGCGTTGTCGCGCAAGGGAGACCGTCGTTTGAGCCTACCCTCGAAGGATATGATGGCCGCCATCGCCGCCACGCGCTTTGGTCTGGGGGCCCGCCCCGGCGAGATCGAGGCCGCCAAGGCCGATCCGCAAGGCTTTCTCGTCGCTCAGATCCGTCGCGAGGGCGCCGACACTCCGCAGGACGACCGCGAGACCGCCGCCGCGCGCTTCGAGCAGATGCGCGCCTATCAACAGCAGCGTCGGGCCGAGCGGCAAAAAAAGGATGGCGAAGGTGACGCCAAGATGGCCGCACAAGCCGTCATGGACGCCCAGCGGGCCCTGCGCCAGAAGGTCGGCGCCGACTTCCTGGCTCGCGCGCGACTGGGCGCTGGCACGCCGACGGCCTTCCGCGAGCGCTGGACGCTGTTCTGGGCAAACCACTTCACCGTCTCAGCCATCAAGCAGCTCACCTCGGTGCTGGTCGGCCCCTTTGAGCGCGAGGCCATCCGCCCCTACGTGTTCAGCAATTTCGAAAGCCTGCTGGTCGCGTCCTCGACCCATCCGGCCATGCTGACCTATCTGGACCAGGCCGCGTCGATCGGCCCGGGCAGCCGCGCCGCCCAGTTCGCCGCGCGCCGTCGCAACAACCCTACGGCCGGGCTGAACGAGAACCTGGCGCGCGAGATCCTCGAACTGCACACGGTCGGGATCGACGCGGGCTACACCCAAGGCGACGTCACCGAATTCGCCCGCGCTCTGACGGGCTTCTCGATCGGCCGGGAGCAGGAGGATCGCGCCGGTCAGTTCCTGTTCCGCGAACAGGCCCACGAGCCCGGCGCGCGCACGATCATGGGCCGCCGCTACGGCGAGGAGGGTCTGAAGCAGGGCCTTGCGGCGCTGCGGGACCTCGCCGCCGATCCGCGCACCGCCCGTCACGTCTGCGGCAAGATCGCCCGCCACTTCGTCGCCGATACGCCGCCGCCCGCCTTGGTCCAGAGACTTGAGCGACGCTGGATGGAAACCGGCGGCGACCTTGCGGCCGTGGCCACGAGCCTGATCGAGAGCCCGGAGGCCTGGGACCCGACGCCCGCCAAGGTCAAGACGCCCTACGAGTTCACGCTGTCGACCTGGCGGCTGGTCGGCGCCGAGCCTTCGGCGTTCGAGCGTATGGCGCCCATCCTGACCAGCCTGGGCCAAAGGCCCTTCGCGCCGCCCTCGCCCAAGGGCTGGTCCGAGGACGCCCAGACCTGGGCCGCCCCGGACGCGCTGATCAAGCGCATGCAATGGGCTCAAGGCTTCGCCGCCGCGGTGGCCGACCGCACCGATCCCAACGCCCTGGCCGCCTCGGCCCTGGGCGCACGGCTGACCCCGCCGGTCGCCAAGGCCGTCGCCCGGGCCGAGACCCGCCGCGAGGCCTTCGCCCTGCTGATCATGAGCCCGGAGTTCCAACGCCGATGACCGCCGCCATGAACCGTCGCTCGTTGCTGGGCCTGGGCGCCAGCCTGGGTTTCACCGTCAACCTCTTTGGAACCCAGGGCTTCGCGGCCACCGAGGGCGATCTGGCCCGCAAGAAGCTGGTGGTCGTCATCTGTCGGGGCGGCATGGATGGGCTGTCGGTGTCGCCGCCGGTCGGGGATCAGAACTACGCGGCCCTGCGCGGCTCGATCGCGATGCGCCGCGATCAGGTACTGATGCTCGACGACACCTTCGGCCTGCATCCCGAGCTGAAGTCGGTCTTCGCCCTGGCGCAGAACGGCCAGGCCCGCATCGCGCCGGCCATCGCCAGTCCCGACCGCGCCCGCTCGCACTTCGAGGCCCAGGACGTTCTGGAGACCGGCTCAGCCAAGGTCTACGGGGCCGAGACGGGCTGGCTGAACCGCACGCTGGAAGCCCTGACGCCGGTCCGCAAGGTCGAGGGTCTGTCGGTGGGAACCACCGCACCGCTGATCCTGCGCGGCAAGGTCCAGGCCGCCAGTTGGTCTCCCGGCAAGGGCGTCGACGAGACCGCCCGCCTGCCGATGATGTTGCAGGACCTCTACAGGTCCGATCCGTTGCTCGGCCCCGCCTTCGCGCGCGGCCTGGAAACCGAGGCCATGGCCGAGACCGCGATGGCGACCCAGGCCAGCGGGTCGGCGATGGGCGGGGCCGGACAGAACCGGGGTGGCTCGGAAACCGCTCGCAAGCTTGGCTCCACCCTGGGGGGCTTCCTGACCCAGGCCGGAGGCCCACAGATCGCCGCCGTCTCGCTGGACGGCTTCGACACCCACGCCAACCAGCCCGGCCCGATCGCCACGCGCCTGTCGGCGATGGACGCCATGCTGGACGGGCTGCACACGGGGCTGGGAGCCGAGTGGAAGAACACCGTGGTGGTGGTCGTCACCGAGTTCGGGCGCACGGCTCGCATCAACGGCACGGGCGGCACCGACCACGGCACGGCCTCGACGGGTCTGATCCTGGGCGGGGCGTTGAAGCGCGGCGGTATCGTCGGCGACTGGCCGGGCCTTGCCGACAAGGCGCTGTTCGAGAACCGCGACACCGCCCCCACATTGGACATGCGTGGTCTTTTCAAGGGCGTCTTGGCCGATCACATGGGCGTCGACCGCGCGCTCCTCGAAAACAAGGTGTTTCCTGACAGCGCCAACGCCAAAGCTGTCATGGGACTCGTCTAGAGATCCGCTCAAGGCGGAAAACCGCGCCCCATGAGGGCGCGGCAGGTGGGGGACCAAGCGGCGCGGATCAGCGTCGCTTGGTCTGACGCCGGGCGAAGGGCTCAGCGTCCGCCTCATCCTCAGAGAAGCCGAACTTGCGGAAGCCTTCCTGCATCTCAGGACTGAGCGGCGCTTCGATGTGCAACATCCCGGCCGACGGGTGCGGCAGCAGGATCGAGCGCGCGTGCAGCTGCAGCTTCAGGCCTTCCGACAGCGGCGCCGACTTCTCGTCGCCATACTTGGGATCGCCCAGGATCGGGTGGCCCATCGCCTTCATGTGGGCGCGCAGCTGGTGGGTGCGGCCGGTGTGGGGACGCAGCGCCATCCAGGTGACGCGGGGACCTGCGCGGCTGATGGTCACGAACTCGGTCTCGGCCGGCTGGGCGTCGGGATCCTTGGGCTGGGCGGGCACGACCAACTCACGATCGCCCACCCCGCGCTTGGCCAGATGCAGCTCCATCACGCCTTCGGTCGGGTGCGGATTGCCCGCTACGATCGCCCAGTAGGTCTTCTGAGCCTTGCGCTTAGCGAAGGCGCCCGACAGGCGCGCGGCCGCCGACGGGGTCTTGCCCAGCAGCAGAACGCCCGAGGTGTCGCGGTCCAGGCGGTGAACGAGACGCGGGCGATCCACGCCCTCGCCCCAGGCGCTGAGCAGCTTGTCGACGTGCTTGGTGGTCTTGGTGCCGCCCTGCACGGCCAGACCCGCCGGCTTGTTCAGGGCCAGGACCTCTTCGTCCTCATAGAGGACCAGTGAGCGGGCATAGGCGATGTCGCGCGGCGACAGCTTGTTCTTGTCCGACGGATCGGGCGCGTCGGGCAGCGGCGGCACCCGGATCTGGCTGCCGGCGGCCAGCTTGGTGTCGGCCTTGGCGCGCGAACCGTCGACCCGGACCTGGCCCGAGCGGAACAGCTTGTTCAGCTGGATGTGGTTCAGGTGCGGCCAACGACGCTTGAACCAGCGATCGAGGCGGACCCCGTCCTCGCCGGCGTCGACGTACAGGGTGCGGACTTCCTTGGTGCTCATGCGAAGACTTTCCGGGCCACCAGCAGGCCCGCGAACAGGGCCGCGATCGCCAGAAGGACGCTCGCGGCGGAATAGGTGAACGCCTGGCCGTAGTCGCGCTTCTGGATCATCAGCGCAGTCTCCAGCGAGAACGACGAAAAAGTGGTGAAGCCGCCCAGGACGCCGACACCCAGCATGACGCGCCAGGTCTCGCTGGAGGTGTTTCCCCGATGGGCCAGCCAGGACGCCAGGCAGCCCATCAGAAAGCCGCCGACGACATTGACCGTGAAGGTTCCATACGGCCAACCGGGTCCCATGACCCGCATCGCACCGACGCCCACCAGATAGCGCGCGACGGACCCGACGGCCCCGCCGGCCGCCACGAGGAGCAGCTTGTTCATGACCGCCTTATGCGCCGAGGGGCCGTGAACGCCAAGCGCTCACCGTCATTCCCTTGGTTTTCCCGGGTTTCTTTCACGGTAAACCCCGCCGGAAACCCTATTTCCAAACGAGAGGTTAAGCGCGTGATCGGCACTCTTCGGGCGAATTAAAAGCGTAAGGCCCATGCCCTTCGACACCCCATCATCGAACGCGAGCGAACGCGTGGCCCTCCCCGCGCCGGTCATCCAGCGTTTGGCGGGCACGGATCTGGTCGCGCGCGGCGCGGTGAACGTCATCAGCATCAAGGCCATCCGCGCGTGGGCCGGCGAGTGGTGGAGCCACAAGCGCAGCGACGTCTGGACCTATGTCGAACGCAAGCTCCACGATCACCTGGACCGGCAGGATCTTCGCGCCCGTATTTCGGACAGCGAGTTCCTGATCGCGATGAACCATGATCAGGGCCTGGCCGCGCAGGCGACCAGCGTCAAGATCCTCGAAGACGTGCTGACCCATCTGCTGGGCGCAGCCTCGGTAACGGACCTCGGAATTCGGTCGGTCATCGGCCTGGAGGACGGCGCGGCGGTCTGCCGACGCATCGACCCGATGATCGTCCTCGCCGCCCGGGCGCGGCGCGACTCCGCGCGATCGCCCGTCCGCATCGCGGTCGAGCCGTCCGACGAGGCCCGCCGCACCCCGGTGGCGTTCACGACGGCGGGTGGCGCGGCGCTGCGGGTCGACTTCACGCTCGAGCACGTGGTCAGCCTTCGACGCAACATCACCACGGCCGTGCGCATCGAGCCGATGGTCACCCATCTGGCCAGCGGGCGGCAGACCTCGGCCCGGACCTTGACCAAGCTGTCGGACCGCGACGTCGCCTTCATCGACGAGTCGACCCTGAAGTACGCAGCCGTCTTCGCGCGATCGGCGCAGGGGCCCAATACGCCCGAGCTCATCCTCCCGGCCTCGTTCCGCACCCTGGGCACCCAGCGTGGCCGAGACCTGCTGACGGGCACGGCGGGTCTTTCGCTGAGCTTGCTGCGCGGCGGCGTGATGATCGAACTGGTGGATGTCACGCGCGGCACGCCGGCGGGGCGCCTGCTGGAGGTCGTGGGCTTGTTGCGCGCCCTGACGCGCGGGGTGATCGCCCGCGTGCCCCCGGATAAGGAAGCCCTGCGCGTGCTGCGCGACGCACGCGTGGCCGGCCTTGCGCTCGACGGATCGGATCTCTCGGGCGAGGCCGCCAACATCGCCATGGACATCATGAACTTCGGCCGCGATGCGCGCGGTCTGGCGCCGATGACCGTCCTGCAGGGCCTGCCTACGGAAGGCTACTTCGCCGCCGCCGAGACGGCCGGTCTGACCCACGCCTCGTTGAGGGCCGCCTATCCGCTGTCCAAGCCGGCCGCGGCCTAAACCTCGAGGGTCAACAAGGCCCGCGCTGCTGCGCGAGCAGCTTCGGTCACCTCGGCTCCAGACAGCATACGGGCGATCTCCTCCTCCCGCTGGGCGGGTGTGAGCGGCTCGACCTTGGTGCGCGTCGAGGTGTCATCGCCCGACTTCGAGATCCGCCAGTGCGCGTCGCCGCGCGCGGCCACCTGCGCCGAGTGCGTGACGACCAGAACCTGAGCGTTGGCCGCCAGACGCCGGAGCCGTAGGCCGACAGCGTCCGCGACCGCCCCGCCGACACCCTGATCAACTTCATCGAAGATCATCAGCGGCTGAGGTCCGCCGCCGCGTCCCGCCAGGGCCGCCTTCAGCGCCAGCGCAAAGCGCGCCAGCTCACCGCCCGAGGCGATGGCCTCCATCGGCCCGAACGGCGCGCCGGGATTGGTCGAAATCTCGAAGGCCACACGATCCAGACCCGACGGCCCGGCGCGGTCCTCGCCCAAGGGGTCGAGCGCGACCCGGAACCTGGCCTTCTCGAGCTTCAGCGGCGCCAGCTCCGCCTCGACCGCCTTAGCCAAGGCGTCACCCGCCGCGCGACGTTCGGCCGACAGGGCTTCGGCGGCGTAGAGATAGGCCTCGCGCGCTTCGGCGGCGTCCTTGTCGGCGGCGCGCAGCGCGTCCTCAGAAGTCTCGATGGCCTGCAGACGGGCGGCGAACTCCGCGCGCTTGCCGGGCAGGTCGTCGACCAGCACGTTCAGCTTCCGCGCCATGGCGCGCAGGGCGAACAGGCGTTCCTCAGCCTTCTCCAGGCGATCGGGCTCGAACTCGAAGCTCTCGGCGATGGCGTCGATGGCGGCTGAGGCTTCCTGCGCCTCGACCAGCGCCCGGTCCACGGCCTCGCAGGCCGCCGAGAGGCGCGTCATGGCCGAGCCCTCGGCCTGTGCGCCGGCCTGCAACGCGCGGTCGCGCGCCCGCTCGAGCGCGCGATAGGCCTGAGCCAGGCGGCCTGACAGATTATCGCCGCCCAGCGCGTCCTGCGCCGCGGCGATGTCGGCCATGGCCTTTTCGGCGGAGCTGAGCAGAGCCCGCTCCTCGGCCAGGCTCAGTTCCTCGCCTTCACGCGGATCCAGACGGTCCAGTTCAGACAGCCGAAGGGTTAGTTCCTCGGTCTCGGCCGTCGCGCGGCTGGCCAGATCGCGAAGGTCGTCGGCCTTGTCGCGGGCGGCGCGCCAGGCGCTCCAAGCCGAGGCGACCGCGCCCAGACTGACCCCGCCGAAGGCGTCGAGCAGGCCGCGATGGGTCTTGGGGTCCAGCAAGCCGACGGTCTCGTGCTGGCCATGCACCTCCAGCAGCAGCGCGCCCAGGTCCTTCAGCACGCCGACGCTGGTGGCCTGGTCGTTGACGAAGGCGCGCGAGCGACCGTCGGGCGACAGCTGCCGGCGCAGAACAAGGTCCTCGTCACGGGCGTAGGCCAGGCCCTTGTCGTCGAGGTAGGCAAAGGCGGGGTGGTCGGCTGGCAGGGCGAAGATCGCGGTGGCCGACGCATGGCCGGCCGCGCCCCGACGCACCAGTCCGGCGTCGGCGCGCGCGCCGGTCGCCAGGCCCAGAGCGTCGAGAATGATCGACTTGCCCGCGCCGGTTTCACCGGTCAGCGCCGTCAGACCTTCGCCGATGGCGAGGTCCAGGCTCTCGATGAGCACGACGTCACGGATGGAAAGGCCGATCAGCATGGGTCGCAAGATCGCCGGGAATCAGGATTTTTCAAAGCGCAAAGGCGGAACGAAACGGGATCAACCAGGATCCCGCCGCGATTTACATGCCCAGCGGACCAAGCAGACCCTTCTTGGCCTTGCGTTCGCCGGGCGGGGCCAGGGTCGTTCCCTTGTCCTTCGACAGGATGCGTTCCAGCGCGTTTCGCTTGGCGCCAGCCTTCAGCGGCTCGACCGCCGGACGCAGGCCGTTGTCGTTCAACAGCCTGTAGGCGTCGACATACCAGCGGTCGCCCGGGAAGTTGTAGCCCAGAACCGCGCCATTGCGCTTGGCCTCTTCATTGAGGCCGAGCGTCAGGTAGGACTCCACGAGGCGGAACAAGGCTTCGGGCGTGTGCGAAGTGGTCTGGTGGCGCTCGATCACGGTCTTGAACCGGCCGATCGCCGACAGGGTCTGGCCGTTCTTCAGGTACCAGCGCCCGATGGCCATTTCCTTGCCGGCCAACTGGTCGTTGACCATGTCGATCTTCAGGCGCGCGTCAGTGGCGTATTCGGTGTTCGGATAGCGCTGGACGACGTCGCGCAGAGCGGCCAGCGCCTGTTCGGTCGCGGCCTGATCGCGGTTCACGTCGACGATCTGTTCGAAGTAGCAGATGGCCTTCAGATAGAAGGCGTACTGCGCCGACGGATTGCCGGGATAGAGCGAGATGAACCGGTCGGCGTCGCCGACCGCTTCGGCGTACTGATTGCCCATGTAGTGGGCGTAGCCGGTCATCAGAATCGAACGACGCGACCATTCCGAATAGGGGTGCTGACGCTCGACTTCGCGGAAATAGTCGACCGCCTCGTTCCAGTTACCGCGGTCCAGACGGTCCGCGCCGGTGGAATACAGCAGCTCAACGGGACGCTCTTCGTAGGCGAGGGTCGGTTTCTTGGCCTTGCCCGCGCAGCCCGCCACCGAGGCGGCGACGAGGACAGCGGCGATAGTGACGGCCGAACGTCCCTGGAAAATACGAAGCACGGACTCTCTCACCCTCGAAGCAAACGTGCGCCCCTGCGCCGTGCAAGGCTTCTACACCACGCCGTCGAAGGCGCAAATGCGAAGGCCGAGCCCCGACTCTTCGGAGACGCTCCTAAACCGCTTCAGCGAGGGCCGGCGCAAAGGCGCGCAGGCGCCAGGCGCGCGGCTGGGCCAGCAACGCTCGAACCACGGCGTTATTGAGGCCATGACCAGCCAGAACGCCTTCGAAGCGGCCGATGATCGGCTTGCCCAGAACGTAGAGATCGCCCACGGCGTCCAGCGCCTTGTGACGAACGAACTCGTCCGGACGGCGCAGGCCTTCCGGGTTCAGCACGCGGTCGCCGTCGATGACCACGGCGTTCTCCATAGAACCGCCACGCGCCAGACCGATCGCGCGCAGCGCCTCGACGTCGCGCACGAAGCCGAAGGTGCGGCAGTTGGAAAGCTCGGCGCGGAACGAGTCTTCGTCGACCACCAGGTCCACCGCCTGACGACCGATCGCCCGGCTGGCGAAAGCGATCTCGAACGCGACCTCGAAGCGATCGGCCGGCAGCAGGCTGGCGCGCTTGTCGCCCTCCTCAACCGTGATCGGTGACAGGATCTCGATGTACTGGCGAACCGCTTCCTGGCGGCGGCGACCCGCGCGATCCAGGATTTGCATGAAGGGCTCGGACGAGCCGTCCATGATCGGCACTTCGGGACCGTCGACCTCGACGATGCAGTTGTCGATCGACAGGGCCGCCAGCGCGGCCATCAGGTGCTCGATCGTCGAGACGCGAACGTCATCGGCGTTGTTGATCACCGTACCGAGCTGGGTTTGGCAAACAGCGTCGGCGGTCACCGGCACGCGGTTGTCGCGGTCGTGTACGTCGGTCCGCACAAAGACGATCCCCATGTCGGCGACCGCCGGACGCACGGCGACGCGAACGTGCGCGCCCGTGTGCAGGCCGATCCCCGCGAAGATCACCGGTCCTGCGACCGTGTGCTGAAAATAACCCGAAGCCGACACTCGAGACCCTTATTGGCTAACGGACGGCCTTGCAGCCGACCTTTCGCCCCCGCTTAGCATTTAGGTGCGACGCTGCGCCGCGGCAAAGCAAAGTCTGTTTCGGATTGTTACCACGTAAAGCGCTGTATTTGTTTCATTTTTATAACGAGGCGACGCACCACGAAATGTAACGCGGATCGATGATCAGCGCTCTGGCGATGTCATGTCGGCGGCCCAGCCGCTGGGGTGATGCGCGTCCTGACGTCGCCGCGCTTAAGCACAACCGTTCTGAGCAGATCGGGTTTCATGACCACGGCGCTCAAAGCCGCCCTGTCGCCACCGCGAACGTCAGTCGCGCCTTCTTCTCGAGCTCGCCGACGTCCCGGCTAGACATGTAGACCCGCGCCAGGACGGCCGGCGCCGCCGCCGGGAAGGCCGCCACCGGCAGGCGCCGCAGCTCGGCCCGCGCGGCTTTCAGCTGGGCCTCGACCCGCTGTTTCACATCCGCCTGCGTCCAATCCTCCGGCAAGCGCGACCGCCCCGCCTGCTTCAGACGCCACAGACCGGCGAGACCCCAGGCGCGCGCCGCGCCCTTGACCGCATGCGGATCCGCGCTCGGATCGAGCCGTCGCGCCGCCAGCACGGCCAGCGCGCCGGCCGTGCCGTCGATATAGGCCAGTACCGCCGCCTCATCCTGCAACGGCCCTTCGTCCAGATCGACGAAACGCGCGTCGGCGAGAACCGCTAGGGCGTTGGGGTCGAAGCCGGACGCGGCCAAGGCCTCGACATTGGGATGCTTGCGCGGCGGCTTTCCGGCCGCGATCTCTTCCATCGCCTCGCGCCACCAGGTCAGGCGGATCTCGCCCATCAGGGCGTTGGAGACGCCGCCGGCCACGCGGGCCAGCTCGTAGTTCAGCCCATAGAGGGCGATCACGTCGGCGCGCGCCGCAGGATCGGCGATGAAGCGCGTCGCCAGCCAGCGGTCGGGATCGACGCGGCGGACGAGGTCTTCGAGGGTCTCGGTGTCGGCCATGGGGTCCAGAACGAAGAGGGCCCGCCGCGAGTCGCGACGGGCCCTCCCCTTACAGCATTTTCCGGCGGTGTTTAGCCAAACAGCGTCTGGTTCATCGCCATGGTGGCCAGCATCGGGATGCTGAGCAGGGTGTTGGTGCGCGAGAACAGCATGGCGGTCTTGGCGGCCTTGGCCTTGGCGTCCGCATCGGCCTCGACGATGCCAAGAGCGATCTTCTGGTTCGGCCAGATGAAGACCCACACGTTGAAGAACATCACCGTCGCCAGCCACATGCCCGTGCCGATGAAGGTGAAGCCCATGTCGACGCCCGGCGTGTAGCCGCCGGCCAGGCCCAGGGTGAAGGCTTCCACCAGATAGCCGCGATTATAGGCCAGGAGCACGCCCATCACCCAGGTGGCCAGGGCCGCCCAGCGGAACCAGAACAGCGCCTCGGGCGCGATATACTTGCTGACCGCCGGCTTCAGTTCGGCCGGGATCTGCGGCATCACGCGGATCTGCACGAAGTTGAAGTAGTAGAGCAGCCCGATCCACAGGATGCCGAACAGCACGTGCAGCCAGCGGAAGATGGCTTGGAAATACGTGGCGTCGTGCCCGTGCGGGCTATGGCCGTAGCCAATGACGATCACCAGGGCCAGCACGAAGCTGACAATGATCGTGTTGCGGAAGTTCGAAAGCAGTCCAGTCATCGGTTTCCCCCTAGGATCCCATTTTCCTTAAGGGGACCATAGGGGCGTTTCGGAGTCGGGCAAACCCGACATACCGAGAGTCGCCGAGCCGCCCGGCTACACCGCGATCAGCGCCGCCGCCAGTCTTCGGCCTTCGCTGGCCAGGACGTTATAGGTGCGCGCGGCGGCTTCGGTGCTCATGAACTCCAAGCCGACGCCGGCCGCCTTCAGGGCGTCACGGACCGGGCGCGGCGGCAGCGCGTTGTTCAAGCCCGTGCCCAAAAGCACAAACTCGACCGCGCCGCCCGCCGCGAAGACCTCGGCGAACGCTTCCGGGGTCAGGTCAGACAGCGCCGACGCGGCCCAGTCGCGCGGCTGGTCGTCGAGGATCAGCAGCGAGCCGGGCCGCCAGACGCCGGCGACCCGAAAGCCGCCGCCGCCCCAGGCGTCGATGGAGGGCGGTTGGCGCATCAGGGACGCGAGGCCTCGCCGAGCTTGATCGGCGTGGCTTCCTCTTCGCCGCGCTTGACGCCCCACAGCAGGATGATCGGCGCGCCGACATAGATCGACGAGTAGGTGCCGACCGCGATGCCGAAGATCATGACGACGGAGAAGCCGAACAGGGCGTCGCCACCGAAGATCGCCAGACCCGTGAGAGCCATGATCGCCGTGACGCCGGTGATGATGGTGCGCGAGACAATTTCGTTGATCGACAGGTCGATCACGTCCTTCAACGGCATCTTCTTGTACTTGCGCAGGTTCTCGCGCAGGCGGTCGAAGACGACGACGGTGTCGTTCATCGAATAGCCGATCACGGTCAGCAGCGCGGCCACGGTGTTGAGGCTGAACTCGATCTTGAACAGCACGATGAAGCCGAAGGTCAGGATCAGGTCGTGCAGCAGGCCCGCGACGGCGCCCAGGCCGAATTGCGGCTCGAAGCGGAACCAGATGTAGAGGAACATCAGACCGACGGCGAGCACCAGGGCCAGGACGCCGCTGCGGAACAGCTCGCCCGAGACCTTGGGACCGACCGCCGAGGGGTTGATGAACTGGACGGGGTCGCCCAGCGACTGCTTCAAAGCCGTCTTGACGTTGGTCAGGGTGACGCCGGGGTCACCGCCGGCCGGCGTCTGAAACCGCACCAGGGCGCGATCCGGCGAGCCGAAGGCTTGCACCTGCACGTCGCCCAGGCCTTGGGCTTCAAGCGTGCTGCGAACCTTGGTCAGGTCGACCGCGCGCGGGGCGGTCGAGACTTCCATGACGGAGCCGCCCTTGAAGTCGATGCCGAGGTTGAGCCCGGGCTTGAACACGCCGATCAGCGAGGCGACGACCAGGGTCGCGCTGATCAGCGCCATCAGGCGCGCGAACTTGACGAAGGTGAGGTTGGTTTTCTGCGGGAGCAGCTTGATCAGGGGCCAGGCCATGGGTGCGCTCACTCAGATCGGAAGTTTCTTGGGGCGGGCGGCGCGGAACCACCAGCCGATGAGAAGCTGGCTAACCAGCACGGAGGTGAACACCGAGGTGAACACGCCAATCGACAGGGTCCAGGCGAAGCCGCGGACAGGGCCCGCGCCGAACGCGAACATGATGCCCGCCGCCACCAGGGTGGTGACGTTGGCGTCGATGATCGTGGTCATGGCGCGCGAGAAGCCCGCATCAGCCGCCATGATCGGCGATTTGCCGGCCCGGGCCTCGTCGCGCATCCGCTCATAGATCAGCACGTTGGCGTCCACGGCCACGGCCAGGGTCAGGATCAGACCGGCGATACCGGGCAGAGTCAGCGTCGCCTGGGTCAGCGACATCGCCGCCACGATCAGCATGCCGTTGATGATCAGCGCGATCACCGAGATGCCGCCAAACAGCAGCCCGTAGCTGAGGATCATGAAGACGACGATCGTGATGAAGGCCACGAGGGTGGAGATCGCGCCGGCGCGCACGGCGTCCGCGCCCAGTTCGGCTCCGACGGTGTTCTGCTGCTCGACCTTCAGAGGCGCGGGAAGCGCGCCCGAGCGCAGCAGCAGAGCCAGGTCAGAGGCGCTCTCGGCCGTGAACGAGCCGGTGATGATGCCGCTGCCGCCCAGGATGGCGCCGTTGATGGTCGGCGCGGAGATGATCCGGCCGTCCAGAACGATGGCGAAGCGCTTGCCGACATTGCGGGCGGTGGCGTCGCCGAACTTGCGCGAGCCCGCGCCGTTGAACTTGAACGACACGGCGGGCGCGCCGCGATCGTCGAAGCTCTGACGAGAGTCGACCAGCTCATCACCCGACACCAGGGCGCGCTTACGCACCACATAGGCGGCCTGGAAGCGGTCGTCGCTGGGCAGAGCTTCAGAGCCCGGCGGGATACGCCCCGCCGCGATATCTTCGGGCGTGACCGAGTCGTCGACCATCTGGAACGTCAGCTTGGCGGTCTTGCCGACCACGGCCTTGAGGCGCTCGGGGTCGCTCTCGCCGGCGGCCTGGATCACGATGCGATCGGCGCCTTGGCGGGTGATGTTGGGCTCCTTGGTGCCCAAGGTGTCGATGCGTCGGCGAATGGTCTCGATGCTCTGATCCACCGCCATCGACGCGTCCTGAGCCGCAGCCTCCGGCACGAAGGACAGCTCCAGGCGCTGATCGTCACGCTTGTTCACATTGACGTCGCGCCCGCTGACCGAGCCGGCGAACGGCGAACCGACCGATCGACGCAGCAAGCTGGCGGCCTCGTCGACCTTGGCCGCATCGGCGATGCGCAGACGGACCGTGCCGTTCACCTCGGCCAGTTCGCCGAAGGTGATCTGCTCGCCCCGCAGAACGGTGCGGACATCCTCGACGAGGTTCTTCAGGCGCTCCTTGCGCAGGGCGTCGGTGTCGACCTCATACATGAGGTACGAGCCGCCCTGCAGGTCGAGGCCAAGGTTCAGCTTTTGCTGGGGCAACCAGCTCGGAAAGCTATCCAGCGTCTTCTGCGGCAGGAGATTGGGCAAGGTGAAGAGAATGCCGAAGATCACCGAGAAGGTGACCAAGACAATCTTCCAGCGAGACAGTGTCAGCATGGATAAACGCTCGGATCGACGCCGTTAGACGCCTGGATTTGCGCTGGGATCCGGTCGTCAGACGATGATCGCCCGACGCCGGAGACCCAGATCAATATGTTCGGAGCCCTTGGACAGGACATCCGAACCGATGGCTACTACGCGTGGAACGTCAGATCAGTTCTTGGCGTCGTTGGCGGCGGCCGGTTCGCCCTTGGTGCGGACCTCGGCGATCATGCCCTTCACGACCTTCACGGTCACGCCGGTGGCGATCTCGACGCCCACTTCACGGTCCTCGACGCGGACGACCTTGCCGATCATGCCGCTGGACAGCACGACGGTGTCGTTGCGCTTCAGGTTGTTGAGCATGTTCATGTGCTCTTTCTGGCGCTTCTGCTGCGGACGGATCAGCATGAAGTAGAACAGCACGACCATCAGGATGATGGGCAGGATGTTCATCAGGGTCGCCGTGGTGGAACCGGTGGGCATGGTCTCTCCAAAAAATCCAAATGCGCGCCGCCTAGAAATAGGGTCGCGCCAAGTCGGCGGAAGCTATGCGTTCGCCTTATCTTTTGCAATGCGAGCCCGTGAGGGTATGGAGCAACACATGACCGACGCGCTCGTCCCCCTGCTCGCCCGCATCGCCGACGCCTTGGATCGCTTGGCGCCGGCCGCCCCGGAAGCGCCCGATTTCACCGCCGCGCGCCTGTTTCGACACGAGCCCCAAAGCGGCGCGTTTGTCGCCGCGCCGGACTATCCGCTGTCGCTGGATCTGCTGGTCGGGATCGATCGTCAGAAGGCGCGGTTCGTCGAGAACCTCCGCCGCTTCGCCGAGGGGCTGCCCAGCAATCACGTGCTGCTGTGGGGCGTGCGGGGCACCGGCAAGAGCTCGGTGACCAAGGCCGCGTTCATGGCCATGGCCGAGACCTATCCGGACCTGAAGCTGGTCGAGGTTGATCGCGACGAGGTGGCCGCCCTTCCCCCGCTGTTTGACCTGTTGCGCGCTCGTTCGGAGCGGTTCGTGGTGCTTTGCGACGATCTCTCGTTCGAGGACGGCGCGGCGGCGGCCAAGGCCCTGAAGTCGGCCCTGGAGGGCGGGGTCTCGGGTCCGCCCGAAAACGTGCTGTTTGTGGCCACGTCCAACCGTCGGCACCTGATGCCGCGCGACCACGTCGAAAGCCAAGGCGCCATCGCGGCGGCCGAGAACGCCGAGGAGGAGATGAGCGTCTCCGACCGCTTTGGCCTGTGGATCGGTTTCCCGCCCATGGACCAGGCGACCTATCTGGCGGCGATCCGCAGCTACGCCGGGCGGTTTGGCCTGGACGCCGCCGATCTCGATCGCCGCGCCCTACAGTGGTCGCAGATGCGCGGTGGGCGTTCAGGGCGCGTCGCCTGGCAGTTCGTCCGCGATCTGGCGGGGGAGCTTGGTGTGGGCCTGCCGGGTTAATCGCCCGAGCCTTCGTCATCCCGCGACGTGTTCGCGGAACCCATTTGTCCGCCGCAGACGCCCTACGGACCAGAAGGCTCAGGTGAAAGCTGAACCATAGGCCCCGCGCAGGATGCGCGGGATGACGAGATATTGGTGATGAAACGCAAAAGGCCCGTCTCTTTCGAGGCGGGCCGTATGCCCTAGCGCGGCAGCACCAGTCCCGGATCGACCGGCTTGGCCTTGTCCTTCACCGTCGGCGCATAGCGCATCTCGAAGTGAAGTTGCGGCTCGTTGACCCCGCCGGTGGCGCCGACCGTGCCGAGCTGTTCGCCCTGCTTGACCTGCTGGCGCATCTTCACATTGGTGCTGGAGAGGTGCGCATAGGCCGTCACCCAGCCGTCAGCGTGCTTGACCAGCACCAGGTTGCCGAAGGTCGGGACCTGGTTGCCGGCATAGGCGATCTCGCCATCGGCCGACGACAGCACCGGCGAGCCCTGCGGCGCGCGGATGTTGAGGCCGTCGTTGCGCTGGCCCGTGCCCTTCACGCCAAAGGTCGAGATGATCTCGCCGCGCAGCGGCCAAGCGAACTTGCCCTTACCCGAGGCGATGATCTCGGCCTCGGTCGGCGCGGCTGCGGTCTCGATAATCGGCCGCGAGTTGGCCGGCGGCGTGATCGGCTGGGCGGCGACCGGCGCGGTCGGACGCGTGGCGGCGCCGCTCGGGGCATAGGGGATGGGGCTGGACGGCGTGGCGGGCGTCGCCGCGCTGCTGTCCACGCGAGCATAGGTATTGGCCGGCGGCGTGGTCGGGCGGGTCGTCGCGACGCTGGTCGTCGTGGTCTTGATCGGCCCCTTGTCGCGGAAACCGTCAGGCAGCGCGATCTTTTGGCCCTTCTTCAGCGAGGCCGTGGCCCGCAGATTGTTCTCGGCGGCCAGCACCTTGACGCTGACATTGAAGCGCTTGGCGATCTCGCCCAGCGTGTCGCCGGTTTGGACGGAATAGGCCTTCTGCGTCGTCGCCGGACCCTTGATCTTGGCGCCCAGCTTCAGCGGCTTGTCGGGATCAAGCTTGTTGGCGTCGGCCAACTCGCTGAGGCTCATGTCGAACTTGCGCGCGATAGCGGTCAGGGTGTCGCCCGACTTGACCGTGTGCACCTGACGCGGTCCGGTCACGGTCACGACCGAGCCCGTGACGCTGAGGGTCGTGGTGCTTGTGGTGGTCGGCTCACTCGTCTCGGCGGAGACCGGCTGGCGCACAGGCGTCGAAGCGGCCGCCGTGGGACGCTGTGCGGTCGGCGCCGGCGTCGGCGTCGCTTCGGCGACCGATGCGGCCGGCGTTCCCGGGATCACCTGGGTCGTCTTGGTCGGACCCTTGTCCTTGTAGCCGTCCGGAAGGCGTAGCTTCTGGCCCTTCTTGATGGCCGAGCTGGCCTTCAGGTCGTTCTCTTCGGCGAGGGCTGCGGCGGTGACGCTGAAGCGTTTGGCGATCGCGAACATCGTGTCGCCGGTCTGCACGACATAGGCCTTGGCGCTGGTCGCGGGGCCCTTGATCTTCTGACCAAGCTTAAGGCGATAAGGCGGCTCCAGATCATTCAGCTTGACCAGCTCGGCCCGGGTCGAGCCCATGCCGCGCGCAATGGCGTCCAGCGCATCGCCGGATTCGACGACCCGCACCTGCGGCTTGCCCGCAACCTCGACGACGGGACCGGCGACAGTGGTGGTCACCACGGTCTTGGACGGCGTCGCGCGCAGCACGGGCTGCGGCGCCGGCGCCGGAGCTTGTGCGGGCGGAGGCAGTTCCGACTGGGCCACGGGCGCGAGGGGCTGCGTGGCGATCGGCGTCGGACGCGGCAGGGTCTCGGCCTCGCCGGCCGGAGCCTGCATCGTTTCACCCGGCGGCGGCGCGGCCGGCTGGGTGATCGGGAAGTTTGGCGTGAAGCGCTGCCCCGCCTGACCGCTGGCGTGCGCAGGAGCGCCGAGTGTTCCAGCCGTCAGGGCGATCACCGCCGCTTGCGTCCACAACTGCCTCATAGCGTCTCCTTTCCCGTCGGAGCTCCAAAGGGCTCCGCCAGGGTAAACCAACCTTTAACATCCCGAGACGCGACGAACGCGTCCCCAGAAACTCACTGATCCTTGGCGACGCCGGCCAGCAGGGGCACGAAGCGCACATCGCAAAGAATCTCGACCCGAAAGCCGCCCTTGCCGTCTCCGGCGTAGCGCCGAAGGCTCTGGACAGGCCCCTTCCCGACCGGCGCGACCAGCACGCCGTTCGGCTTCAGCTGCGATAGCAGCCGCTTGGGATCATCTTCCGCCGCAGCCGTGACCATAATGCGGTCGAACGGCGCCTGTTCGGCCCAACCCTCGCCGCCATCGCCGAACTTGGTGATGACATTGGTCAAACCCAGCGTGTTGAAGCGCGCCTCGGCGTCCTTCATCAGGGTGCGGTAGCGTTCGATCGTATAGACCAGCCGCGAGACCTTGCTGAGGATCGTCGTCTGGTAGCCCGAGCCGGTGCCGATCTCCAGCACGCGCGAGCGCGGCTCGACCGTCAGGGCCTGGGTCATCAGGCCGACGATATAGGGCTGGCTGATCGTCTGACCGCAGGCGATCGGCAGGGCCGAATCTTCCCACGAGCGGTCTTTGAAGAGGTCGGGCGTGAACAGGTCGCGGGGCGTGGTCTCGATGGCCTTAAGCACCTGCAGATCGGTGACGCCTTGGTCGCGCAACGCCTTCATCAGGCGCGGCAGGTCGGCCTTGGCGTTCTCGGCGGCCTTCGTCGTCCCTCCGCTCATGCGCCCACCTTCTTGGGCGGCGCGCCGCCCAATACGCCCTTCAGCGCATGCACGGTTTCATTGTGCGTAAGGTCGATGTGCAGCGGCGTGACGGAAATCCGCCCCTCATAGATGGCCCGCAAGTCGGTGCCTTCCGCGGGCTGGGACGCCTTGGCGGTGAAGCCCATCCAGTAATAGTCGCGGCCGCGCAGGTCGGTGCGCTTGTCCATGTGGCGCATATGGCCGTCGCGGAAGCCCTGCCGAGTCACCTCGACCGCCTTGACGCTCTCCGGCGGCAGCGCGGGGAAGTTCACGTTCATGACCACGTTGGCGGGCCAGCCCACCTCGAGCAGGCGCTGGACGATGCCGGGCGCGAACGCCTCGGCCGTCTCCCAGTGGGCGACGATCTCGTCGTGGAAATAGTTCATCGACTGCGACAGGGCGATCGACGGGATGCCCATGGACATGCCCTCGATCGCGCCGGCCACCGTGCCCGACAGCGTCACGTCCTCGGCGATGTTCTGGCCGCGATTGACGCCCGACAGGACCAGATCCGGCTTGGCCCCCTCGATGAGGTGCTGCACCGCCATCATCACGCAGTCGGTGGGCGTGCCCTCGACGGCGAAGCGGCGCGGGTCGAGCTTTCGCACGCGGATCGGGTCGGCCAGGGTCAAGGCGCGGCTGGCGCCGGACTGTTCGTACTCGGGCGCGCAGATCCAGACATCGTCGGTCAGGGCGCGGGCGATCTTCTCCAGAGCCTGGAGGCCCGGCGCGTGGATGCCGTCGTCGTTGGTGAGGAGAATGCGCATAATCTAGCCCTCCCCCTCGATGGGGGAGGGTTGGGTGGGGGTGATGCGGCCGTGGCCGATCCTCGACGCCGGCCGGTCGGCCACGGGGACGCTGAGAGGCCGAGACACCCCCATCCCTACCCTTCCCCCATCAAGGGGGAAGGACGTGTTCCGAGCAGCCATCACGCCTGCCCCCCGATGTGCGTCACGCCGTCCATGTAGGGCTGCAGCGCCGCCGGGATGTGGATGCGACCGCCCTCGTCCTGATAGTTCTCCAGCACGGCCACCAGCGTGCGGCCGACGGCCAGGCCCGAGCCGTTCAGGGTGTGCACGAAGTGGCCGCCCTTCTCGCCGGTCTTGCGGAAGCGGGCGTCCATGCGGCGGGCCTGGAAGTCACCGCAGTTCGAGCACGAGCTGATCTCGCGGTACATGTCCTGCGAGGGCAGCCAGACTTCCAAGTCGTAGGTCTTCTTGGCGCCAAAGCCCATGTCGCCGGTGCACAGCAGCATGGTGCGGAACGGCAGCTCCAGCTTTTTCAGCACCGCTTCGGCGCACTCGACCATACGCTGGTGCTCGGCCTCGGACTGGTCGGGCGTGGTGATCGAAACGAGCTCGACCTTGTAGAACTGGTGCTGACGGATCATGCCGCGCGTGTCGCGACCAGCCGAACCCGCCTCGGCGCGGAACGACGGCGTCAGCGCCGTCAGGCGCATCGGCAGCTCTTCCTCGGCGATGAGTTGCTCGCGGACGATGTTGGTGAGCGAGACCTCGGCGGTGGGGATCAGCCAACGGCGGCCCTGACGTTCAAGCTTGTCAGCAAAACGTTTGACCAGATCGAACGGCCCTTCGGCGGCATACTCTGGAAGATGGCGCCGATTGATGTGGTCCTCTTCGAGTTCTGCAAGCAGACCAGATTTCCACTCCACCGTAGTTTGAAAGAGATCCTCTTCAAACTTCGGCAGCTGACCGGTCCCAAACAAAGCCTCGTCCTTCACCAGCAGCGGCGGGCTAACCTCAGTATAGCCGTGCTCGACCGTCTGCAGGTCCAGCATGAACTGGCCGATGGCGCGCTCCAGGCGGGCGATCTCTTTCTTGAGGACGACGAAGCGCGCGCCGCTCATGCGGGCGGCGGCTTCGAAGTCCATGCCGCCCAGGGCCGCGCCCAGGTCGACGTGGTCCTTGGGCGCGTTCAGCTTGCCGGCCGGCAGTTTGGACGCATCGCCCCAGCGGCGCTGCTCAACATTGCCGTGCTCGTCCTCCCCGGCCGGGACTTCGGCGGCCGGAATGTTGGGCAGGCTAGCCAGCAGGTCGCGCAACTGGCCGCCGGCGAGGCTCTCGGCCTCGGCGGCGGTGGCCATGACGCCTTTCAGCGACTCGACCTCGGCCATCAGGCGGGCCGCTTCGGCCTCGTCCTTCTTGGCCTTGGCCATGCCGATCAGCTTGGAGCTTTCGTTCCGCTTGGCCTGGGCCTCCTGCAGCGTGGTCTGAGCCGCGCGCAGCTGAGCGTCCAGCGCCACGGCCTCTTCAGCCGCGCCCGAACGGCCCTTGGCTGACCAGTGGCGGTCATAGGCTTCAGGATTTTCGCGGATGGCCTTGATGTCGTGCATCGAACGCTAGCTCGGTAGAGGCAGTGAGAGACGCCCTCTCTAAGGCGCGTCGGCGGGGGCGCCAAGCTTTCCGGGTCGCGCGTCGCCGTCTGAACGGCTTCGTGGCCCTCCATCGGCGACGCCCCGAGGGATGCGTCTTGCGCCAAAATGCCGATTTGAGGACCAGTGCGACCGCATGACGCACCTGGTTAGAGCTCAAGATTCCCCTTCAAAGCCGGAAACCCGCATCAAATTTCCAATTATTACCGAAAATTAACCACGCTTTGTCATGCAGGTTTAATCGGAAGCGCGGAAAAGCCCCGCTCAATTCAGTGCGCTTCTCCTCCCCCCGAAAAAACGGCCCTCCCCGGCCTCCTCGATCATTCAAAGGATGACCATGAAGACGTTCGCCGCTCTCGCCGCTCTCGCCATCGCCGCCGCCGTCGCCGCCCCGGCCAGCGCCAAGACCAACGAAGTCCGCATTTCGATCACCGGCAAGAACTCGGTCGAGATCCAGAACGCCATCAAGGCCGCCGCCGACACCGTCTGCACCGCGAACGGCAAGCTGATCGCCGCCGACTGCGTTGAAAGCGCCATCACCAGCGCCAACCGTCAGCTGGCCATGATCGTCCGCGCCCGTGACACCGGCAAGGCTCTGCCGTCGGAAACCCTCTCGGTCGTCCGCATCTCGCTGAAGGGCAAGAGCCGCGACCAGATCCACTCGGAAATCCGCGTCGCCGCCCAGATGGTCTGCAAGGCCCAGCCGCGCTTCAGCGTCGCGACCTATCAGTCGTGCGTCGCCGACACCGTTCGCGCCGCCAAGGCCCAGCTGCAGGCCCGCAACGGCGCCGCCGCCTAACGGCCAATGAACAGAAGTCGCTCGCGTATCTGAGCGGGAAAAGGGCTCTGCGGCACGGTCGCAGGGCCCTTTGTTTTGGGCGGTATTCGCGTTGAACTCGGGCGCTTGGGCGGAGGGAAATCCTCGCTGGCGCCCGCACTCAAAGCGAAGACGGCCTTTGCCTTACGAGGCGACGAGGTCCGTACCGGCCTTCTCGTCTTCCTCTTTGCGACGGCGCTCGATGAGCCAGACGCACCAGATCGAGATTTCGTAAAGCAGGCAAAGCGGAACCGCCAAGGTGATCTGGCTGATCGGATCTGGCGGGGTGACGATCGCCGCGACCACGAAGACCGCGACGATCGCATAGCGACGTCCGGTCCGCAGCATTTGCGACGTGATCAAGCCTGCAAGCCCCCCCAGCGACAGCACGACGGGCAGCTGAAAGCTGAGGCCGAACGCCAGCAGCAGGGTTGTGACCAAGGTCAGGTACTCAGACACCCGGGTCTGCAACACCACCTGCACGCCGTCGCCCACCATCTGCTGGCTCAGCGAGAACCACAGAACGAACGGCAGCATCACGTAATAGACCAGCGAGGCGCCCATCAGAAACAGCACGGGCGAGGCGATCAGGAACGGCAGGAACGCGTTGCGCTCCTTCTTGTACAGACCCGGCGCCACAAAGCGGTACAGCTGCCAGGCGATGATCGGGAACGCCAGGATGATCCCCCCGAACGCGGCCAGCTTGATATTGGTGAAGAACTGCTCCAACGGCGCGGTGGCCTGCAGGGTGATGTTGGCCAGGGCGCCGGTCGCCACCTTCTTCACGCCGACCAGCGCCAGGAGCAGGTCGAAGGCGCCGTGCTCGCCGCCACCGTCTTGCATGGCCTTGAGGCCCTCGGCGACGGTGAACGGCCGCACGAGAAACAGGAAGATCGGTTTAACGAAGGCGAAGCAGACGCCAAAGGCGATGGCGATGGCCGCGACGCAGATGATCAGCCGCGTGCGCAGCTCGATCAGGTGATCCAGGAGCGGCGCGCGCGAGCCCTCGATCTCGTCCTCGGGGTCGTGTCCGATGGCTGTACTCACGAGACGATGTCCGAAGCGGTGGAGCCGCCGGCCTTGCTGGCGCGCTTGCGCGGCGCGCGAACGGCCTTGGGCGCTTCCACGGTGATGTCCTGCTTGGCGCTCGCCCGCTTACGCGGCGCCTTGGCAGGTTCGATCAGAACCGGCTCGGAAGCGACCTTCTTGCGCGGTGCGCGTTTGGGCTTGGCCTCGACGATCTCCGCCGACGGCTCGGCCGTGGGCAGGATCGAATTGTGAACCTCGGCGGCCGCATAGGGATGGCCCTGCATCGCGCCGCTGGACAGCGAGGCGTCAATGTCGGCGAAGACCTGATCGACCTGGACGTCGCGCGCGGATTCCGCCGCGTCCTGCACAGGATTGGTGAACTGGCCCGACCGCATGGCCTGAACCTCGCGGCGCAGTTCGTCGAGCTCTGACTGGCGCGCCATCTCATCGAAGCTGGCGCGGAACTCCGACGCCATGCCGCGCATGCGACCGACAAATTGGCCGAGCTTGCGCAACAGAAGGGGAAGGTCCTTGGGACCCACCACGATCAGGGCGACGGCGGCGATGATGAGAAGTTCTGTGCCGCCGATATCAGGAAGCATGGACGCGCCTTAGAGCCGAGGAGCCCGAAAGCGCCCCGCGAGGTTGGACCATCGCGCGAGGAGAGGCCCCCGCGCGCTCGATCTTACGACTTGCGAAGCTCTTCGGCTTCGGCCTCGTTGCGCGGCAGGGCGCCCTTGGCCTTGTTGTCAGCGACTTCGCTGCTGCTGTCGTCCTTCAGGCCGTCCTTGAACGCCTTGATGCCCTTGGCGGCGTCACCCATGACGCTGGAGAGCTTGCCGCGGCCACCAAACAACAGGGCGACGATCCCGATGACGATCACCCAGTGAATCCAACTCATGCTACCCATAGCGTCGGTGCTCCTTGCGACAGCGGCGCTTTAGACCGTGAGCCGCGTCGTTACAATCTCTGTCTCTATATAGGCGCCGGCATGGCAAGGAGCCAAGCGTGACAAGACCATAGAGGCCGGTTGCCGCTCGCCTCAGGCTTTTTCGGGCTCGCCAAGGAAGTCCTGCGCGAATTCGGGCGCATCGGCGTCGTCCAGATCGAGGGGATCTTCCTCCTCGCCGGCGCGAAGCCCCAGGGGATCGGGCACGGCAAAGCCCGGCGGCAGGTTCATTTCCAAAAGGCCAGCCGCCTTCATCTCGGCGATTCCCGGCAGGTCGGCCAAGGTCGCCAGGCCGTAGTGCTCCAGGAAGGCGTCGGTGGTGCCGAAGGTCACCGGCCGCCCCGGCGTGCGGCGCCGCCCCCGCATGCGGATCAGTCCCAACTCCAGCAGGACGTCGATGGTGCCCCGGCTGGCCTGCACGCCTCGCACCGCCTCGATCTCGGCGCGGGTGACGGGCTGATGATAGGCCACGATCGCCAGCGTCTCCTGCGCGGCCTTGGACAGCCGGCGCGGCTCCTCCCGCTCCTCGGTCATCAGGAACGACAGGTCGGCGGCCGTCTGGAACCGCCACCGCCCCGCCACGCACGCCAGTTCGATCCCCCGCCCCTCATAGCGCGCGCGCAGGGCCTCGATCCCGGCGGCGATATCGGCCCCTTCGGGAAGACGCTTGGCCAGGTCGACATCGCTCAGCGGCTCGGCCGCGGCGAACAGCAGGGCCTCGATGCAGCGCTCGACGAAAAGAGGATCCAGTTCGGTGGTCATGGCGTCAGGTGTAGCGCTTGAAAACACCATGTCATCCCGGAAGCCTCATAGAGGCTATCCGGGACCCAGGAGCCGGCGCACTGCGCTCGCCCCTGGGTCCCGGCTCTACGCTGCGCTTCGGCCGGGATGACACGGCGGTCTGTGTGCATTTAGTCAGCCACGTCCAGCGGCTCGGCGCGTGTCCGCAGGTAGATGTCCTGGAAGTGATCCAGCTGGCGCGCCTCCAGCACACCTTCCTTCACCAGTTCCAGCGAGGCCGAGAGCGTGGACGCCAGATACGACGCCGGCGACGGGCCGTCGTCCGTCTCCAGCACCCGATCGATCGGCGCCACCGAGGTCAGGACGGTCCAATCTTCCATCCGGGGCAACAGGCTCCGCAGGCGGTCACGGGCGTCTTCCAGCGGATAGGCCGTGGGCGGGCGCGGCGCGTAGTGACGGCTGTGCTCGCGCTTGCGCTGCTGGATGTAGGCGCTCATCAGGCCATAGAGGTCGCCCTCAAGCCTCGTCGACGAGACGATCTTGACCGCGTCAGGGTCGCCACGCGTGAAGACGTCGCGCTTCAGGATCGGACGCTCCTTCAGGGCCTCGACCGCCTTTCGCATCACGTCCAGCTTGGCCAGCCGGAACGCCAGCTGCGCCGCCATTTCCTCGGCCGGCGGCTCCTCGGCCTTGGCGCGCTCGGGCTTGGGCAGCAGCAGGCGCGATTTCAGGTAGGCCAGCCAGGCGGCCATAACCAGATAGTCGGCCGCCAGGGCGAACCGCACGCGGCGGGCCTGCTGGACGAAGGCCAGGTACTGCTCGGCCAGACGCGTGATCGACAGCTGGAGCAGATCGACCTTCTGGCTGCGCGCCAGGGCCAGCAGCACGTGAAGCGGGCCTTCGTAGCCGTCGATATCGATGACGAGCGCTGCGCCGTCCTCGGCCGCCTCGTTGGCGGCCTCGAAGTCAAAGGTGGGCTGAAAGCCCGTGCTCAAGCGTACTTTCCGTCGAAGGCCGCGTCGAACCGGGCCCGGGCCTCGGCCACATCGAAGGGCTCGGGAACCTTGACCAGGCGGCCCATGACCGCCTGCGCGCGGCGACGGGCTTCCTTGCCCATCCGCCCGACGCCGGACATCACGGCCTTCATCTCGGCCAGGTCGCCGTTGCAGTGCAGGACGACGTCGCAACCGGCTGAAAGGCTGTCCTTGGCCCGCTGCTTGAAGTCGCCGGACAGTGCCTTCATCGACAGGTCATCGCTCATCAGCAGTCCGTCGAAGCCGATGGACTCGCGGATGATCTTCTTGATCGCCTTCTTCGAGGTCGTGGCCGGGTTCTTGCGGTCGATCGCCGTGTAGACGACGTGCGCGGTCATCGCCATCGGCATGTCCGACAGCACGCGGAACGGCGCGAAGTCACGCGCGTCCAGTTCGGCCAGCTTGGCGTTGACCACCGGAAGTTCCAGATGGCTGTCAGCCATAGCGCGGCCGTGGCCCGGGATATGTTTGATGATCGGCAGCACGCCGCCGGCCAGCAGACCTTCGGCCGCCGCGCGACCCAGGGTCGCCACCTGCTCGGGCGTGTCGCCATAGGCGCGGTCGCCGATGATCTCGTGGCCCTTCGGATCGGGAACGTCCAGCACCGGCACGCAGTCGACATTCATCCCCAGCGCGTGAAGATCATGAGCGATCAGCCGGGCGCCCAGGCGCGTGATCTCGCGGGCGACCAAGGGGTCGTTCGCCACCAACTCACCGTAGGCGCGGCCCGGCGGATAGGTGCGCCAGTGCGGCGGTTGCAGGCGAGCGACGCGCCCCCCCTCCTGGTCGATCAGGATCGGCGCGTCCGCACGGCCGACCGTGTCGCGCAGGGCGGCGGTCAGGGCGCGGACCTGGTTGGGGTCGGCGATGTTGCGCTTGAACAGGATGAAGCCCCAGGGCTTCACGTCCTTGAAGAAGGCGACCTCTTCGGCCGTCAAGGTCGTCCCGGCGCAGCCGAGGATGGCGGCGGAAGAAGCGCCCATCAGAAGGCTCATTTCACAAAGCAGGACTTGCCCGAGGCGGCGATCGCCTCGCAGAAGGCCTTGGCGGCCTCGCGCGTGGCGAAACCGGTCACCGAGGTGCGGTAAAGCGTCGTGCCGTTCTTATCGACCGTCTCGACCTTCTTGCCCTTGCCGGCCGCAAGGCCTGGCGCCAGGCGCACCGCCTCGGTCCAGGCCTTGTCGGCCAGGGCCGGCGACGACAGCGCGCCGATCTGTACCGAAGCAGCGCCCGTCGACACAGCGGCGGGCGTCACGGCCACGGGCTTCGGCGCGGCCTGAGCCACCTGCACCGGCTTGGGCGTCGGCTTCTGGGCGGCGGCGGTGGCCAGCGACTCGATCGTCGGCGCGGCCGGAGCCGGCTTGGCGGCGGGCAGGCTGGCGGTCTCGACCGGCGTCGCCGCCGTCGGCGCGACGGGACGCGCTTGAGGCGTTTCCGGCGGCGCGGCGAACGTCGCCGACGGCTGCGGATCCTCGTTGTGATAAATCTGGAGGCCCGAAGCCGGGTCCTTGGGCTGGCTGCCCTCGGCCGGCGGGGTCTTCATTTGCGCGACCTCGGCGCCGACCGCTTGCGGCGGCTCGTTGGGGCCGCGCACGCCGCCGCGATAGATCATGACCACCGCCACCACCAGGGTCACCAGAACCACCGCGCTGATGATCAGGGTCATGGGGAGCGGGCGCGCGCCCCGCACCGGCTGACGCGCATCGAACGACAACGGCGCGTCGGTAGGCGGCGTATAGGCCCCGCGGTGCGGATCGGACATCTCAGATAGGCTCCAAAACTCTGCGCGCCGACAGGCGGCGCACGGAACGACGCATCGAATCAGACGCGCGCGACCCTAGGTTACCCAAGGCCGGGCCGTCTCAGAAGCGTCCGCCCCGTTCCGGTGGCGGACGAGCCGCCGCTCGCCTCCCCGGTCTGGGTCCTGAGTCCTGAAGAGATCAGTTCCAGACGTCGAGGTGGAACAGCTTGCGATGTTCTTCTATCGCGAAGCGATCGGTCATGCCCGCGATATAGTCGCAGACCACCCGGGCGCGGCCGGCTTCGTCGCGGTTCTGCGACTTGGCGAACCAGACAGTGGGCAGCACCTCCGGCTCACGCAAGAAGAGCGAGAACATTTCGCCCAGAATGCGGCGAGCCTGGCTGCGGGTGCGATTTACGCGCCAGTGGCGGTACATGCGCTCGTAGAGGAAGCCCCGAAGCCGGGCCAGGTCCTCGGCCATGTCCGACGAGAACGCCACCAGGGCGTGGTCCAGGGCTCGGACCTCATCGGCGGACTGGACGCCGCTGGCCGCCGCGCGGTGCAGCGTCTCGCCCATGACGTCGTCGACCATCGCGCCGATCATGCGGCGCACGGCTTCCAGATGGGTCAGGCGCGCGTCGAGATCGGGTCGCTCGCTCTTCACCGCGGCCAGGATCGGGCCGATCAACGGCACGTCCATCAGCTCATCCAGCGTGAACAGGCCCGCCGTCACGCCGTCGTCGACGTCGTGATTGTTGTAGGCGATGTCGTCGGCCAGGGCCGCGACCTGGGCCTCGGCCGACGCCCAGGTGCTCAGGCCCAGCTCGTACTCGTTGTCGTACTTGGAGATCGCCTTCCAGGAAGGCTTGCCCAGCTTGTTGGTGACCGGCCCGTTGTGCTTGATCACCCCTTCCAGCGTTTCCCAGGTCAGGTTCAGGCCCACGAAGTCGGGATAGCGGTGCTCCAGCTCGGTGACGACCCGGAACGTCTGGACGTTATGGTCGAAGCCGCCGTACTCGCGCATCTGGATCTCGAGCTCGTCCTCGCCGGCGTGGCCGAACGGCGGATGGCCCAGATCGTGCGCCAGGGCGATGGTCTCGGCGAGGTCGGCGTCCAGGCCCAAGGCGGTCGCCAGCGAGCGCGCCACCTGCGCGACCTCGAGGGTGTGGGTCAGGCGCGTGCGGAAGTTGTCGCCCTCGTGAGCCACGAAGACCTGGGTCTTCTCCTTCAAGCGCCGGAAGGCCGACGTGTGGATGATGCGATCGCGGTCGCGCGCGAAGGGCGTGCGCGTGCGGCTCTCGTCCTCCTTGAACCGACGCCCCTTCGACTTGCTGGGATCTTCGGCGTAGGGCGCGCGCGGGACGTAGTACGGAGTCTGAGACATAGACCGCCTTTATCGCGTTGAACGATTTGGCCCCTTCCGAAGAGGCCGCGACACCCTCATATAAGCCGAAGGTAACTTTTCCACAGCCATGACCCAACTCGACTTAACGCTTTCCGAAAACGCCGCGCGCCGGATCAAGGCCATCGCCGAGACCGAGGGCCGTCCGCTGATGCTCCGTGTCGCGGTCGACGGTGGCGGTTGCTCGGGCTTTCAATACCGCTTCGATCTGGTCGACACGGTCGACGACGACGACCTGAAGGTCCAGCGCGACGGCGCGACCGCCCTGGTCGACGTGGTGTCGCTGGCCCTGTTGAAGGGCTCTGAGATCGACTTCGTCGACGAACTGGCCGGCGCGGAGTTTCGGGTTCGTAACCCCAACGCCAAGTCCAGCTGCGGTTGCGGCGTCAGCTTCTCGATCTGAGCGGTCAGACCGGCACGAACTGCAGCAGCGTCAGGGTGGCCGCGCCCCAGGCTAAGGGCGTGACCATGGCCGCCCAGGCCAGCGGCGCCGCGCCCTTGCGCCACAGGATCCATCCCGCCAGCGGCCCCAGCAGGCAGACCACCCAGAACAGGGCCGCGAAAGCGAAACCCAGCCAGGCGATCGGATTGAGGACGTTGCCGGCGCGGTCAAAGACCAGCGGCGTGAAGATCGCCAGAATAGCGCCCAGCACGGCCAGCACGCCGCAGAGGCCCGTCGCCAGCGTCATCAACGCCAGCTGCGTGCGATCGATGGGCTTTTTCCCCGACTTGAGCGCGGCCTTCATGCGCCCTAGCCTCCCGCCGCACCTTGGAGCCGTCAATGCGTATCGCCACCTGGAACGTCAATTCGATCAATGCTCGCCTGGAGAGCGTGTTGGCGTGGTTCGAATCGGAAGCTCCCGACGTGGCCGTGCTGCAGGAGATCAAGTGCGTCGACGAGAAGTTCCCGACCGAAGCCTTTGAACGGCTTGGCTATAACGTCGTCGTTCACGGACAGAAGACCTACAACGGCGTGGCGCTGCTCTCGAAGCATCCGATTGAGGATGTCCGCAAGGGCCTGCCCTTCCTGTCCGAAGACGAGGTCGACGAGCAGGCGCGCTATGTCGAGGCGGTGATCGCCGCGCCGACGCCGTTCCGCGTCGTGGGCATCTACCTGCCGAACGGCAACCCGATCGGGACCGAGAAGTTCGCTTACAAGCTCTCCTGGATGCGCCGACTGCACGCCCACGCCCAGGGGCTGCTGGCGCTCGAGGAACCGCTGGTCATCGCCGGCGACTACAATGTCATCCCCGAGGCCGAGGACGTCGCCAACCCGCAGGCCTGGCTGGGCGACGCCCTGTTTCAGCCGGAGAGCCGCGCGGCCTTCCGCGCCTTGAAGAACCTGGGCTTCGCCGACGCCTATATGCAGGCCGACGGCGCGCCGGGCGGCTATACTTTCTGGGATTATCAGGCCGGCGCCTGGCAGCGGAACCTGGGCATCCGCATCGATCACCTCCTGCTGTCGCCGCAGGCGGCCGACCGTCTGACGGACCTGGTCATCCACCGCGACGAGCGCGACAAGGAAAAGCCCTCGGACCACGTGCCGGTGGTCGGTCATTTCCGAGACTAGGCGCGATAGACACACCTAAGGTTTAGTGAGAAGCTCTGAGGCCTTGGAGGTTTCAGATGCTCGCAACAGCCGTGACAGCCTTCATCCTGGCGACGACCACGCCTGCCGCGCCACCGGCCGCCGTCGCGACATCGCCCACGGAGGCCGCGCGCTACGCTCTGACCCACGGATGCCTGGCGGCCGCGCGCAAGGGCGTCAAGCTGGCCAGCCTCTCCAACCCGTTCATCGTCTTGGCGGACAAGGGGCGCGGGATTTACGTGATGAGGGGCGCCGGCCAGATCCTGATGTCGGATAGCCCCCCACAGGCCAGCTGCTATCTGCGTGTCGGGCAGGGAGACGGCGAAGACCTGCGCCGCATGGCGCTGGGCTTGCTGGCGGCCGAGGCGCCGACGCGTCCGGTTCAGGACAGCGGTCCGGGTTCGAAACCGATGCGCCAGGAGCTTCATTGCGTGAAGGTCGCCGGGCGATCCATGACGGCCCTGCTGTCCAGCGCCAGCGGCCCTGGCGGCGCGCCGCTGCAGTTCTCGCTGCTGAATGAACAGGACATTTGCCGCGTCCGGTAGGCCGCCTGTCCCCTCGTCGCGACTCTCTTTAGCCTTGAGAGACTATGAGCGAGCTCGCGCGTCTTTTGCTGTTCGTGGCCATCGCCGGCTCGGCGGTGACGTTCCTGGGCAGCCTGGCCATCTGGTACGGCGATGAGGACCGGCGCATCCGCCGCGCCCTCCGCAACGTTCTCAAGAGCGAGCCGGAAGGTGTTGTGGTCGCGCGCGGTCGTGGCCGGGGCGCCGGCTTTTCCTTTTCCACCAACCTGCTGGCGGTGGCCTGGGATCGCGGCGCCTGGTGCCTGATCTATCGCCTCGACGAGCTGGTCGGCGCCGAGCTGCTCGTCGATGGCCAGGTGATGGGCCGGGTCTTCCGGGGCGAAGGTCGCCGGGCGATCGACCATGTCGCGCCCCAGGCCCAGACCGTCACCCTGCGCCTGATCTTCGATGACCCGCGCAATCCTGACTTCACCCTGGACCTCTGGGCGCCGGGCGACGAGACGCGCCGTGAGAGCAAATCGCCCGCCGAGCTGATGCAGGAGGCCAATCGCTGGCTGGCCCGCTGCGAGGCGATCGTGCGGCGACCGCTGCCGCCACGGCCTGTGCGGGAAGCGCCCGAGACGGTCGTCGCAACACCGCCGCGCCCAGCCCCGCCCGCGGAATCTCTCGTAGAGGAAGACGACGAGGCCGAGGACGATGACTTCCACGCCCCGCCCCCGCCCCTGCCCAACACGCCGCCGCCGCTGGCCCGCCGCTCGTCGTTCGACGAAACGCGTCGGCCGCCCGCCTCCCGTCCCGGATCACGCCCCGCGCCGCCCGCCCCTGCTGAGCCGGACATGTTCGGCGATCCGCCCTGGGACGAGGATGAGCCCCCCCGCGCCACTCGCGCTGCGCCGGAGCCGCCCCCCGCTCCGGCTTACTCGCCCCTATCCAAGGCGCGCCGCGAGGCCTCGGGTGATCAGGACGAGCTGCCCTTCGATCTCGATGATTGAAGACTTTGGCTGTTTTGCTGGTGAGGATTGATGGCGTCTTCTGCGAAGCGCTTTGCTCGGCCGAAGGCTTGCTCACGCCCGACCGCGACGCGTTGGCTGGAGACGTTGAATAGGTCGCGAGCTTAGGACTGCGCTCTGAAAAAGGGGCTTTGTTCAGACCGATTGGCGGGTCTCAAAGGCGATCCAGCCGGCGGTCAGCAACAGGGCGATGGCGAAAACTCGCCGGGCTCGCTGATCACCGCCCAACCTCGTCAGTCGACCCGCCAAACTCCCGGCGGACAGCACGATGCCGCCGTGGATCAGGATGCTGATCAGAATGTGGCAACCGCCCAGGATCACAGCCTGCACCGTGGGCGAAGCGTGTCCGGGCTTCACGAACCCGGGAAGCAGGGTCACGTAGAAAAGCGCGGCCTTGGGATTGAGCAGATTGGCCAGCAACCCCTTGCGGAAATGCACCCAGTCCGAGGCCCCGCTGGCCGAGGCTTCGGCCTTCTCGCCGCCCCGCCAGGCGTCGACCGCCAGCCAAACGATGTAGGCGACACCAGCCCAGCGCAGCAGTTCGTAAAGCGGGCGGTTGTTGGCCAGTATGGTGGTCACGCCGGCCACGGACGCGACCATGTAGGCCAGCAGGCCACAGGTGATGCCCGCGACCGTAATGAAGCCGGCGCGGCGCCCCTCGACCACGGAAAGCCCAGCCAGATAGCCCATGTTGGGGCCAGGTGTGAGCTCGATCAGAATGATCGCCGCCAGGAACGGCGCGACCATCGATGGATCGACCGGCCACACCCCGTGCGGCATCGCCTAACCCTCGGCCGCCTGCTCGACCGCCAAAGCCAGATCGAGCGCCCGCGCGGCCTCCTCGCCGGTCACCACGGGCCGGGGCGCCTCCCCGCGCACCGCCGCCAGGAAGCCGGCGACCGACAGGCCCAGCGGATCCTTGCCCGCTGGCGTCTCGGTGAAGTTCTCGATCAGCGGGAACGGGGTGGTGTTGCGGAACGTGCGCTGGAGAAAGTCGATCTCGACCTCGCCGGAGGGATAGACGACCTTCATCGTCCGCTCACGGGCCTCGGCGACCCGGGAGCTGTCGAACACGGCGGTGAAGCCGTTGTCGAAGGTGGCTTCGGCCTTAACCCAATCGAGCGAGGTCGAGCGGGTGATCGCGCCCTCGCCTTCCACCGCGATCGGCTGGCCGTCGCAAAGCGCCAGGGCTAGGTCGATGTCGTGGATCATCAGGTCCAGCACCACCGAGACGTCGAGATTGCGATCCGACGGCGTGCCTCGACGCACGGCCTCCAGCCGCAAGGGCTGCTCGGGGATGTCCAGCAGGCCCATGGCCTGAAACACGACGCGCTCCTGGTGGCCGCAGGCCAGGGGGACGCCGGCCTTGGCGGCTGCGGCGACCATCTTGTCGGCGTCTTCAGGTGAAACGACGATGGGCTTTTCCGAATAGACCGGCTTACCCGCCTTCAACGCCGCCAGAGCGGGCGCGGCGTGATGGACGGCCGGCGCGGCGACGGTGACAACGTCCACCGCGGCCAGGAAGGCGTCCATGTCATCGAAGCCCTCGGCGCCCAGCGGCCCGGCCAGCGCCTCGGCCCGCGCCAGATCGATGTCGAACACGCCGACCAGAGCCACACCGTCCAGCTCGACGTACTTCTTGGCGTGATAGCCGCCGAACACTCCGGCGCCGACGACGCCCGCTTTCAGAGTCTGGGTCATGGCCGCTGTCTAGCGCGCTTCGCGGTTGCTTAGAAGCACTGGTGACTTGCGTAAGGGCGCGCTAAACAGTCGTTTAAATTAACAACGCTTGGCGATGCCAAGGCAGGGAGGACCCCATGACCACCTCGCGCGAGATCCGCCTGAAAGCTCGTCCCGTCGGGATGCCCAAGGCGTCGGACTTCGACCTGGCCACCGTCGAGCTGCCCACGCCGGGTGACGGCGAAATCCAGGTCAAGAACCTGTGGATGTCGGTCGACCCCTATATGCGCGGCCGCATGTATGACCGCCCCAGCTACGTCCCGCCGTTCCAGCTGGGCGAAGCCCTGCAAGGCGGCGCGATCGGCGAGGTGATCGCGTCCAACGACCCGGATTTCAAACCGGGCGATCTGGTCAGCTCGATGTTCGGCTGGCGTGAGGCTTATAACGCCCATCCCAAATCGCTGGCCGCCGCCGGCATGGGCGCGATCACCAAGATCGAGACCCACGGCATCCCGCCGCAGGCCTTCCTGGGCGTGGTCGGCATGCCCGGCATGACCGCCTATGCCGGTCTCCTTCGGGTGGCCGCCCTGAAGGACGGTGACGTCGTGTTCGTCTCGGCCGCCGCCGGCGCGGTGGGCTCGATCGTCTGCCAGATCGCCAAGCTGAAGGGTCACACCGTGATCGGTTCGGCGGGCGGCCCCGAAAAGGTGGCGTTCCTGAAGTCGATCGGCGTCGACCATGTGATCGACTACAAGGCCACGCCCGACGTCGTCGCCGAGCTGGCCAAGGTCGCGCCCAAGGGCATCGACGTCTATTTCGAGAACGTCGGCGGCGTGCACCTGGAAGCGGCCATCAACTCGGCCCGCCCGTTCGCCCGCTTCGCCCTTTGCGGTATGATCTCGCAGTATAACGAGACCGGTAAGCCGGAAGGCCCGTCGAACATCATCCTGGCCGTCGGCAAGAGCCTGCGCCTGGAAGGCTTCATTGTCTCCAACCACTTCGACCTCTACCCGCAGTTCGCCAAGGACATGGCAGAGTGGATCAAGGCCGGGAAAATCACCTGGAAGGAAACAGTCGAGGAAGGCGTCGCGCGCGCCCCGGACGCGTTCCTCAAGCTCTTTACAGGCGAGAACCTCGGCAAGATGCTGGTCAAGCTGAGCTAGGGGTTACCCCCATCGGACAGCGAAAACGCTGGTCCGGACAGCAATCAAACGCGAGCGGGCGGCTGGGTCACCAGCCGCCCGTCTTCGTTCAGGGCCGCGCGCGAAGCTCGGCGAGCTCAAGTCCCTGGGATGTCTTCTTGAAAGCAAAGGTTACGCGCGCCCCCGGCGTTATGGGCGCATCGGCCAGAACATCGGCGTAGACCTTGAACCGATCGCGGCCAGGCTTGAGACCCGCAGCGCTCGCGCCGTCGTGATCGAGCGTGAGAATCTGGCCATCAAGATTGGCGACGACGCCCTGCGAGTCGTAGCTTGGCAGCCCTTCACTGGATGCAACCGCTTCCACAGCGCTCTCCTTAGGACCCTCCTCGGGAGAATCCTTCCCGCAAGCCGCGAGTCCCAGAAGCGCGAATGCGAAGATAATATCTCGAAAAGTCATAGCCTTACCCGTTTCCCGCAACGCGACGCGCTCCGCTCGCCGGGCGCTATGTCACGAAATCTTCTCGCAACTGCGAAATCGCCGTGATTTCTGGTAGCGAATTTGTGATCGAAGTTTTACTGTAGAGAAACCGGCGGCTCTCCACGTCGGTATCGTTCGTCACGAAGCGCCCAGACGCCCCGCCCAGTTCCCTAGCGAACCGATCGGCGGGCGAAAAGGGTTCCGACGACCGAAGAACGCGGAGAGAGCCCGGCGCGCCGGAAAAGTCCGAGATCTGACGATATGAGCGATCGCTCCGCCCTCTTCGACGTGCGCTCCTCCACGAGCGTGAGCCTCGATCAGGTCGTTCGCCGTGACACGGTCGAAATCCCGTCCGAGGCTCCGCTGGCCATGCCGGTGCAACCGCTCAGCTTCTGGCAAGGCGGCGCGCGCCGCGCCACGGCGCTGATCCAGGACATGACCGTGCGCCGCTGGATGCTGGGCCTGATGACCCTGGCCATGGGCGTGGCGGGCTGGAAGGCGTCGTTCGACACGATCGCGCTGGGCGGCGTGACCCGCCTGGAAACTGTCGTGGTCACGCTTCTGGCGCCGCTGTTCCTGGCCCTGTCGCTGTGGTTCTGCACGGCCCTGATCGGCTTCGTGGTGCTGATGGGCAAGCCGAAGGACCCGCTGGGCATCGACGGCGAGACGCCGATGCCCAAGCTGCATACGCGCACGGCGATCTTGATGCCGGTTTATAACGAGGACGCTGCGGCGGTGTTCGCGCGTCTGCGCGCCATGGACGCCTCGATCGCCGAGACGGGCGCGGCCCGCAACTTCGACATCTTCGTCATCAGCGACACGCGCGACGCTCAGGTCGCTCTGGCCGAGCAGGCCTGCTTCGCGCGGTTCCGCCGCGAGGCCAACTGCAACGTCTATTATCGCATCCGCAAGGAAAACACCGGCCGCAAGGCGGGCAACGTCGCCGACTGGGTCAGCCGCTGGGGCAGCGCCTATGAGCACATGCTGGTGCTGGACGCCGACAGCCTGATGACCGGCGAGGCCATGGTCCGCCTGGCCGACGCCATGGAGCGTCACCCCGGCGCGGGTCTGATCCAGACCATGCCGATGATTATCAACGGTCAAACGATCTTCGCCCGCACCCTGCAGTTCGCCACGCGCCTGTACGGCCGCGTCGCCTGGACGGGTCTGGCCTGGTGGTCGGGCTCGGAAAGCTCGTTCTGGGGCCACAACGCGATCGTGCGCACCCGCGCCTTCGCCGAGACCTGCGGCCTGCCGCACCTGCCGGGCCCCAAGCCCTTCGGCGGCGAGGTCATGAGCCACGACGCCCTGGAAAGCGCCCTGCTGCGCCGCGGCGGCTGGAGCGTGCACCTGGCCCCCTATCTCGACGGCTCCTACGAAGAGAGCCCCTCCAACCTGCTCGACTTCGCCACCCGCGACCGTCGTTGGTGCCGGGGCAACATCCAGCACGTGCCGTTGATCGCCCTGCCGGGCCTGCACTGGATGAGCCGCATGCACCTGGTGATCGGCGTGCTCAGCTACGCCCTGTCGCCGCTGTGGTTCTTCTGTCTGTCGGCCGGCCTGATTTCGCGCGCCCTGATGCCCGAGCTGAAGAAGGCGGCCTTCACCATGGCCGACCTGAAGGCCGCCGCGCACGCCCTGATCGACTGGAGCGAAATCCAGGCCACCGCCTGGGCGATGATCATCACCTTCGTGCTGCTGTTTGGTCCCAAGATCCTGGGCGCCATCCTGGTGCTGGCGCGCAAGGGTGAGGTGAAGGGCTTCGGCGGCAAGCGCCGCATGGCCGCCGGCCTCGCCGTCGAAATGCTGTTCTCGGCCCTGGTCGCGCCGATGCTGATGTTCACCCAGACGCGCGCCATCGTCGAAATCCTGGCCGGCAAGGTCGGCGGCTGGGCCGCCCAGCGCCGCGACGCCGACAAGGTCGACTTCAAGGAGGCCTGGGCCGCCATGGGCTGGATCAGCCTGTCGGGCCTGATCCTGGCGGCGTCCTTCTGGTTCACGCCGGACCTGCTGACCGCCACGGCCCCGATCCTGGCCGGTCTGGTTCTGGCCGTGCCGCTGACCATGCTGGGCGCCCATAAGGTGGCCGGCCTGAAGCTGAAGACGAACGGCCTGTTCATGACGCCGGAAGAGCGCCGCCCGCCGGCCATCGTCCGCGCCGCCGTCGGCACGGCCTGCGAGCCGCCGATCCGCTGGTTCGCGCGTCATGGCCGCCCGATTGGTCCCACCACCAAGATCCGCGACGCGGCCTGATCAATCGCAACGCCGAACCGGGGCTGGTCCTGAGGTTCCCGGAGCGGTAGAAGCGCGACTTCGTTTCTTTCCACGGAGCCGCGTGTCGTGTCGCGTCTGTTCAGCGCCTATGTGATCGTCGATTGGAGCGCGGCGGCCAAGCCGACCACGGGCGCGGATTCCATCTGGATCGGGGTGCTCAAGCGCGACGTCCGCTTCCGCCTGAGCTTCGAGAGCTACAATCCGGCGACGCGTGGCGAGGCAGAGACCAAGCTTGCCGCCATCCTCGACGACCTGAAGAAGCGCGGCGAGCGGGCCCTGGTCGGCTTCGACTTCCCGCTCGGCTTCCCGCGCGGCCTGACGCAAGCCCTGGCCCTGCCGGGCGAGACGCCCTGGCGCGCGGTCTGGGACCAGCTGGGCAAGATGGTCAAGGACAAGGCCGACAACACCAACAACCGCTTCGGCGTCGGTTCTGAGATCAATCGCCGCCTGACGGGCGGCCCGTTCCCCTTCTGGGGTTGCCCGCCCAAGGACGCCCTGACCACCCTGCAGCCCAAGCGGGTGCGTGAGCATGGGCCAGGCGACCTGCCCGAGTTCCGCTATGCGGATCAGGCGGCCAAGGGCGCGCACTCGATCTGGAAGCTCTATTACAACGGCTCGGTCGGCGGTCAGGCGATCATGGGCATCCCGGCCGTGCGCCGCCTGAAGGACGCGCGCGGCGAAGCCGTTCGGGTCTGGCCGTTCGAGACGGGCTTCAAGGCCCTGACCGACGCCGACCTGGAGGGCGTCGACGTGGTGGTTTCCGAGGTCTATCCCTCGCTGCTGAAGCCGACGCCGGCGCCGGGCGAGGTCAAGGACCTGGCCCAGGTCCGTAGCCTCGCCGAGCACTTCGCCAAGCTGGACGAGGCCGGCAAGCTGGGAGCGTTGTTCGACGCGCCAAAGGGTCTGGCCGAGGACGCGCTGACGGCCGCCGCGACCGAAGAGGGCTGGATCCTCGGAGCCTAGGTGGGGTCAGCGGCCGCCTTCCGGTCCCGCCAGTCCAGCATCCGGAACCGCATCAGCAGGAACGCCGCCGCCAGGAAGCTGGTGACGATGATCGAGATCAGCACCCCGTTCAGGCCCATACCCTTGGGGATCGCCAGCCACCAGGCCAGCGGTCCCATGACGAGTGCATAGCTGATCAAATGGGTGATCGTCGGAACCCACACCTCGCCCCGCGCCCGCAGCGCCTGGGCCGCGACCACTTGCACCGCGTCTGGCGCGAAGAACAGGCAAGACAGGACCAAGGCGGGCAGGATGAGCGCCAAGGCCGCCGGGTCGGTGGTGTAGGCCAGAGCCACCCAGTGCTTGGTGGGATACAGCAGCAGGCCAAACAGCACGCCGATCACCGCGATCACCGCAAAGGCGATCCATCCGGCGCGGGTCATGCCCGCCGGGTCGCGCGCGCCATAGGCCCGTCCGACGAGAACCGCCGTGGCCGAGGCCACGCCCAACGGCACCATGAAGATGATCGCCGAGACGTTCAGCACCACCGTGTAGGCCGCCACGGCGATAGCCCCAATCCAGCCGCAGATCAGGTTCATGCCCGCAAAGGCCGAGACCTCGAAGAAGTTGGATGCGCCTGCGCCATAGCCGATGCGTCGTTGCTCGATCTCGGCCGGCCGATCGCGAGCGGGCTTATCGAACACGCCGAGCGCACGTGCGTCCTTCATGCGAAGGACGAAGATCGCCAGCGCCAGGGCCAGGGCCGATCGGGCGATGAAGGTGGCCCAGGCCCCGCCCACCGCGCCCAGCGCCGGCAGCCCCAGAACGCCCGGCACCAGCAGCAGGTTGGCGCCCAGGTTCACCACATTGGCCAGCCACATCATCGCCGCGCCCGGTCCTGGCTTGGACAGGCCCTCCAGCCAGAACGTGAGGACGACCGAGATCGCATAGACCGGCAAGGACAGTGAAAAGACGATCAGCGGCAGGGTCGCGCCCTCGGCCAGACCGTCCTTCAGCCCCATGGCTTGCAGGAACATCGGCCCCAGAAGCGCCAGCAGCGCCATGGAGCCAAAGCCCAGCCATCCGGCGTAAACGAGGCCGCGCCGCAACACCGCGCCGGTCTCGTGCGGATTGCCCGCCCCCATCGCCCGCGCGGTCATGACCTGCACGCCGACCAGCAGGCCGACGGTCGCGGTGACAAACACCGAGGACGGCGCCCAGGCCATGGCGTGATAGCCAAGCTGCTGCGCCGAAAAGTGCCCGACCACGATCGCGTCGGTCAGGCCCATCACCATGATGCCCAGGCGCGACAGCACGACCGGCCCCGCCAGGCGGAGCAGATCGATCAGATCGGTCATGATGGGGCCGCGCGGCCGCTCCGAGGGGAGCGCCGTTCCGGCCTCGTCGCGCGGCATGGTCGTCACCACTGTCAAAGAAGGGGGGCAAGGTGGCCCATGCCCGTTTTTCGGGCAACCGCATTTAGCGGCGCTTGGCGCAGGACGCCAGCCTTCCCCCGCGAACTCGTAAGGTCAGGTGACGGTTTCAGCGGCTAGTGCGGCCAGACCTCGCTGAGAACCTTGGCCTGACCGTCCTTGAAGCTGACCTCCATCGACGGCTCCTTGGGCTTGCCTGCGGCGAACAGCTCATAGATGACCATGCCGTCGTTCTGCCGGCTCTCAATCACCCGCACCGGCGTGATGGCCTTGCCCGACGCTGCGGCGGCGTCGCGAACGGGCTTGGGCGCTTGATCCCAGGCGATGTCGCGCTGGGTTTCGACGATGGTCCAAGCGCCGTCCTTTTCCAGCAGGTCGAACTCGATCTCCGAACCGTCCGGCATCACGCCTTCCACGTCGAAGTAGCGGCGGTTCTCGCGCTCCTTGAGCTCGGCTTCCTTGATCGTCATCGCCGGCGCGGCGGCCTTGACGACGGCGACCACGGCCGCCGGCAGGTCCTTAGCGGCCACGGGCGTGATCTTCGTCTCGACGGCGGGCGCGAGGGCGAAGGCAAGAACCGAGATCAGATGCGCGACCATGGCGGCCTCTTCTTGAAACAGAGGATTCGACCATATCCGCCTTCCGGCCGAGAAACGATGCAAAGGTGGTATCGCCGACGCGTGCTATCAGTTCCCCCGTCATCTGGAGTCGCAAGAATGGCCCGCCGCGTCGCGCTCGTTTCCCTGCTGGTGGCTGACTACGACGAGGCGATCGCCTTCTATGTCGGCAAGCTTGGCTTCACACTGGTCGAAGACACCGACATGGGGCACAGCAAGCGCTGGGTCGTCGTCTCGCCGGGAAGCGAGGGGACAAACTTCCTCCTCGCCCGCGCCGTGGGCGAGCAAGCCGAAGCGATCGGTCGCCAGGGCGGAGGACGGGTCTGGCTTTTTCTGCATACGGATGATTTCGCCGGCGACTACGCCCGCATGAGCGAGGCCGGCGTGCGTTTCCTCGAGGCGCCGCGCCATGAAGCCTATGGAACAGTCGCCGTGTTTGAAGACCTTTCCGGCAATCGCTGGGACCTGATGCAACCCAAGGCCTGAGATCGTCATGACCCGCCTTCTGACCCTGGTCGCGCTGGTGACCGCCCTCGCCTGCTCAGCCGCGCAGGCCGATCCGAAGATCCGCGTGCTCTATCTTGACCAGTCGGTCGGCTGGCTGCACGCGCCGGTCGCTCGGCCCAAGAACAGCAACGGGCCGACGCTGTCCGAAGTGGCCCTCGCCGAGATCGGCGGCCAGAGCGGCGCGTTCAGCGTGGAGTCCACACAGGACGCTCGCCAGATCACCCCCGAGAAGCTCAAGACCATCGACGTCCTGATCTTCTACACCACGGGCGAACTGCCGATCTCGGCCGCCAACTGGCAGGCGATCCAGCGCTGGGTTGAGAGCGGCCAGGGCGGCTTCGTGGGCCTGCACAGCGCCACCGACACCCATTGGGCCTATTCTGGACCCGGCCAGACCTACACCGCCTTCATCAACGGCAAGTTCGCGGGCCATCCCTGGACGCAGGGCGCGCCGCTGACCATCCAGTCCCTCGGGGGCCCCAACCCGGTCAACAAGGCCTGGCCGCACCGCTTCGCTTATGCCGAGGAGATCTATCAGTACTCGGACTATGATCCCGCCAAGGTCCGGGTTCTGCAGGCGATCGACTTCACCGAGACGCCGTTGAAGCGTCCCTGGTTCGTGCCGGTCACCTGGACACGCCAGATCGGCAAGGGCCGCCTATTCCAGACCAATCTTGGCCACACGCCCAGCACTTGGGACGATCCACGCTATCGCGCCCAGCTGCTGGACGCGATCCGCTGGACCGCGCATCGCCTCCCCGGCTCGGCGACGCCCAACCCCGAGGAGCAGGCGCTATGGGCTCTGCGGTCCCTGATGGCCTATTCAGGCGTCCCCAAGGCGGACGTCGAGGCGCGGGTCGCCAAGCTGGCCAAGACCGACAAGGCCTGGCTGCTCGACGCCGCCGCTCGGACGGCCGCGCTGCGTCCGCTTTGGCCAGCGAAGCCGGAGGACGACAAGAGCGCGTTCGACGCAGCCTACCAGGCTGTTCTCAGCGACGTGCTGGCCCGCTCCGCGCGCTAAGCCCCCTCGTCGGCGCCGAACGCTTCGGCGGCGTAGGTTCTAAGCTGGGCGGCGATGTCGCTGGGCCAGGCCTCAATCCGCGCCTCGAACCCTGTGTCATCGCCGGCGAACAGGCAGCGCATGGCCTCCTCGAACCCGGCGAGGTCTCCAGCCATGGCCGCTGCGAACCGATAGGCCGCGTCCCGCGAGGACCGGATCCGATCGGGTCCCTCCGCGGCGCGGCGGGCGGCCTCGACCAGCTTGCGCAGCGCCACTGAAGCGCCGCCGGGCTGGGCGGCAAGCCAGTCCCAGTGCCGGGGCAGCAAGGTCACCTCACGGGGGACGACGCCGAGCTTGGGTCGCCCCCGACCGCGCGGCGCAGCCTCCTCGGGCTGCAGACGCGCCCGGATGGCCTCGGGACCGCCACTCAGGTCGAAGTCCACCGACCGCCCCTCAGGGTCGAAGATCAGCACGCCAGGCTCGCCCGACAGCGCCTGGGCCGCCAGAGCCGCCTCCAGCTGAGACCCCATGCCCACGCGATGCTGACCGTGGAAGACCACAAAACACGCGTCCATCAGTTCAGCCCCCGGGCGCCCCAGGCGTCGATCCAATGGTCACGTCGGTCTTTCAGGCGCGACGCGCGACCAAACGCGTCCAGGCCCTCGACATCGATGGCCTCGACGGTCTCGAAAACGAAGCTGTCCGCCCCATGGGCGTTCCAGGCCGTCTGCAGGCTGGGTTCCCGGTGCGAGCCGAGGCGCAGGGAGAACCAGACTCCGTTCTGTCGGGTGGAAAGGTCGGGCGTCGCGCCGACCCAAACCTCGGCCGTCGCTTCACAGCGAACGGCGTAGACGCCGGCCTCAACCTTGCGTTCCTTGTATGCGCGCATCAGCGCCTTGCGTTCGGACATAGCGAACCTCCTGGCCGCTTTTTATCCGGACGAAATATAAAGTCAATATTACCCGGGCAATTATCCCGCAATCGGCTTGTAGGCGATATAGCCCCGCTCCACCATCCGGCGCGTGGCCTCATAGACGGCGGAGAGCTCCTCGTAGGTCGACCGCAGATGCGCCAAGCGCGCCAACTGGCCTTCCGAGAGCGTCGCCCCGCCCTCGGCCATCATGGCCGCTTCGCTCACCCACTTGGCCCGCGCGGTCGCAGCCGCCACGGCCAGGCGCTGGAACTGAGCGCCCTCCACTTTCGGGAAGGTCGCGCCCAGCACCGCCTTGTTGGAGGCGTATGCGGTGTAGTCGATCTGTTCGAGATAGCCGCGCAAACGGCGCTGGACCTGAGGGTCCACATCGGTGGGTTCGAAGTGGTCGCCCGTGCGGCGCGTACTGGAAGTCATGGTCGCCATGACGGCCTCCGATCCGGCCGAAAAGCGGCCGTTCAGGCCTTCAGACTGCGCCCCAGTGCTTAAGGACGCGTTGAGAGCGCCAGGGCGCTCTCGCCTAGCTAGAGCGCGTGAGGCCCTGGGCGGGTGCGACCAAACCGCCCAGGGTCTCAAAGTTCGGCGTCTAGAGCTGCTTGCGGAAGCCCAATCGCACCGTGCGGCCCAGCGGGTCCAGGTAGTCGCGCTGGTAGGCCTGCGGGGTGACGCCGTTCTGGTCACGCACCGTCTGCTTGGCGTCGAACACGTTCTCGACGTTCAGCGAGACCTGCGCACCCTTCAGGATCGGATACTTGTCCACCAGCGCCTTGCGCGCAGGGGCGTTGAAGCTGGCGAAGACGCTCAAGCCCAGGGTGGCGAGGTCGGAGAAATACAGCGTCTGGCCGCCGGTGGCCCCGCCGTTCACCCAGGTGGACGCCTTCCAGTTGCCGTTGAAGCGCATGCCCAGGCCGTCCTTGAAGTAGCCGCCCTGCACCTGAACCTCGTGACGCGCCTGCCCGGTGCGCGAGCTGATCGCCGCACCGTCCAACTGGTCCAGCACGGGCAGCCCCTTGCGGGTGGTCAGTTCGTCGGCCAGGCGCCAGGTGTGGTAGACCGACACCTGCAACATGCCCTGGCCCGGCCGCATCATGCCGCCAGGACCGCCTGGCCCCATGAAGCCGCCGCCGCCGGGTCCGCCGAAGCGCATGCCGCCCCCCGGACCACCAGCGCCGCCACCAAAGCGCCCGCCCCCCATACCGCCAGGCGCGCCCGGCGCGCCGGGACCCGCCGCCGCGCCCGGCGTCGGCTTGCCCACGGGCTTGAACAGGTTGAAGCCCCAGCGAATGTCTTGACGCTCGGCGCTGGCGAAGTTGACCGGGCGCGCGTCGATCGCCAGCAGGCGACCCGTGGCGTCCCGCGTGAACCGCTCTGGGAAGGCCCGCTCCAGATCCGGCGTGATCGCCGGGAAGCTGGAGATCACATTGCTCGTCTCGGCCAGGGTATAGGTGGCGTTGAAGGTCAGCTCGACCTTCTCCAGCGGCTTGTAGTTCACCTGGAACTTGGAAACCCGGCGATTGTCATTGCGCAGGTTCGGGTTGCCGCCATCGGTTCGGGTGATCAGCGCGGTCTGACCCGTCGTGAAGTCGAACACCGAGACGTTGGGCGTGACCACCAGCGGATCGTTGATCTGGTTGGTGGAGGGGGCGCCCTCCTCGTCCGTGACGCTGGCGATCAGGCTGAGCGGCTTGATGGGCGTCCAGTTGAGGCCCGCGCCCAGGGTCGTGAGGCCGCCCAGGTCCGAGAGGTTCTCATAGCCCGCGTTGAAGTTGGCCGAGAGGTCGCCCAGCTTGGCCAGGACGTCATTGCGCGTGCTGGTCAGCGGCAGGGTGAAGCTGGTCTGAAGGTTCTCGCGGTCGCGCGTGACCTTGCGCTGGGTGCTGACGCCGGAGCGAACAGTCTTGGCGTCGAGGCCGCGCGTGTCCGCGCCGATCTTGAAGCTGGTCTGGACGCCGCCGGCCGGCAGCTGGAACAGATTACCGTTCAACACGAGCTCGGCGCTGGCCGAGGTCGACACCGAATTGGCGGTGTCCGGCGCCACGCTCTTGTAGAGGTTGGACGCGATCGTCCCGAACGGATTGACGCTGGGATCGCCGGCGGCGACCGCCGCCTGGAAGGCCGAGGCGTCCAGCCCCCGTCCGGTCGTCGTGTCGGTGGCGGTTCGGTCAAAGTCGCCGGTCAGGGTCCAGCGCCAGTCCTTCACACGGCCGTTGGCGGCCATGCTGACCTGGGTCCGCAGGACGTCCGTGTCACGCGCCAGGGCGCCGGGCGCGTCGATGAAGCGATAGCCGGTGACGGGCTTGGAGAAGGGCGAGAACGGGCTGCCCGTCGGCAGGGTGAAGGTCACGCCGGGCAGGCCGAGCAAAGCCTGGCTGCTGGTGTCTTCCAGATTGCCGCTGATCGTCAGTTGCGTAGTCTTGTTGAGGTCACGGCTGATCGATCCGCGCAGCGTCGCGCGCTCGGACTTGGAGATCAGCGACCGGCTGGCGGTCAGATCGTCGGTGTTGTAGCGCCCCGCCAGCGGCGAAAACGCCGAAAGGCCGACCTTGCCCGCCTGAGCGGCGTCCGGAACGCCGGCGATAGTCACCAGGCCTCCCGCTGCGGCGGACAGGGCCGGATCGATCTCGCCGCCGTTCAAGCCGCTCACATTGCCGACGAGGTCGAAGGGCTGGCCGTTCGGCGCGCGGACGATGTCGCGGTCCGTCTCCATCAGGTAGGGATCGCGCTGGACCTGCAGGTCCAGGTTCCAACGCTTGTCACCGTCGATATTGACCCGATTGCCGCCGCCGCTCAGCGTCGTGCGGCCGCCGTCCGTCGCGACCGTACCGGCCGCCTGGAGCGTGGTGGCGCTGTAGTTCTTCTTCAGGATGATGTTCACGACCCGCTGGTCGGCCTTGTAGCCGTAGCTCAGCGCGACCTCTTCCGGCAGAACCTGGAAGCGTTCGATCGCCTCGGGCGGAACGCCCTGGATTTCCTGGAAGCCTGAAATCCGGCGACCGTTGATCAGGAGCACGGGCCCGCCACCGCCCCCGTCGCGACCGCGCGTGCTGGCGGTCTGCGGGGTCAGCAGCGTCAGAAGCTCTCCGATGCTGTTGGCGCCGAAGCTTTTGATCTCTTCCTCATTCAGCTCGATCTCGGGCTGGATGGCGCCTTCCACCTTGCCGCGCGGATCCGCCTGAATGACCAGACCCTCGACCTCGTTGGGCCCGTCATCTTTCGTCCGCGGCGTCGTCTGAACGTCCTCGGCGACCATCGTGGCCGTCGCGGCGGGCGCCGACGCGGACGCAGGATCGAGCGAGACGGCGGCCAGCCCGTAGAGGAGCACGGTCGAAAGGGTCATTCAGGCCCACAAAAGCATGAGTTGCGAGGAACGCCGACGCGCGCTGCGCCAACGCTGGGTTGCCGCTCCTTACGGCTGGGCGGAGACCACCGCAACAACCATTGGGAACAAGCTCAGCTATTGCAGCAGAATGCACACAGTGGTGTGTCCCAATCCGCGCCAAATGCGGCCTAGTCTTTGAAAAATAGACATATCCGACGTGTGCGAATGTGCAACACGACACGATGTTGCAGGCAGGAAACAAAAGCCGTCGCGCGGCGCCTCGGTGCTCGATCGGTTTCGCCCATCTTATAGGCAAGCGGTTCGCCTGCAGCTTAGAGCAATCTATGCGTGCATAGATTCGAGGGGTGTCGCAAAGCCACCCAGGATCATCCTCTGGGTGTCGAAAAGCGCCCTCGCCCTCTCGTCCTGAACGCACGGGTCGGCCATCCCCACGGCTTCGCGCGTGAGGGCGCGGCGGGCCTGGCGCGCCGCCTTGCGGACCGGAGCCACAAGTCCGTCGGCATGGACCACGCTGCTTGGCGCTCTGCTGGCTCGGTCCCCAGCAAGGACCGTCAGCGCGCCGCCGTCCCGACAGCGCCCTCGCGGATTTTCGCGATGAGGCCCTCAATGGCCTTGGCGTGGCCTCCGGACACGTCCCCGTCCGGGAAGACGTCGAGCGGAACGTCAGGCGCCAGGCCGCGTCCCTCCAGCTCTTGACCATCCGCTGACCGGTAGAGCTCCGCCGGCAGGGCCAGGCTCCAGCCATTCGGCAGCGGCTTGGGCAGTTGGTCTGAAAAGGCCCCGCGCGTCGTTCCACCGACCTGGGTCACGTTCGGCAGCGCCTTCATCATCAAGGTGAAGGTCTCGCCCGCGCTGACCGTGATGTCGCTCGTCACCACATAGACCGGCCCCGTGAAACCGACCGCGCCGGAGGGCTCGACCTTGATGGTCTGCGGCGGGGTTTTTGCGCCGACCGGGACCTTGGCGTAGGCGACGCGGGGCTGCGCCGTGAACCGCGCCGCGATACGCCGACTGATGGTGTCGTATCCGCCCCGATTGTTGCTGACGTCGACCACCACCGCCTTGGCGCCGACAAACGCACTCAGGGCTTCGTCCAGAACAGCGTCTAGCGGCCGAGGATCATCCGGTGCGGCGTTCCGCGCGAAAGCGCCCATGGTCAAGACGTTGAGATAGCCCACATCGTCGACCCGCCCCCAGAAGATGCGATTGTTAGCGGCCTGGCGTCCCTTGCCTTGCAGCAGCCCGGTCAAAATCCCTTCGCGATAGGCCTGGAGCCAGGACCTCTCCTCGCCCGCGGGATCGGCCGAACGGACACGCAAAAGCGTGGGAGACTCGCCCGGCTCGAGATCGCGCCGCGCGCCCTGCACCATTCCGTGCAGCTCGACATGAGGATCATCCAGCCCGCTCAACAGACCGGCGAGCGCCAGCCAGAGCTGATCGTCGGTGGAGGTGGGGGTCACCTGCGCCAGCGCCTTGGCCTTGCGCGCGGGCCAGTCCAGTTTGCGCTCGGCCGAGCGCGGATAGAGCTCCGCAAAGGTGTCGGCGGCGAAGGCGACAATGCGGTCCGGGGTCCAGGCCGCCGCCGAGATACAGTCCGTCGGCAGGTTGGGGAGCCGGTCGAACTGATAGCGCGTGCCCAACGGATCGCCCGTCAGACTGATTACGCCAGCCCCCTCGGCCCGCCAAAGGCTCAAGACTCCGTCGGGATCAGGCTCGCGGCGTGCGTCCGGGTAGCAGGCGCCGCCGGCCGTCTGGAACAGTTGCGCGCCGTCGGGTCCGAACTGGACGATCCAGCCATAGCCCCGGGACTTCCAGGCGCCGCGCAGCTCTGCGGCGACCGGTCCGTTCTTGGGCTGCACCGGCCAGAACGGGCTCTCCGCCAAGGCCGGCGACGCCAGGGATAGAGCGGCGGCGGCCGCGACGAGACTCAGACGTTTCATGGGCGCGACGGTGGAGGCGTCTCCCCCGTCGCGCCAGTGAAAACGCGTCACTCGGTCTTCAGATAGATCTCCGAGCCCTGCTCGCGGAACTTCTCGCTCATCTCGGCCATGCCCAGTTCGGCGCTGTTGGGCGCCTTGCCGGCCGCGAAGTCACGGACTTCCTGGCTGATCTTCATCGAGCAGAACTTGGGTCCGCACATCGAGCAGAAGTGCGCGGTCTTGTGCGCTTCCTTGGGCAGGGTCTCGTCGTGGAACTTGCGGGCGGTTTCCGGGTCGAGGCCCAGGTTGAACTGGTCCTCCCAGCGGAACTCGAACCGCGCCCGGCTGATGGCGTCGTCCCACATGGCCGCGCCCGGGTGACCCTTGGCGAGGTCGGCGGCGTGGGCGGCCAGCTTGTAGGTGATGACGCCGGTCTTCACGTCGTCGCGGTCCGGCAGGCCCAGGTGCTCCTTGGGCGTGACGTAGCAGAGCATCGCCGTGCCGAACCAGCCGATCATCGCCGCGCCAATGGCCGAGGTGATGTGGTCGTAGCCAGGCGCGATGTCCGTGGTCAACGGGCCCAAGGTGTAGAAGGGAGCCTCGTGGCAGTGCTTCAGCTGCTCGTCCATGTTGGCCTTGATCTTGTGCATGGCCACGTGGCCCGGCCCTTCGATCATCACCTGGACGCCGTGGTTCCAGGCCACCTTGGTCAGCTCGCCCAGGGTGCGCAGCTCCGAGAACTGGGCCTCGTCATTGGCGTCGGCGGTCGAGCCCGGACGCAAACCATCGCCCAGCGAGAACGACACGTCATAGGCGCGCATGATCTCGCAGATCTCGTCGAAGCGCTCGTAGAGGAAGTTCTCCTTGTGGTGCGCCAGGCACCACTTGGCCATGATCGAGCCGCCGCGAGAGACGATGCCGGTGACGCGCTTGGCGGTCATCGGAATGAACGGCAGGCGCACGCCGGCGTGGATCGTGAAGTAGTCGACGCCCTGCTCGCACTGCTCGATCAGGGTGTCGCGGAAGACCTCCCAGTTCAGGTCCTCGGCCACGCCGTTGACCTTCTCCAGCGCCTGATAGATCGGCACCGTGCCGATCGGCACGCTCGAGTTGCGGATGATCCAGTCGCGGATGTTGTGGATGTTACGGCCGGTGGACAGGTCCATGACCGTGTCGGCGCCCCAGCGCGTGGCCCAGACCAGCTTGTCCACCTCATCGGCGACGGTCGAGAGCACCGCCGAGTTGCCGATATTGGCGTTGATCTTGACCAGGAAGTTGCGGCCGATCGCCATCGGCTCCAGTTCGCCGTGATTGATATTGGCCGGGATGATGGCGCGGCCGCGGGCGATTTCCTGGCGCACGAACTCGGGCGTCACAAAGTCGGGGATCGAGGCGCCGAAGTCCTCGCCGTCACGCACGCACGGACGGTCCTGCTCGCGACGCAGGTTCTCGCGGATGGCCACATATTCCATCTCGGCCGTGATGATCCCGGCGCGGGCGTATTCCAGCTGGGTGACCAGCTTGCCCGGCTTGGCGCGGTAGATCTTGCGGCCGGTGTCCGGGAATTCAGGGGCCAGGTGCTTGCCCTGGGCGAAGCCGTTGTCCTCGGGCTTCACCTGGCGGGGATCGGTGACCTCTTCGACATCGCCGCGCGCCACGACCAGCGCCTCGCGGGTGCGCGGGAGGCCCTTCTCGATGTCGATCTGGACGGTCGGATCGCTATACGGGCCCGAGGGATCGTAGATCGTCACCGGCGGCTCGTTGGCCGACGGGTGGACAGCCACCTCGCGGAACGGCACGCGCAGCTCGGGGAACAGCTCGCCCGCCTGATAGACCTTGCGCGAGCCGGGGATCGGACCGGTCGAGATCGTCTCGGCCACGGCCTTGATGGTGCTCTGGATATTCATTTCGGGCGCTCCTCAAGCTTCCAAGGAGACCCGGACGTGCGTGCTTGAGTCGGTCTTACGGGCGAGACAAACGCTCCCGTCCGCGTTCCCTCCCTTCGCCGGCATGACCCGGATCAGGTTCTACGGGTCAGGGCCTTGGCCCAATCTCAGCCGCGCAAGCGGCCCCCCGGTGAACAGGCCTCGGACACTAGGGACACTGACGCATAGGTCAAGGGCGCAATGCCCTGATGCGTTACGGTAAATTCACTTGCCGACTCCGACCGGTAAGCTCGATCAAGGATCAACGTTCTCCGAGAGCTTCGTCATGTTCCGCCGTTGCCTAGCGCCGATCCTCTGCGCCCTGATCGCCACTCCGAGCCTTGCGCAAACGACCTATCCCAAGTCGATCGCCGCGCCGGGAGGCGAAGTCGTCATTCCCTCGGCAGCGCATCAAGGGTCGTATGACGCGATCAAGTACGCGCCAGCCCGCCGTGTCGGCGACACCCTGTACGTCTCCGGCGTGATCGTCGGCCGCGGCAAGGACGAGGGCACAGATCCGGAATCGTTCAAGCGACAGATCCGGCGCGCCTTTGTGAGCTTGGACGAGATCCTCAAGGCCTCGGGCACGAACTTCGAGAACGTGGTGATGATCAATAGCTTCCACGTCTGGGAAGGTCCTGACCAACCCGCCCCGCGCTTTGAGCAGATCAACATGATCAACGCGGTGAAGAGCGAGTTCATCAAGGGCGCGCACCCGGCCTGGACGGCTGTCGGCACAACCGGGCTGCTGTCGCCGGGCGCGATCATCGAAATCCAGCTGATCGCCTACGTCCCGCCGAAAAAGCCCTAACGCTTGGGCTCGCTCGCCGGCCGGATCGCGCGCATCCGCGCGTTGCTCTGATCGAGGGCTTCTTGGGTGAGGCGCTCAAGATGCGCCATTGCGGCGTTGAAATCGGCGTCTGCTCGCGCGGTGTCATCGATCGCGCGGGGTGCGTTGCTGTCTCGCAAGACCACGGGGCCCGACACGACGCCCGTGTTCAGGTCACGAAGAATGATCTGGGTCCTGGCCCGCTCCTGGGCGTTGGACGCCGCGATCTGGCTTTGCAGAACATCACGACGCGCGTCTTCGAGCGCGTGGGCGGCGGCGTTTCGCGCTTGGATTTCACGCAAGTCTTGCGCATGCGCGGCTCCGCTCCAGAGCAACACAGCAAGACCTGCGCAAAGAAGATGCGCCGCTCGACTCATAGGCTTGGCTCCTTGGGTCGCAGAGCGCACGCCAGAGGGGATCAGGGGCGCTTCACCGAGAAACGCGTGAGTTCAAGCTTCGGCGCCGGCCACTCGGGATTGAGTTCTGCGGCCCGCGAATAGTCGCGGAACGCCGCCTTCAGATCTCCCAGTCCTTCATTAGCCAGACCGCGGTTGAACCAGGCCTTTTCGGGCTCCTTCACCCCCAGGGCCAGCCCCTTGTCGATCTGCTCCACGCCTTCGCGATAGCGCTCCTCGCCGACATAGGCCGCGCCTCGGTTCACAAAGACCTCGCCCAGATTGGGATCGATCGCGCCCGCCGCGTCGAAATCCGAGCGCGCCGCACCGAAATCCTTTTGCCGCATCTGGAGCACACCGCGATTCACATAGGTGCGGGCGCGGTCACGAAAATGCAGGTTCTCCAGCTCCAAGGCGCTGGTGCAGGCCAACACCGAGCGCTTGTCGGAGCGCCCTTTCAGAGCGGCGTCTGAACATTCCTTCGCGGCCCCGCCGCCGATGACCATCGTGGAAGCCTCAGCAGCGCCAGCGGTCGCCAACACAGCAGCGGCCAAGGCGAGGGGAATTATACGGGTCATGTCTTCCTCCCTAGGATCAGGTCGGTCTCACGCCGATCTTCTGAAGGCAGCATAACACCGCTATCGCCGGGGCCTAAGCGTCAGGCGCCCCGTAAAGCAAAGGCCAAGCCAGCACCCACGCCTGCGGCTCCGCGACAGGCCCGAAGCGGGCGAAGGTCGTCTGGTTCAACACGGCGGCGCAGGCCGTGCTAACAAATGGGCGAGTCTTTCAGGAACCGCGCCTATGCACCTTGCTCGCTTTCCTCGCGCCCGCTTCGCGCACCTGCCCACGCCCCTGGAGCCCTTGCCCCGTCTCGGCGCGGAACTGGGCGTGGACCTCTGGGTCAAGCGCGACGACTGCACGGGCCTAGCCGGCGGCGGCAACAAGACCCGCAAGCTGGAGTTCCTGCTCGGCGAGGCCCTGGCCCAAGGCGCCGACACCCTGGTCACCCAGGGCGCGGTCCAGTCCAACCACGTCCGCCAGACCATCGCCGCCGGGGCGCGCTTTGGTCTCAAGACCGAGGTGATCCTGGAGGAGCGCACCGGCTCCAAGGCCAGCGACTACATGGGCAACGGCAACGTGCTGCTCGACAAGTTGATGGGCGCGACGCTGCGCTATGTGCCGGGCGGGACAGACATGGTCGCCGAGCTCGAGATCACCGCCCAGAGCGTCCGCCAGCGCGGCGGCAAGCCCTATGTGATCCCCGGCGGCGGCTCGAACACGGTCGGGGCGCTCGGCTATGTCGATTGCGCGCGCGAACTGGTGGTGCAGGCCGACCAGATGGACCTCAAGATCGATCGCCTCGTCACGGCGACGGGCAGCGCCGGCACGCACGCTGGCCTGGTCGCAGGCTTCGCGGCGCTGTCGGTGGATATCCCGATCCTGGGCTTCGGCGTGCGCGCGCCCAAGCCCAAGCAGGAAGAGAACGTCTACAACCTCGCGGTCGCGACGGCCGAGACGATCGGGGCTGCGAGCCGGGTCCGGCGCGAAGCGGTCGTCGCCGACTGCGACTATGTGGGCGAAGGCTACGGCCTCGTCGACCAAGGCGTGATCGACGCCCTGGCCCTGGCCGCCCGCACCGAAGGGCTGCTGCTGGATCCGGTCTATTCGGGCAAGGCGATGAAGGGGCTGATCGATCAGGCCCGCAAGGGCGCCTTCAAGGGCGAGCGGGTGGTCTTCCTGCACACTGGCGGCGCCCAGGGGCTGTTCGGCTATCAGACCGTGCTTGAGGCCGCGCTGGGCTAGGAGCTTTTTCCGATGAGCAAGGTTCTGGGCGTTCTGGGCGGCATGGGTCCGGCCGCCACCCTCGACTTCCTGGCCAAGTTGCAGGCGGCGACGCCCGTGACGCGGGAGCAGGATCATCTGCGGGTGCTGGTGGACATCAACCCGAAGGTTCCCGACCGCAACGTCGAAGGCTCGGATCCCGGTCCGGTGTTGGCGGCGATGGCGGCGGGCCTGCGCGGCTCCGGCGCGCAGGTGCTGGCGATCGCCTGCAACACCGCCCACGCCTATGCCGAGGAGGTCCGCGCTTCGGGTTTGCCGCTGATCGACATGCTGGAGACCGCCGGCCTCGCCGCCCGCGCCCAGGGTGCGAACATCGTCGGCGTCCTGGGCACCAGCCTGGCGCTCGGTCTCTATCGGGAGCGGTTTGCGTCGCTGGGGCTGGAGGTTGCGACCCTGGATGATCACGAGCAGGTCGAGTTCATGGCCCTGCTCTACCGGATCAAGCGGGGCGACCTGGGGCAGGCGTCGCGGGACGCCATGGCCGCCCTCGCTCACCGCCTGATCGACAAGGGCGCGCAGGCTGTGGTCGCGGGTTGCACCGAAGTGCCCTTGGTGCTGTCCCAGCCCGACCTTTCAGCGCCGCTTCTCGACGCCACACAGACCCTGGCGAGCCGCTGTGTCGAGATCTGTCTGTCGGATTGAGGCCCTAGCCTCGCACCACCGGCAGCGCTTCGTCGTAGCTGGCTTCGAACAGACCCAACAGCGCCGCAGCGCCTCGCGACGCTTGCGCCATGCGCAGCAGAGCCGCGCGGGCGTGCGCATTGTCGGCGATCTCGGCTTGTCGCTCGAGCCGCTCGGCTTCGGTCAAATGATCGTTTCGCGTCCCCATGGCCAAAAGGTTTACAAGATATGAACACGCATCCGCCATGCGACCGCTGGACGCATCGTGAGCGTTGTTCTGCGGCGAGCGCCTGCTGACAAGCCCGCTCAGAACGTGAAAACGCCCCCGGCCCTTTTCGGTCCGGGGGCGTCGTCCTGTTCCCCAACAGGACGGCGTCGGCCATGCTGCTCCGAGCGCGGCGTCGCCTCAAGTGAGGGGCTGAATCTCGCTGAACGCGGATCAACAGACAACGCGTCCGCCTGTCGCAGTGGAACCCCTCGGCGCGGGACGGCCCACGATTATCGACCAACGCCGGCCAGCCTCCGGAGCGAAAAGTGGGTAGTCAAAGGCATGACACCGGTAGCATAATGCCGGCAACGTCACTTCCAAGATGGCGGAGCCGTCGCTGGCCAGGGAGGTTCGCTCGCCTATCCTTCGATGTAAGCTCCGCACCGATCGGAGTTTATCCATGCCCCTCAGCCCGCTCTCCCGCCGTCGCCTCCTGGCCACCTCGGCGGCGGCCTTCGCCGCAGCGGGCGCCCTTGCGCCGCTCCGGGCGCTCGCCGCGCCGGGCCGTGAAACGGCGCTGGAGACGATGAAGACGGCCACGCGCTTCATGGTCGACAAGGTCGCCTACAAGGGCGGTTATGTCTGGAGCTATCTGCCCGACTTCTCGCGGCGCTGGGGCGAGATGGAAGCCTACCCCACCATGATCTGGGTGCAGCCGCCCGGCACCGCGACGATGGGACACCTGTTCCTCGACGCCTATCACGCGACGGGCGATGAGTATTACTACAAGGCCGCCTGCAAGGCCGCCAAGGCCTTGATCGCGATCCAGCACCCCGCCGGGGGATGGAACTATCTGGGCGACCTGGCCGGCAAGGCCTCGATGCGCAAGTGGTACGACACCATCGGCAAGAACGGCTGGCGGCTCGAGGAATTCCAGCACTACTACGGCAACGCCACCTTTGACGACGCCGGCACGGCCGAGACCTCGCAGTTCCTGCTGCGCCTCTACGTCGAGAAGAAGGACAGGCGCTTCAAGCCGGCTCTGAACAAGGCGCTGCAGTTCGTTCTGGACAGCCAGTATCCCAACGGCGGCTGGCCCCAGCGCTTCCCGCTGAAGACCGATTTCCAGAACCACGGCCACGCCGACTACACCGGCTACATCACCTTCAACGACGATGTGGCCGGCGAGAACATCAAGTTCCTGATCATGGTCTGGCAGACCCTGGGCGATCCCCGCGCGCTCCCCGCCATCAGGAAGGCGATGGACTGTTTCGTGATCTGCCAGCAACCCCAACCGCAGCCGGCGTGGGGCCTGCAGCATCACGTCGATACGCTCAAGCCCGCCGCCGCGCGCAGCTACGAGCCCGAGGCTTTCGCCTCGCACACCACGGGCGCCAACATCGCCTCGTGCATGGACTTCTACGAGCTGACCGGCGATCCCAAGTACCTGGCGCGCCTGGGTGAGGCGCTCGACTGGCTGGACAGCATCAAGCTGCCGCAGGAAATCCAGAAGGGCCGCCCCTACCCCACCTTCATTCAGGTGGGCACGGGCAAGCCGCTCTATATCCACCGGCGCGGCAGCAACGTCGTCAACGGCGAGTACTACGCCGACCAGAACCCCGAAGGCACGGTCATCCACTACTCGTCGTTCCGCGCGGTGAATGTGGCCGGCCTGCGCCAGCGGCTCGCCAAGCTGCAGGCCACCCCGCCCGAAGTCGCCAGCAAGGACTCGCCGCTCAAGGGCGGCCGCAAGGCGCTGCCCAAGTACTTCACCACCGGCGACATCTCGGTGTCGGATCTGAACGTGGACACCCTGAAGGCCGACACCGGCCAGACCTCGCCGGACAAGGCCGCCGGCCTGATCGCGTCGCTCAACGCCGAGGGCTGGTGGCCGACCGAGCTCCGGGCGACCAGCAACCCCTATATCGGCGACGGCTCCCCGACGCCCGCCCCGGGCGACTTCAGCCAGACCCGGGTCGGCGACGCGACGGACACCTCGCCCTACATCACCGACACGCCCAAGATCGGCATCTCGACGGGAACCTACATCGAGAACATGGCCGCGCTGATCAAGTACGTGACGGCCAGCTAAGACGCTGGCCTACTCGCAAAGGCCCTTGAGGTTCATCAGGACCTTAGGCGTGTCCTTGCGCAGGGCCTCGCGGATCAGCGCCTTGGGGACCGGCCAATCCACGGCCAGGCGGTTGTCGTAGAGCACCCGGGTCCGTCGGCCGCCATCCAAGGCCTGCAGCTTCCATTCGCCCTGCTCGACCTTCAGATCGCCGCCGACCAGTTTGAACTTGATGCGGCTGTAGGGTTCGTAGTCGGACCGGAAGACGATCCGTAGGCCGGGAAACACGAGGTTTCGTCGGGTCACATGCTCGCGGATGTCCCACCCGCGGGCCATGTCGCCTTCGACGATGCGGCAGACCGCGAGCGTGGTGATCATCACCTTGGCGGCCGCGCAGTCGGTCATGATGCGCCAAACCTTCTCGGGCGGCGCGTTGATATCCACCACACCCTTCACATGCCCCGAGATGCCGTCGGGGTCGGGAAACACCTCGGCATAGGCCTCGCCCTTGGCCAGCGCAGCCTTGGCCTTGGCGGACAGCTCAAAGGACCAGGCTTGGCCCGCAACGAGCAATGAGAACGCCACGACGGCCAGAGCGACGGGATTTCGAACGCGCATGCACAGCACTCCTCGTGACGGGGTCGGTACGGCTCCAGAGGCGAACCGGACGCATCATGTGATCATTGTTCGACGTTTGGGCGGCGCGGGGCTCAGGCCTCTTTCTTGGCCAGGAAGGCGCCGGCCGCTTCGATGGCCTCGACCAAGCTTACACGTTCCAGCGTGACGCCCTCGGGAAGGCTCGAGAACAGCCGGGTTGGAGCCGCCGCATCGAGCATCACGAACACGCCGCGATCGTCGGCCCGCCGGATCAGGCGACCGAAGGCCTGGCTGATCCGCGCCCGCGCCACCGCGTCGTCATAGCCCTTGCCCCCGAAGCGCAACCGGCGCGCCTTGTGCAGCACGTCCGGACGCGGCCACGGCACGCGATCGAACACCAGAAGCCGCAACGAGCGGCCGGGCACGTCCACGCCGTCGCGGATGGCGTCGGTGCCCAGCAGGCAGGCGTCCTCCTCGGCCCGGAAGATGTCTACGAGCGCCCCGACCTCCAGCGGATCGACGTGCCGGGCGTAGAGCGCCAGGCCCTGATCGGCCAGCGGGGCGGCGATACGCTCGTGCACGGCCTTGAGGCGACGGATGGCGGTGAAGAGGCCAAGCCCCCCGCCCCCCGCCGCCAGAAACAACTCGCGCATCGCTGCCGAGACCTGGCGCGGATCTTCCTTGTTCACATCGGTGACGACGAAGGCCTTGGCGTTGTTCGCGTAGTCGAACGGCGAGACCAGCCGCAGCACCTTGGGCGCGGTCGGCAGGCGCGCCGCGCCCGTGCGCATCTCGGCCAGGGCGAACGGATCCTCCAGCGCAGGATCGACCAGGGTGGCGCTGGTCACCAGCACACCGTGCGCGGGCGACAGCACCGCCGCGCGCAGCGGCTCGGTCGGGTCCACCCAATGCCGGCGGCAGGCCGCGTCCACCACACGGCCGTAGAGGAAGGTCGCCTCGAACCAGTCGACGAAGTCCGGATCGCTGTCGCTCGGCTCGACGTCGTCGTCCTCAATGGCTTTGAGGATCGAGCGCCAGGCCGGCAGGGTCATGCGCGCCCGGCGATCCAGGCCGCGCAAAGCGCCCTCGATCCTGGCCCGCTCCGACGCGCCAAGGTGCTCGGCGTCCTCGTCCAGCACGTCTTCCAGCGCCCGCGCTAGGGCCAGCAGCGGCGCCTCGATCGCGGCCAGAGCCTTGGCGGCCTCCGGCGCGCGCTCGCGGACCAGATCGGTCGCTGGCCGCGCATCGCATTGCAGGCCAAGATCGGCCCCGCCCCGGTCGCCGCTGCGAGCGCGTAGCTGCTCGATCACGGCGACGAGGAAGTTCTCGATCGGACCGATCGGATTGATCTGCCCATCAGGTGGCGCGACCCGCCCCGACCAACCCTCGCCCGGCAAGGCGGCGGCGGCCTGAATGGCCTGGCTCATCGCACCGCGCGCGCCCTCCCGGTCTCCCAGGATGTCGAGCAGCCGCGCTTCCAGGCCACGTCCCCGCCGACCACGCCCTTCGGGTCCCCGGATCCAGCGCCGCAACTCCGCCGCTTCAGCGCCCGACAAGGCCGCCGAGAACGCGCTGTCGGCGGCCTCGAACAGGTGGTGGCCCTCGTCGAAGACGATGCGCTTGAGGCTGGTGGTCTCGTTGTCGCCCTTCAGCCCCCGCGCCGTGCGCGCGCCGTCAAAGGCCGCCTGGGTCAAGACCAGCGCATGGTTGGCGATCACCAGATCCGCGCGCTTGGACGCCCGCACCGCCTTCTCGATGAAGCAGATGCGATAGTGCTGACAGCCCGCATGGATGCACTCGCCCCGCCGGTCGACGAGATTGGCGGGACTGGCCTGAACCGAGGGCGGAACGGCCGCCAGGGTCGGCAGCCAGGCGGGAAAGTCGCCGCCGGTCATGTCGCCGTCGCGCGTGGCGCGGGCCCAGCGCGCCGTCAGCGCCAGACCGATCAGGTCGCCGTTACCCAGCTGCGCGCCGTTGGTCTGCTCCTGAAAGTTCAACAGGCACAGGTAGTTCTCGCGCCCTTTTCGCACCACCGCCTTGCGGGCGCGTTCCTTGGGATCGGGATAGATCGAGCGGCTCTCGCGTTCGATCTGGCGCTGAAGCGCGCGGGTGTAGGTGCTGACCCAGACCGACGGTCCATTGGCCTCGGCCCAGAGCGACGCGGGCGCCAGATAGCCCAGGGTCTTGCCAACGCCCGTGCCCGCCTCGGCCAGCATCATGCGCGGCTCGCCTTCGCGCTCGCGCGGCTGGAAGGCGAAGGCGGCTTCCTTGGCGAAGGTCACCTGGGCTTCGCGGACTTCTTCCAGACCCGACCGCTGAAGCAGTTCGGCCAGACGCTCGCCGGCGCGCTCAGGATCGATGGGGCGCGATCCGGCCTCGCCGGGCGGCGCCTGGTCTTCCCACTCCACGAGCCGCGCCCAGACATCGAGGCCCGATCCGCGAAACTGGTTGCCGACGGGAACCGAGCGCAAGGCGCCGATGACGGCCGGTCCCCACGACCAGCCCGCCTTGGCCAGGGTTTCGGCGATCGCCAGGGCCTCTTCGCGCGAGGGAACCGGCGTCAGGGCCAGTTCTCGCAAGAGCGCGTCAGCGGCCTCGCGCAGGGTCTGGGCCTGCTCGGCTGCGCCATGCGGCTCGCGCAGCCCCAGGGCCGTGGCGAGGCCCACCGCCGAGGGGGCGCAGAACGCCGCCGGGCGCGTGAAGGCATGCAGTTCCAGCACATCGAACAGACGCGGCGAGCGCGCCGGCGGAGACAGGTTCAGACGCCGAGCCGTCATCGCCGCGTGCGCGACCAGCACTGGGCCATGCTCGAAGAGATCGCGCGCGTCCGGCGCGCGAAGCATCCGCGCCTCGCCGCCATCCGCCAGGCCGGCGCGCGGTCCGGGCAGGACGACCAGGGCCGGGGCCAGGTCCAGAGTCGGCGGGAAAGCAGTCACCCGAGTCCGTTAGCAGAACCCGGCTCGAAACAGAATGGGAACGCGCGGCGCGGCGCCTCAGCCCACCGGCGTTTCGTCCTCCTCCACGAGTCCCAGCAGCCGATCGATCGCCCGCTGCGCCTTGGCCCGCAGGGCCGGATCCTCGCTTTCCACGGCCCGACGGTACATTTGGAGCGCCAGATCGGGATCGGCCCGGACACCGCGACCGATCTCGCACATCAGCCCCAGCGCGAACCAGGCGTCGTGGTCCCCACGGTCCGCAGCCCGCTGGAACCAGCTTATCGCCTCGACATAGTTCTTGTCGGTCAGCTGGCCGTTATAGTGCGCCGCGCCCAGCCGATACATCGCGTCCGGCAGCTCGTTGCGCGCGGCGGCGCGGTAGAAGTAGAGGGCCTTGGCGGGATCGGCGGCGACGCCGGCGCCCTCGGCGTGCAAACGCCCCAGCTCGCTCATGGCCTCCGCGGAGCCCATCTCGATCGCGCGGCGCAGCCATAGCAGGCCGCCCCTGGCGTCCACGCGACCGCCATAGCCCTCCAGCAGCACGACGCCCGCGTTGAACGCGCCCGGAGCCGATCCGGCCTCCCCGGCGCGGAGATACCAGGCGCGAGCCAGCCTTGGCTTCTCGGGACGTCCGTGACCACCCCGGTGCATGACCGCCAGATTGAACATGCCGTTCGGATCGCCCAGCCGGGCGGCTCTCGCATAGAGCTTCACGGCGCCGTCGGCGTCGGGCTTCAGCCCCTCGTCCCCGAGAAGATACAGGTTGCCCAACTCGACCATGGCGTCGGTGTCGGCCAGGGCCACGGCCTTGCGCAGCCAGAACAGTCCCTTGGCGACATCCGGCTCGCGTCCTTCACCGCGGAGATGGCAGATCGCAAGCTCGACATAGAGGGCCGTCTGGCCATCCTCGGCCGCCCGTTCGATGGCGTCACAGTCGGCCCCAGCCCCCCAGCCTTGCGCGCGCGCCGCGTCGGCGGGCCACAGGGCCGCGAGCATCAGCGCGATCAGCCAACCAGAACGCATCAAACCCCCAACATGGCCGCCGGCGCGACCTGGGCGCCGCAAGCGTCAATCCAGACAATCGCAAGCCGTGGCGGAAGCAACCAGACTCGCGCCACGCGCGCGCAAAAGTCAGGTGAAACAGAAAGGGAACATGCTATATCGCGGTCAATGCTCGCGGCGAACGCCCTTCCTCCCCAGTTTCAGGCCTGGTTCGCCAAGCGCGGATGGACGCCCCGTGAGCACCAGTTGGCGATGCTGGACAAGGCCCGCGCCGGACGCGGGGCCTTGCTGATCGCGCCCACAGGCGGCGGCAAGACGCTGGCCGGGTTCCTGCCCAGCCTGATCGAACTGGCCGAGCGCCCCCCACGCAATACGCCCGCCGGCGTCCACACCCTCTACATCTCGCCGCTGAAGGCGCTGGCGGTGGACGTCGAGCGCAACCTGCTCACCCCTATTCGCGAGATGGGCCTGCCGATCGTGGCCGAAAGCCGCACCGGCGACACCGGCGAGAGCCGCAAGGCCCGGCAAAAGGTCCGCCCGCCCGACATCCTGCTGACCACGCCCGAGCAACTGGCGCTGTTCTGCGCCTGGGAAGGCGCACGCGAGTACTTTTCCGACCTGCGCTGCGTCATCATCGATGAGGCCCACGCGATCTGGCCCAGCAAGCGCGGCGACCTCCTGGCGCTGGGCCTGTCGCGCCTGCAGCAGTTCGCGCCCAACATGCGTCGGGTCGGCCTGTCGGCCACGGTCGATGATCCGGATCTGGTACGAAAGTGGCTGGGCGAGAACCGGGTGGAAAATCCTCCCCCGCGCGCGGGGGGAGGATATGCGAACCCGACATCGACCTCGTGCTCGGCGCGGGCGGCGCCCAGCCGGTCGTCGAGGTCTTGGTCTCGGGCGGACGCGTGCCCTGGGCCGGCCATACGGCCGAGCACGCCATGCCCGAGGTCTATGACATCATCAAGGAGGCCAAGACGGCGCTGGTGTTCGTCAACACCCGCTTCCAGGCCGAGTTCGCGTTCCAGCGGCTGTGGGAGCTGAACGACGAGGGCCTGCCGATCGCCCTGCACCACGGCAGCCTGTCGGCCGAGCAGCGGCGCAAGGTCGAGGCGGCCATGACGCGCGGCGAACTGCGCGCGGTGGTCTGCACCTCGACGCTGGACATGGGCATCGACTGGGGCGACGTCGACCTCGTCATCCAGCTGGCCGCGCCCAAGGGCGCCTCGCGGATGGTGCAGCGGATCGGTCGGGCCAATCACCGCCTGGACGAGCCCAGCCGCGCCCTGTTCGTGCCCGCCAGCCGCTTCGAGATGCTGGAGTGCCGTGCGGCCGCCGACGCCATCCTGGAGAACCACCTGGACGGCGAACCGGCGCGTATCGGCGGCCTCGACGTTCTAGCGCAGCACGTCATGGGCTGTGCGTGCTCGGAGCCGTTCAAGCTGACCGACCTCTATGACGAGGTCCGCTCGGCGGGGCCTTACGCCGAGCTGACCTGGGAGGATTTCGAGGCCGTGGTCGACTTCGTCTCGACCGGCGGCTACGCGCTTCGCACCTACGACAAGTTTCGGCGGATCGTGCAGACCGCCGACGGCCTCTGGACAGCGCGCAACGCCCAGGCCCGCCAGCAGCACCGCATGAACGTCGGCGCTATCATCTCCCCGGCGATGATCAACATTCGGATTGGCGGGGGCCGAAAGCCGGTCGGCGGGCGCAAGATCGGCGAGGCCGAGGAAGGCTATTTCGAGCAGCTGACGCCTGGCGACACCTTCGTCTTCGCCGGCCAGGTCTGGCGGTACAACAGCATGGTCGGGGCCGACGCCTTTGTCTCCCCGGCGCCGAACGATGATCCCAAGATGCCCAGCTGGGGCGGCTCGAAGTTTCCCTTGTCGACCTACCTCGCCGAGCGGGTCCGGCAGATGATGCATGACGAGCGCGAGTGGAGCGCCCTGCCCGGCGACGTTCAGGAGTGGCTGTCCTGGCAGAAAATCCGTTCGGCCCTGCCAGCAGAGGGGGAGATGCTGCTGGAGACCTTCCCGCGCGGGAAGCGGTTCCACATGGTCTGCTATCCGTTCGACGGGCGTCTGGCCCACACCACCCTGGCCATGCTGCTGACCCGCCGCCTGGACCGGCTGGGCGTGGGCCCGCTAGGCTTTGTCTGTAACGACTACGCGCTGAACCTGTGGTCGCTGCGCCCCATGGACGATCTGGACCTGGATGAGCTCTTCGCCCAGGACATGCTGGGCGATGACCTGGAAGCCTGGCTGGACGAGAGCTTCATGATGAAGCGGTCCTTCAAGCACTGCGCCCTGATCGCGGGTCTGATCGAGCGCCGCCACCCTGGCGCCGAGAAGTCCGGGCGGCAGGTGACCTTCTCGACGGACCTGATCTACGACGTGCTGCGTAAACACCAACCCGACCACCTGATGCTCCGCTGCGCGCGGCTCGACGCGGCCACGGGCCTGCTGGACATCGCACGCCTGGGCGACATGCTGACCCGCGTCAGGGGCCGCATCCGGCACATGGCCCTGGATCGGGTCTCGCCCTTCGCTGTCCCGATGATGCTGGAAATCGGCCGCGAACGGGCCCCGGGCGACGCCGCCGGCGAGATGATCCTGGCCGAGGCCGAAGCTGACCTGATCGCCGAGGCGCGGCCATGACCCGCTTTGCGCCTTCGGCCTGCGGCGGCCTTCGTATCGCCTTGGCCAATGTCGAGGTGGTGCTGCGCTGGTCCGGCGCGCTGTGGCTTGAGCACGAACGCACGCTGATCGTGGCCGATCTTCATTTCGAGAAGGGCAGCAGTTACGCCGCCCGCTTTGGTCAGATGCTGCCGCCCTACGACACGCGCGAAACCCTAGACCGCCTTGACCGCGAGATTACGCAGCTCACGCCCGAACGGCTAATCTTCCTGGGCGACAGCTTCCATGACGGCGCCGGCGAGGCGCGGCTGGCGGTGGACGACTACCGCCGGCTGGAAGGCTTGGCCCTTGGCCGCGAGCCGGTCTGGGCGGTGGGCAACCACGACGCCGACGGCCCAAAGGCCTTGCCGGGCGAGGTGATCGACGAAGCCAGCATCGCGGGGCTGATCCTTCGGCATGAGCCGCTTGCTGGCGCGCAGCCGGGCGAGGTGGCGGGTCACCTGCATCCGGCGGCCAAGGTCTCCAGCGGACGCGCGACCGTCCGCCGACGCTGTTTCGTCACCGACGGCGCCCGCCTGGTCCTGCCGGCGTTCGGCGCCTATACGGGCGGGCTGAATGTGCTGGATGACGCCTTTTCGAGTCTCTTCAACGGCCCGCTCCTGGCCGGCGCCTTGGGTCCGCGCCGGGTTCACGCGGTGGGCGGCAAATCGTTGAGGCCCGACTAGAGCGTTTTGCGACCTGACCGCGTCAGACCGCGAGCCCTAGTCCTTTGTTTTAAAGCATTTTTCTTCACGCGAGCCGAAACCGCTTCGCTGGAAAAATGCTCTAGACCTCGGGATCACATATGCAGGGCCTGCTCCAGCGAGAACGCCAGAGAGATCGCCGCGCCAGCGGTCATCAGGGTGCGCATCCGGGGGCGCCAGCTCGGCCCCTCATGGTCGGTGACGTCCCAGACCCATTGCAGCAGCAACACCAGCAAAAAGCCCGACAACTGCCAGGCCGGCCCGAACTTCAGTTGGCCAAGCAGCAAGCCAAACCCCGCCAGCGGGAACAGCAGCGAAATACCCAGGACCGACCAGCGAGGACTGGGGTCTTCGATCTCCAGTCCGGTTCGAACGCCGCCGAAGTAGGAGACCATCGCGGCGGAGTACGCCAGCAGCCCGAGCAGCGCGGACTTCTGGACATCCGCCGGCCCATAGCAAAACAGGCCCGACGCTACAAAGAATGGGATCAAGGTCGACAGACCAAAGACCCATGCCGCCGGTGGAACCGGCGTCCGCCCGCCCGCGGACTCGTTCATGCCACAACTCCTTCGGCAAGCGACCGTGGTCGCCCGCCCCGCCCCTGTCGCGACTATTACCGACCGGACGCGATAGGTCCACGGACGATCTTCACGGCACGAAGCACAGGTTCATGACCTGCATTGGCCCAGGAAGGTGTTGGAATGCAATGACGTTTGTCCCGCAGCGATGCGGGAGCGGCCGACGCGCCGGTTCGCAAGCCGGCGCGCGTTCGCGACAAGGCGAGCCTTCGCGGGCCGGTTAGCGCGCGTAGACCGCCAGGCGGTTGAGGGCCTCGCCATCCACCGAGCCGGTGGCGGGCAGGCCCTGATCCCGTTGATAGGCCGCGATCGCCATCCGCAGGGCGGGCGACGAAACGCCATCCCGCGGTCCCTGATAGTAGCCCAGCTGCGACAGGACGCGCTGCGCCAGCCCCAGATTGGCGTTGGCGGCGGCGGGCGCAGTGGACGGCAAGCTCGCCTGGACCTGGGTCTGCGGACGGAACGCCAGGGCCGATCGGTCGGCGGTCTGCTGGGCCTCGGCGGTCAGTTGGGTCCGCAGCGCCGTGGCGCGGCCTCGCGCGGTCGAGTCGCCCGCACGGCCGGCGATCACGTACCACTTGTAGGCTTCGGCCGGGTTCTGGCTGACGCCCAGGCCGCTCTCGTAGAGCTGAGCCAGATTGAACTGGCTGTCGACCAGGCCCATGTCGGCGGCCTTGCGGAACCAGCTGGCGGCCGTCGTCGAATTACGCGGACCGCCCTCGCCCTTGAAGTAGTAGAGCGCCAGGTTGTGCATGGCGCGCGCATCGCCGCCGTTGGCGGCCCGTTCGCTCCAGCGGCGCGCTTCGGCCATATCGACCTTCACGCCGTTCTTGCCGCCCTCGTACATTTTCGAGAGGTAGAACTGGGCGGCCGGATAGCCGCCGTTCGCGGCGCGTTTCAGCAGTTCGACGCCCGAGCGGTCCCCCGACTCGATCTTGCGCACCGCGTCCTCGAACAGGGATTTCGCTTCGGTGGTCGGCGGAGCGGCCGGCGCATCGATCTGAGCAGGGACAACCTTGCCCGTCGTCAGGGCCACAGCGGCGCGCGGCGCGCCGGGCGTGGTGTCGGCCTCGGGACCATTGACCTCGACATCGGCCTTGCGGCCGGCGATCGCCTGAGCCACGCGGCTAGGCGAGGTGTTGGTGTCTTCGGTGTTGAGCAGGAGCAGCCCGCCCACGCCAGCGCCGAGCGCGCCGGCGGCGGCGAAGACGACAAAGGCCGTCGTTACGGTCGCGCCGAGGCGCGCCTTGGACTTCTTGGTCGAAAAGCCGCCAAAGCCGCTGAACAGCGAACCGCTCGCCTTGGCGGCCTTGTCCTTCTTCGCAGCCTTGGCCTTGCCGCCGCCCTTGCCCTCGGTGGCGGCGGCGGCGCGCGCGGCGGCGCGAGCCTGCTCGATGATGTCGCGCGTCGACATCGGCCGGGTCGGCTCGGTCGGCGCGAAATCCGACACCTCGGGTTCGACTTCGAAGCGCGGGCTCTCTGGCTCGAAGCCGTCGGCGATGGCGTAGTCGTCGTGCGCGAAGGCCGGTTCCTCAGGCTCCGCGGCCGGGAACTCAGCCACATCGAAGCTACGGGTCGGAGCCGGCGGCGCATCGAACGCGTCGTCCTCGTCCTCCTCGGCCGTGCTGAACGAGGCGGCCTGGGTGAAGTAGTTGTCGTCGAACGGGGAAGCGGTCGGCGGCGACGGACGCGTCGACGCAGGCGCCGGGGCCGGCGTCGGCGCGGGCGGCGGCGGCGGCGCGGCCTCAAGCTTGCGCTGCGCCTCCGAAAGACGGCTGTCGATCTTCTCGCGCGCTTCTTCCAGCATGCGGAGCGTGCGCTCTTCGCTCTGGCGGATGCGGTCGACCAGTTCCTGGCTGGAGCGTTCGTGGCGCTGGTTCAGGCGTTCGGTGACGCGGGCGACCTGTTCGCCGACATCGTCGATGGCCAGGGCGTTGCGGCGTTCGGCGCTGCCGATCCGCTCGGCCAGCTTCTCGGTGATCCGGGCGATCTCGCCGCCCAGCTTTTCGAGCGCTTGGGCCTGGACGCTGTCGGCGCGATTGAGCTTGTGCTCGACGCTGGCGGCGATGCGCGCCACCTCACCACCGACCTGCTCGATAGCGCTGGCGTTACGGCTCTCGGCGGCGTGGACGCGGCGATTGAACGCGTCGGCGACGCCGACGATCTCACGGCCCATGCGCTCGATGGCCTGGGCCGAGCGCTGCTCGGCGGCCTGCACGTGGGCGGCCATCTCGCCAAGCTTGCGCTCCATGCGGTCAAAGCGGCCGTCAGCGCTTTCGCGAAGCTTCGCCGCCATCTCCAGGCGGGCGGCTTCCATCTTCTGCGTCAGGGTGGCGGCCAGGCTGTCCAGGCGCTCCTGGACGCCCGTCACGGGATTGGCGGTCTCGACCGCGCCGAGGCGCTGATCCAGAGCCTGGAAGGACGTGCCCAGTTCGCGTAGCGCCTCGCTGGTGCGGCTCTCGGCGGCTTCGAGGCGCTCGCCCAGTCGCGCGACGACGGCTTCGACCAGCGCGTTGGGATCGCTCGTGACCTGTTGGTTCAAACGGGCTTCCAGCGTCGCAATCGCCTCGCGGGTGCGCGCCTCGCCCTCATACAAGTGCCCGGCGACCTTGCCCAAGGCGCCTTCCAGGGCGCGCAGCGCCTCAGCCGAGCGCGGACCGGCCGCTTCGTTTTCAATGCGGCGAAGGCGTTCGACGGCTCGCGCCTGCTCGGTCTTCAACTCGTCGACCGCGCCTTCGAAGCGCGCGGCGACGGCGATCTGCTCGCGTTCGGACTGGCCAAGACGCGCCAGGGCGTCACGCACGGAGTGATCGATGCCGGTGATCGCGGCGGCATTGCGCCCCTCGGCGGCCTCGATGCGCTGCGTCAGACGATCGAGCGCCAGGGCGACCCGACCGACCTCGTCGGCGGGATGTTCGGCGATCTCGATGCGCGGCGGCGCATCCTCTTTGACGATCTCAAGATAGGCGCGATTGGGGACTTCGTCCCCGGCGAGACGCGGCTCGGCGGTCTGACCATCGCCCTCGATGATCATTCGATTTAGCCACTCACCAAGAGTCATGCCGGAGCGACGCGCAAGGTCTTTCGCGACCTCCCGTGCCTTGGGGTCAATCCCCTTAACGCTCCATGGCGACGCCGCCGTCATGCGAATCGATCTCCCCGCACCTGGGGAAAACGCTAGTCACCGATTCCTAGGGTGTAAACGCGACGAAAACGCCAGATGTAGTGCCCGCGCGATTCACTGTGGAGGAATCGGGACAGAGTCCCATCACTCTGTAGCGCGGTTCAAAAGCAAGAGGGTTAACACCGGTTAACCATTTGCCAGGCCGATTGTCGCAGGCCTAGAAGCGCGCATGGACCTGCCTGTCACCGCCGCCGCCGCGATCCTGTTCCTGATCCTCGCCGTGCTCTTCGGTTGGCTGGGCGCGCGGCCCATCAACATTCTCAAGGGCCCGCGCATGGTTCCGTGGCGCCCCTTGATGATGATCTGCGTGGTCGGCCTGATGCTGATGATGGTGCATCTGGTGAACCTTCTGGGCGTGCAGACCGGTAACCAGACGCGCTATTAGGTCGCGGCCTTTTCAGAGGGCTTCTTGGGCCTTTTGGCCAGCCCCGACATGCCACCCGACGACAACAGGCCAACGTCCGCGAGCAAGAACGGGATGGCCCACTTGCGCGGCGCGGCGATGTAGCGCGGCTGCCAGACCGGATCGTACTTGTCCTTGTACCGACGCACGCCCTGGAAATTGTAGATTTCCTCGCCGCGTTCGTAGAGCAGTCGTCCGACCCGCGACATGATCGGGGCCAGCGGACGATCTTGCAGCCCGGCCAGCGGGGCGACGCCGAACTCGAACGCGGTGAACCCCTGTTCCTTGCCCCACTGGAGCAGCTCGACGAACAGGTAGTCCATGACGTTCTTGGGCGCTTCGTCCGAGTAGCGCATCAGGTCCATCGAGAACGCGGTCTTGCTGGCCGTGGTCCAGAGCGTCGCGAAGGCGACGATCTTGTCCTCGCTCCGGACGATGGCGACGGGAAACTCCGCGACGTAGCGAGGATCAAAGCCGCCCATGGAAAAGCGCTTCTCGCCGCCCGCGTGATGCGACAGCCAGGAGTCGGAGATGGCCTTCAGCTCATCCATGATGGCGGGCGCGGCGCCGACGGGCAGCACCTCGAAGGCCGCGCCGCCCTCCCCGGCCTTGCGCCAGTTTCGCCGCAGCACTTCCCGGCGTCGCCCGACCAGGCTGAACGCCTCCAGCGGCACCGCTGCGCTTTCGCCAGTCTTCTGGATGGCCAGACCCAGATCCACGGTGTCGGGCAGGTCATCGGGCCCGAGGCCGTAGAAGCCCGCGCGCGCGGCGTGGGCGTCGGCCAGTTCGCGGAACCGCCAGAAGAGCTCCATGCGCTCCTCGCGCTTGCCGACCGGCGCCCCCAGCGCGATCCACGATCGCCCCCGAACCCCGAACATCAGGAAGGTCTCGCCCGACGCCGAGAACAGGAACCGTTTGTCGCCCAGCAGCGCGAGGTTGGCGCTGGGCTCGGCCCCCTCGGCCTTGGCCAGAATGGCGCGCACTCGGTCGAACTCGGGATCGGTGTCGTCCACCACCGGCGGGGTCGCCGCCGTCGCGATGAGCCGCCAGACGCCGACGGCCAACAGGACGATGGCGGCGGCGACCGACGAGCGGATGGCGCGGGCGGCCTCGTCATGGTCCTGGAGGATCTTGATCCAGGACTTGTCGGCGAACTCGGTGTGGTTGAACGACCACCAGCCGAGAACCGAAGCCCCGACGATGGCTGCGGCGGCGGAGAGCAGCCAGCCCGGCGTGATCTCCATCTTGGTAAGCGCTGCTTTCCGAGGAAAGGCGTCATGGAAGGGCAGCATCAGGAACAGGCAGACCAGCAACATCGCGGTCTCTTCCCAGTTCAAGCCCTTGAACATCGCCAGGACCGCCGAGGCCCCCAATACGATCAGCGCGGCCCACCAGGCCGCGCCAAGCCGCGCGCGCAGGCCAAACGCCAGCAGCAGCAGCACAAGTCCCAAGATCGAGGAGAAGAAGTGGCTGATCTCGATCAGCAGGTCCGGCGCGAAGGCCAGGAGAAGCAGGAAGCGGGTCGGCTCGGACGGCGTAGCCCCGGAAGCCAGCAGCATGACACCCGCCGACGCGGCCAGGATCGCCGCCACGGTCGGGGCGATCGCATGGGCTGCGGGCCTGAAAACTGTCGAGGACATCCAGATCCCGAAATCGCGAATCCCCGAGGGATCCAGGAGCAGGCGGTTCTATACCGCGTAATGCCCGGCGTGGTCCCGCGCCAAGATGCGAACGATTGTTTGAATCAGCTTGCCGCCGCCGTCGCTAGGCGTACTGTGTGCGCCAAACACCGGTCTGCTTAGGGAGAAGAGACCATGGCCGATTTCGGGGGAACCGATCTCGACGCCTTCCGCGCCGACACCCGCGCCTGGCTCGAAGCCAACTATCCAAAGTCCCTGAACGCGCCCATGGGCGAGGACGAGGCCCCGTGGGGCGGCCGCAAGATGGTCTGGAAGAACCCCGACGCCAAGCTGTGGCTCGACCGCATGGCCGAACGCGGCTGGACCGCCCCGATGTGGCCCAAGGAATACGGCGGCGGCGGCCTGTCCAAGGCGCAGAACAAGGTGCTGGAGCAGGAACTGCGCCGCCTCAAGGCGCGGCCCGCCCTGATGAGCTTTGGCGTCTGGATGCTGGGTCCGGTGCTGCTGGAATACGCCACCGAGGAGCAGAAGCAGCGTTTCCTGCCCGCGATCGTCCGCGGCGAAACGCGCTGGTGCCAGGGCTATAGCGAACCGGGCGCGGGCTCGGATCTGGCCTCGCTGCAAACCAAGTGTGAAGACAAGGGCGATCACTACCTGATCAACGGCCAGAAGGTCTGGACCAGCTACGCCGACCAGGCCGACTGGATCTTCTGCCTGGTGCGCACGGATACCTCGAAGAAGCACGAGGGCATCTCGTTCGTGCTGTTCGACATGACCTCGCCCGGCGTCGAGGCCCGTCCGATCAAGCTGATCAGCGGCTCCTCCCCCTTCTGCGAAACCTTCTTCGATAATGTGAAGGTCGCCAAGGAACAGCTGGTCGGCAAGCTGAACGGCGGCTGGGACATCGCCAAGCGGCTGCTGCAGTACGAGCGCCAGAACATCAGCGCCTCCGGCTTTGGCGGTGGCGGCGGTCTGTCGCTGGTCGAGGCGGCCAAGAAGGAGCTCGGCGTCGACGGCGAAGGCCGGATCGCCGATGGCGATTTCCGCGCGCGTCTGGCGGCCCATTCCATGGACGCTCACGCCTTCATGCTGACCGTGCGCCGCGCCGAGGCGGAGTCCAAGCAAGGCTCGGGCCCCAGCGCGGCCGTCTCGATCATCAAGTACGCCGCCGCCAAGATGAACCAGGAGCGCACCGAGCTCTTGGTCGAGGCGCTGGGCCTGCAGGGCCTGGGCTGGGAAGGCGACGGCTTCAGCGCCGACGAGCTGGCCGCGCCGCGCGCCATGCTGCGGGCCAAGGGCAACTCGATCGAGGGCGGCACCAGCGAGGTGAACCTCAACGTCGTCGCCAAGCGGGTCCTGGGTCTGCTGGACCACCAGTAGCCGTTCGAACCGCAAGCCGCGCGCGCCGTCGGAACGGCGCGCCAAGACCAAGACCAAGACCATTCGAGGAGCCTGAACATGGCCGTCCTGACCGAAGAACAGACGATGCTGCGCGACGCCGCCAAGGGCTGGGCCAGCGAAAGCGCCCCCGTCGGCGCCCTGCGCAAGCTGCGCGACAGCAAGAGCAAGCAGACCTTCGACCCCGCCGCCTGGGCCGAGATGGGCCAGATGGGCTGGGCCGGCGTGATCGTGCCCGAGACCTATGACGGCTCGGCCTTTGGCTATCTGGGCCTGGGGCTGATCCTGGAGGAGACCGGCCGCACGCTCGCCGCCTCCCCACTCCTGTCCACCGCGATGATCGCCGCCTCGGCGCTGCAGCTGGGCGGCTCGGACGCTCAAAAACAGGCCTGGCTGTCCAAGATCGCCACCGGCGAGGCCGTCGCCACCCTGGCGGTTGATGAAGGCGCTCACCACGCCCCGGCGCGCACCGCCCTGTCGGCGACCCAAAGCGGCGCAGGCTACGTCCTGAACGGAACCAAGACCCTGGTGCTGGACGGCGAGGCCGCCGACCTGCTGATCGTTGCGGCCCGCACCAGCGGCGCGCCGGGTGACACAAATGGCGTCACCCTGTTCCTTGTCGCAGGCGACGCCGCCGGCGTGACCCGCTCGCACCTGTCGCTGATCGACTCGCGCGGCGCGGCCAAGATCGCCTTCGACGGCGTCGAGGTCGGCGCGGACGCGGTGCTGGGCGAGGTCGACAAGGGCTGGGCCGTTCTGGAGCCCACCCTGGACCGCGCCTATGCGGGCCTCGCCGCCGAGATGCTGGGCAGCGCCAGCGCCGCCTTCGACATCACCCTGGACTACCTGAAGACCCGCACCCAGTTTGGTCAGGTCATCGGCACGTTCCAGGCGCTGCAGCACCGCGCGGCCAAGTGGTTCACCGACCTGGAGACCACCCGCTCCTGCGTCGAGGCCGCGCTCGAGGCGCTGGACGCCGGCGCAGACAGCCGCGCCCTGGCCTCGCTGGCCAAGGCCAAGGCCAGCGAGCTGGTCCATCTGGCGTCCAACGAGATGGTCCAGATGCACGGCGGGATCGGCATGACCGACGCCCATGACGCGGGTCTCTACATGAAGCGCGCGCGCGTCACCGAGGCCCTGTTTGGCGGCGCCAGCTTCCATCGTGACCGCTACGCGCGCCTGATGGGGTTCTGACACCCCCCGTTCAGGGGATAGGCCCCCGCGCCAGCCGCCGGATACCGTCGTTCGCGTTATGACGGACCGGCCGCCCGCGGTGGGCTTAGACGGTCGCCGGCTCCGTCATCCGGGAGCCGAACATGACCAAGACCATGGCCACCCTCGCCGCGCTGGGCCTCGCCCTGTCCGCGACCAGCGCCTACGCCCAAGCGCCGCTGCAACTGAGCTATCCGACGGACGCGTCGATGACTTGCGACCAGCTCAGCGCGGAAATGGTGCGGATGGACCAGCTGATGGGCCTGTCCAACTCCGCCATCGCCAGCGCCGAGGGCGCCGCCCGAGGTGCGGAAACCGCCGCCAGCCTGGGGGTGAACGCCGCGCTCTATAGCGGCGCCCTGGGCCGGGTTCCGGGTCTTGGCGCGTTCGCCAACGCCGCCGCCGCTCAAGCCAAGGCCGCAGCAGCCGCCAAGGCCCAGCGCGAGGCGCAGAACATCCAGATCGCTCAACAGCGGCGCGCGGTGATGAGCGGACTTTATCAGGGCAAGTGCGCCAACGCGCCGACCGCGATACCGGTCTCCACGACGATGCCCGCAGCGATGGCGGCGCCGGCCGCTCAGAGCCTTTTGGCGACGACCCAAGACGTGTCTCTCCGCGGCGCCGCTTCGCCGACCGCAGCGATCGTCGGCACGGTCAAGGCCGGCGCCTCGGTCTATCCCACGGGGCAGCGCAACGGCGTCTGGATGGAAGTCGACGACGAGAACGGCGCGCGGGGCTGGATGTCTTCGGCCTTCGCCAAGCCGAAATAGACCGTTCGACGGGGTCGCTCGGCGGCGCGATCCCGATGTCGCAGAACGCATGGGCGTCGCCGCCAGGGTAGTCGGCGGGCCTTGTGCGTGGGAACAGGTTCGACGTCCCGTCCCGTTCGCCCGATCGGGCCGCTCGACCTGAGGCGTAGGAACCGCCGCCCGCGCCATTGGTTCTTCCTTGCGATTCCCCGATCGCAAGGAAGACCTCCCATGCAAGACGCTATCGATGAGAAGGCTGAAGCCGAACGCCGGCTCTGGAAGGAAATCGACGATGTCCGGTTTGGCATGCTGGGCATGCCCGCCAGTGGCGACCACTTCCAACCCATGACCGCCTTCGCCGAGCCCGAAGACAACGCGCTGTGGTTCTTCACCAGCGATAACAACGGCTTGATCCGGGCCTTGGCCGACGGCCACGACATGGCGATGTTCATCGTCCAGGCCAAGGGTCAGGACTATCAGGCCTGCATCGGCGGCCGCCTGACTGAGGACAAGGACCGCAGCCGGATCGAACGCTACTGGAGCCCGATGGTCGCCGCCTGGTTTCCGCGCGGCAAGGACGATCCGAGCCTGACCCTGCTGCGGTTCAACCTGACCGACGCCGAGACCTGGGCGTCCAAGGGCGGCGTTCGCTTCGCTTGGGAGATGGCCAGGGCCAACCTGACCGGCGACACCCCGGATATCGGCCGCCAGCAGCACATCACCCTCGCCTAGGATCTTCTAGGCGGCCTCGAGAGATGGCCGGCGCGCGCGTCGCTCCGCTAGCGCCGACGCGCCGGCGCCGGTGCGTGCGCCAGACGCAGCAGGTTGGCCGCGCCCGGAGCCCCAAACGGCGTGCCGGCCACGACAAGCAGGCGTTCGCCCGGCGCCACCAGCCCCAACTCGAGAGCCTTGCTCGACGCATCCGTCGTCACGACCTCCAGACTGTCGGGCTGAGCGCTTACGCGTGGCTCCACCCCCCAGACCAGGCACATGCGGCGTACGGCGCTGAGCTCGGGCGACAGGGCCAGCACAGGCTGCAACGGCCGCTCGCGTGAAAGGCGGCGCGCGGTCGCACCGGTAGTCGTGAAGGCCACGAGGCACTTGGTCGACCCCGACTTGGCTGCGCCGGCGGCGGCGACCACCAGCACGTCGGCGTCCACGTCGTCGTGGCTCTGCTCGGCGTACATCAACTCAGGCCACTTCGGGTCGCGCTCGACGCGCTCGATGATGCGGTTCATCATCGAGACCGACTCTTCGGGATAGTCACCCGCCGCCGACTCCGCCGACAGCATCACCGCGTCCGCGCCCTCATAGACGGCGTTGGCGACGTCCGAGGCCTCGGCCCGCGTGGGCGTGGGCGAACTGGTCATCGACTCCAGCATCTGGGTCGCGACGATCACCGGAATGCCCCGCTCACGCGCGGCCCGCAGGATTTCCTTCTGGGCGACCGGCACCTCCTCCGGCGCCATTTCCACGCCGAGGTCGCCGCGCGCCACCATGACGCCGTCGCAGAGGTCCAGGATCGGACCCAGCACCTTCAGCGCCTGGGGCTTCTCGATCTTGGCCAGGACCGCGGCGCGGCCTTCGACGATGCGGCGCAGTTCGGCCATGTCCTCGGGAGCCTGGACGAACGACAGGGCCACCCAGTCCACGCCCAGGCGCAGGGCGAAGGCCAGATCCTCACGGTCCTTGGCGGTCAGCGGCGACATCGGGATGACGACGTCCGGCACCGCCACGCCCTTGCGCTCGGAGAGCTTGCCGCCGTTGACGACCTTGGTGTCGGCGTAGCCGGGGCCCGCCTCGGTCACCGTCATGCGCAGCTTGCCGTCGTCCAACAGCAAGGTGGCGCCCGGCCGCATGGCGGTCAGGATTTCCGGGTGCGGGAGATGCACGCGCGTCTCATCGCCCGGCGCCGGATCGCTGTCGAAGCGGAACGCCTGGCCCGCCTTCAGCATCACCGGACCATCGGCGAACTTGCCGACGCGCAGCTTAGGGCCCTGCAGGTCGGCCAGCACGCCCAGCGGACGATCGACGACCTTTTCGGCCTCGCGAATGGCCGCGTAGACGGCCGCGTGGGTCTCGTGGGCGCCGTGGCTGAAATTCAGGCGAAAGACGTCAGCCCCGGCCTTGGCCAGGGTGACGATCATGTCGAATGAGCTCGACGCCGGACCGAGGGTGGCGACGATGCGCGAGCGACGGGCGCGGATCATGCCGTCGCTCCTTCCAGGGTTAGGCAGGGCAGAAAGCGTCGCCCTCGTTGGACGCCAGACGGATTTCCGTGAACGACAACGTCAGCGGCCCTGTCGTCCACAGCCCGAACGGGGACAAAACATGCGTCATGTCCGCGCCCCTGGCCTGGAAGCAGGAAAGTTTGATCTTCGCCGTACGCCATTCGCCCGTTTTCGCACCTGACAACGTTGACGTTACGTCTACCGTCGCGCGGCAGGATTCGCCACAGGTTAGGCTGAGTGACACCGGTTTCTTCGGGGCGGCGTCCACGCGATAGCGGAACATCAGGGCCATATCGCCCGTCGTCTGACGCGAGAGATCGGCCGCCGGACCCATGATCCCGACGACGCCAAAGCTCTCGCCCGTCCAGGTTGCCTGACGCGCATTCTCTTGCGCGCCCGCGTCCACCGTCTTCAGCGACGCCGCGCCGGACGCGCTCATCATCCAGGGCGCAGGCGTGCGTCCATCGACGAAATAGCGGTCGACATTGGTCGCCGCCGAGGCCACGCCGGGGTCTTCCGACAGCTTGGCCACCTTGGCGGGCTTGGCGTAGCTCAGACCGTAACCGTAGGCGAACAGGGGGTCATAGCCCGGATCACCCACATTGATGGGCTCCTGATCGGCGCGCTTGGGCCAGGAGAACGACAGCTTGCCCTGGAAGTCGTGACGCGGCTTGCCGGCCTTGTCGCCGACCAGCACGTCAGCCACGCCACCGCCCTCCGATCCGGGCAGCCACGCGGCGACGAAGGCGTCGGACGCGTTCAGCTCGGGATTGGTCCACAGGGGCCGGCCGCTCAGGAACACCGACACCACGGGGATGCCGGCGGCCTTCAACTTCTTCAGCAGCGCCAGATCGCGCTTGTCGCCCGCCTGGTATTCGATGCTGGTGATGTCGCCCTGGAACTCGGCGTAGGGATTTTCGCCGAAGACGACGATCGCGACATCGGGCTTCTTCTGGAAGTCGCCGGACACCGACAGCTCGGCGCTGCCGCCGCCCGTCTTTACGGCTTCGGCGACGCCCGCATAGATCGACTGGCCGTGCGGGAAGTCGCTGTTCTTGTTGCCCGTGCCTTGCCAGGTCAGGGTCCAGCCGCCGGCGGCCTTGCCGATGTCGTCGGCGCCGTCGCCCGCGACCAGCACGTGGGCCGAGCTCTTCAGCGGCAGCACGCCTTCGTTCTTCAGCAGCACCAGCGACTTGCGCACCGCCTCGCGGGCCACGGCGCGATGCTCGGGCGCGCCGAGCAGGTCGAGCTTGCCTTCCAGGGGACGCTTGTCTTCGAACAGGCCCGCCTTGACCTTGACCCGCAGGATGCGGCGCACGGCGTCGTCGATGCGCGCCATCGAGATCTGTCCGGCCTTCACCTGCGCCAGGGTGTTCTCGTAGAGGCCCTTCCAGCTGTCGGGGGCCATCATCATGTCCATGCCGGCGTTATAGGCCTGGGCGCAGCTGGTGTTGGTGCAGCCCTCGACCTGGCCATGGGCGTTCCAGTCGCCGACGACGAAGCCCTCAAAGCCCATCCGCCCCTTCAGAACGTCAGTCAGCAGGCTCTTGTTGCCGGTGTGCTTGACGCCGTTCCAGCTGGAGAACGAGACCATCACCGACAAGATCCCGGCCTCGATCGCGGGCGGGTAGCCTGCGTTGTGCAGGCGGACGAGATCGGCCTCGGAAATCTTGGCGTCGCCCTGGTCACGGCCGTTCTCGGTGCCGCCGTCGGCCAGGAAGTGCTTGGCCGAGCCCGCCACGCGACCGACCGCCAGCGGCTTGCCGGCTTCCAGCGCGCCCTGCAGGCCCAGGGTCATCGGACCCGAATAGGCCTTCACGATCTCCGGATCCTCGCCGTAGCCCTCGTAGGCGCGGCCCCAGCGTTCGTCACGCGGCACGGCCACCGTGGGGCCAAACGTCCAGTCCGCGCCCGACGCGGCCATCTCCTTGGCGGTCACCTCGCCGATGCGGCGGATCAGGTCGGGATCGCGCGCGGCGCCCAGGCCGACATTGTGCGGGAAGATCGTCGCGCCCACGACGTTATTGTGCCCGTGCACCGCGTCGACGCCGAAGATGATCGGGATTTCCTGACGCTCGCCGCGCTTTTCCAGAGCGGCGGCCCGGAAGGCGCGGGTCCATTCGATCCAACGCTGGGCGCTGGCGCGATCGTTGCCGTCGGGCGCGGAGTTGCCGCCGACCAGCACAGAGCCCAACCGGTACTGCTTCAGCTCTTCCGGCGTGATCGAGGCGCCGTCGGCCTGGATGGTCTGGGCGACCTTCTCCTCGACGGTCATGCGGCTCATCAGTTGGGTGATGAAGGTCTCGGCCTTGGCTTCGGTGATCGTCGCGGGGCTGGCCGCCTTGGGCCAGACCGCCGGGTTCGCGGTGGCGTTCGGCGGCGTCTGGGCCAGGGCCCCGCCAGCCGTTCCACAGGCGATCGTGAGAGCCAGGGCGGAAGCGAAGGCGAAACGGCGCGGAAGCATGGGCGATCCTTGGAAGGGGCGTCCGTCGGGCGGAGCGGTGTTTTGAGGAAAGGCGCTCGACGCGGCGCTTGCGGGGTGACCGCGTCGAGCAAAGAGAAGCGGGTTCAGGTCCGCTTGGAGGGGAGTGATCGTGCGCACAGGGCGCGACAGCCGCTGGACTGGCCAGGCGAGGTCATGGGGTTTCCTCCTGACGCCGCCTTGTCGTGGCGACTGTCTTGATCACCGTGATCTCACGTGCATTGGACAGCGCTGTCAAGGGGAATATGATTGCGGTAACATCACCCATGACGCCAATCTGCTATCGCGGAGCCGGCCCGGTGGACTCGCGCACCACCAATTCGAAGTCCAACAGCCGCGATGGCGGCGGCGCCCCCTCCTCCCGCTCCACGCCCTGCATGAGCATGTCGGCGGCCGCGCCGGCCATGGCGTGGATCGGCTGACGAACGGTGGTCAGCTGGGGCCAGGTGATCTTCGCGCCGGGCGTGTCGTCAAAGCCGGCGACCGACAGTTGGGCCGGCACGTCGAGGCGCAGACGGTTGGCGACCGCCATCACCCCCAGCGCCATGTCGTCGTTCGAGGCGAAGATGGCCGTTGGCCTATCGGATCCCCCCAAGAGCTTCTCGGCGGCCTCAAAGCCCGAGCGGAACGAGAACCACCCCTGCTCCACCCGGTTGTCGCGGACCAGCAGGCCGCTGTCGCGCATGGCGTCCAGGAAGCCCTGGTGGCGCAGGTGCGAGGCGCCGTGATCGGGGTGACCGATGATGAAGGCGATATCCTTGTGACCAAAGTCGATCAGGTGCTTGGTCATCTCGTAGGCGGCCAGCCTGTCGTCCATGCTGACCCAGGGCGCGCGGTCTAGATCACCGCCCGGCGCGATGCGGACATAGGCCACGCCCTCCCGCTCAAGCGCCGCCAGGACGACGGGATGGTCGCTCAGCGGCGGCGTCAGGATCACGCCATCCATGCGCAGCGTCGCCAGCATCGGCGCGACCTGATCCTCGACATCGGCCGTGGAGTCGATCGGCTCGACGATCAGGTGATAGCCTTCCTGCCGACAGCGCGCGATCGCGCCCAGCTGCACGTCGGTGACGTAGCCGGGGCTTGGGTTGTCGAAGAAGACGCCGATCAGATAGGCCTTCGAGCCCGCCAGGCTGCGGGCCGAGATGTTGGGCCGATAGTGCAGCGCAGCCACCGCAGCCTGCACCCGATCGCGGGTGTCGGCCTTGACGTTGGGCTCGCGATTGAGCACCCGCGAGACGGTTTTGATCGAGACGCCGCTCTCGCGGGCCACATCATGGATCGTGACTTTGGCGCTCAATTCCGTCCCTCGCCGGCCCGATTCGTTCGGTTCGGCGAACACTTAGCCATGACAAGGCTGTCATGGCGAGCCCCAAGAAAACGACTACGAAACGGCCGCACGGCCCTCCGGCGTAAGCGCGACGGCCGCACCGATCAGGGCGGTGTGCGGGTGCAGGATGACGTGGGTCGGGATCGACTGGGTGAAGCTGGACAGGCGACCCTTGCTGTCAAAGCGCTCGCGGAACGGGCTCTTTTCCAGGATGTCGATGATCCGCGGCGCGATGCCGCCAGCGATGAAGACACCGCCGCGCGCGCCCAGGGTCAAGGCGATGTCGCCGGCCGTCGAGCCCAGCACGGCGCAGAAGCGGTTCACGGTGGCCAGGCTGTCGGCGCAGCCTTCGACCGCCCGCTCGGTGATCTGTTTGGCGCTCAGCGCCTCGACCACGCGCCCCTCGGCGGTCGCCAGGTCGATGTGCAGATCCTCCATGCCCGGACCCGAGAGGATACGTTCGACCGACACCCGGCCGCCATCCAGGCGCTTGGTCAGGGCGCGCAGCACCTCGATCTCGACATCGTCGACGGGCGCGAAGGCGACGTGACCGCCTTCGGTGGCCAGGGGGATTTCCTGACCGTGACGACGCACGAGGCCAGCGACGCCGAAGCCGGTGCCCGGACCGAGGATCGCCAGATCCCCCTCGCCCGAGGTCGGCAGGTGGCCGACCTGGCGCAGGTCCTTGGGGCTGAGGCGCGGGGCCGCCAGCGCCTGGGCGGTGAAGTCGTTGATCAGCTTGGCGTTCCGGAACCCGCCCGCACGGCGCAGGCCATCCTCGGAGATCCACCAATCCAGATTGGTCATGTGGACTTGGCCATGATCGATAGGGCCCGCAACGGCGACCACCGCCTGATCGGGACGCCTGACGCCGACCTTGCGCAGATACTCCTCGATGGCGTCCTCGGCCGTGCCGTAGTCCTCGCCCTTATAGGCGGTGGGCTCGATCAGGCGCGGGTCCTGACCGTCGAACTCGACCAGGGCGAAGCGGGCGTTGGTGCCGCCGATGTCGCCGACGAGGCCAAGACCCCCGCTGTGATTGCCGTCCATGACCTAGCGCTTCCTCAAGCAAAGACAGACGCGCCGGCGTCGGCCGCGCCGACCCCCGCACGCATCCATCCAAACAGTTCCCTACCAAAGCCCGGCTTGGACGCCGGGACGTTCGCCGGCGTCCGAGCGCGCAAGGTCGCCTCGTCCACCAGGATCTTCAGTTCGCCGGTCTCGGCGTTGACACGGATCACATCCCCGTCCTGGACATAGGCCAAGGGTCCGCCCTTGGCCGCTTCGGGCGTCACGTGGATGGCGGCCGGGGTCTTGCCCGAAGCGCCCGACATCCGACCGTCCGTGACCAGGGCCACCTTATGGCCGCGATCCAGCAGCACCGAGATCGACGGCGACAGGTTGTGCAGTTCCGGCATGCCGTTGGCCGACGGCCCCTGGAAGCGGACGACGACCACGACATCGCGGTCCAGCTCGCCGCGCTTGAAGGCGGCGATGAAGTCTTCCTGTTCCTGGAACACGGCGCAGGGCGCCTCGATCACATGGTGCTCGGGCTTCACGGCCGAGATCTTCATCACACCGCGGCCCAGGTTGCCGGCCATCAGGCGCAGGCCGCCCTCATGGCTGAACGGATCGGAGACCGGACGCAAGATGGCGGTGTCCAGGCTCTCCTGAGCCCCTTCGCGCCACTTCAGCACGCCGTCCTCGAGGACGGGCTCCTGGGCGTACAGCGACAAACCCGCGCCCGCGATCGTCTGGACTTCCTCGTGCGCCAGGCCCGCCTTCAGCAACTCGCGGATCACGAAGGCCATGCCGCCGGCGGCCTGGAAGTGGTTCACGTCGGCCGAACCGTTCGGATAGACGCGCGCCAGCAGCGGCGTGGCCTTCGAGATGTCGTCCAGGTCTTCCAGGGTCAGTTGCACGCCTGCGGCGGCGGCCATGGCGATGATGTGCAGCGCCAGGTTGGTCGAGCCGCCGGTGGCCATCAGACCCACCACGCCGTTGACGATCGACTTCTCGTCGATCATGCGGCCGACGGGGATGAACGCGTTGCCCTTGTTGGTCACGGCGGCGGCGCGTCGGGCGGCCTCCTTGACCAGAGCTTCGCGCAGCGGCGTGTTCGGGTGAACGAACGCCGAGCCTGGCAAATGGAAGCCCATCAGCTCCATCAGCATCTGGTTGGTGTTGGCGGTGCCGTAGAAGGTGCAGGTGCCCGGACCGTGATAGCTGGCGCTCTCGGCCTCCAGCAGTTCGGCGCGACCGACCTTGCCCTCGGCGTAGAGCGCGCGGATGCGGGCCTTTTCGCTGTTGGGCAGACCCGAGGTCATCGGGCCGGCGGGCACGAACAGGGCCGGCAGGTGGCTGAAGGTCAGGGCGCCGATCACCAAGCCCGGCACGATCTTGTCGCAGACGCCCAGATACAGGCCTGCATCGAAGGCGTCGTGGGTCAGGGCCACCGCGGTGGCCATGGCGATCACGTCGCGCGAGAAGAGCGACAGCTCCATGCCCGGACGGCCCTGGGTGACGCCATCGCACATGGCCGGCACCCCGCCGGCGAACTGGGCGGTCGCCCCGACCTCGCGCGCGGCGTCCTTGATCAGCGCCGGATAGGCTTCCAGCGGCTGGTGGGCCGACAGCATGTCGTTATAGGCCGAGACGATGCCGATATTGGGCGCGTTCGGGTCGAGCGCGCGGACCTTGTCGACGCCCGGCGAGGCGGCGAAGGCGTGGGCCCAGTTGGCGCAGGACAGCTTGCCCCGGCCCGGCTGGTTCTCGATCGCCCGCTCCATGTTGGCCAGATAGGCCGCGCGGCTTTCCTGGCTGCGCGCCACGATGCGAGCGGTCACGGCGGCGATGACAGGGTTCAGGCTCATGGCGATCTACTCCGCCCAGAGGATGCGGACCTTGGCGCGGTCCTGTTTCAGAATGGCGGCGACCGGCAGGGCCGGATCGACGTCGCCCTCCAGCAACGCCTTCTTGGGCGCGCCGGTGACGAGCAGCACGATCAAATCCGTGCGCGTCAGGGCCGCGAGGGTCAGGCTCAAACGCGGCATGTCCGGGGCCGGATCGCCCGGGGGCGCCGCCAGGACCGAACGCTCGGAGGTCAGGTCCAGGCCCGCCGCCAACGCCGGATTGCCCGGAAATAGCGAAGCAAAGTGGCCGTCCGGACCAACGCCCAGCAGGACGACGCCGAACGGCGTGGCGGCGTTCACGCCTGCCTCCGCCTTGCGTGCGCTCTCTTCATGGCTCACGCCCTCAAAGAACAGCGGCGCGAACCCGGCCTTGGCCGCCTCCCCCACCAGTAGGTGGCGGCGAACCAGTCCCTCGTTGCTGCTTGCGTCGGTGGCCGGAACGAAGCGCTCGTCAGTGAGGGTGACCGTGATCTTGTCCCACGGGGCCGTCATCGTCGCCATGCGATCGTACACGGGCGCCGGCGTCGTGCCGCCGGTCGCTGCGAACCCGACCCGGCCATGGCTGGCCACGGCGGTCGTCAGCGCGCCGACCAGGATCGAGGCGGCGGCGTCGTACAGGTCTTCGCGCGACGCAAAGGCTTCGAGCTTGGTGGGGGTGTGCGGCATCGTCAGGCCTTCCAGGCCCGACCGCCGGGCGAGATTAGCCCCTGAGCGGACTGCGGCCCCCAGGTGCCGGCCGCATAGTGCGCCGGTTCAATCTTGGCCTCTTCCCAAGCCGCCGAAACGCCGTCGATGAAGCGCCAGGCCTGCTCGACCTCGTCGCGACGCACGAACAGGGTGCGGTCGCCACGGAACGCGTCGACGAACAGCTTCTCATAGGCGATGCGGCGACGCCCACCGGTCTGGCCGAACGACAGCGACAGCGGCAGCGACTGCAAGCGCATGCCCTCGTCCGAAAGACCCGGGCGCTTGTTCATGATCGTCAGCGAGATGTCCTCATCCGGCTGCAGATCGATCACCAGCCGGTTGGCGCACAACTCGCCGTCGGTGGCCGGACCGAAGATGTTATGCGGCAGCGGCTTGAACTGGACGACGATCTGGGTGCGGCGATCGGGCAGGTTCTTGCCGGTGCGCAGGAAGAACGGCACGCCGTCCCAACGCCAGTTGTCGATAGCCACCTTCATGGCCACGAAGGTCTCGGTCTTGGTCGGCTTGCCGACCTCCTCGACATAGCCCGCCCGCGCGCCGCCCTCGACCACGCCGGCGACATACTGACCGCGCACGGTGTCGTGGGCGACTGTCTCCTTGGTAAAGGGCCGCAAGGAGCGCAGCACCTTGACCTTCTCATCGCGCACGGCGTCCGGATCAAAGCCCGACGGCGCTTCCATCGCCACCAGGCACAGCAGCTGCAGCATGTGGTTCTGCACCATGTCCCGCAGCGCGCCGTACTCGTCGTAATACGGCCAGCGGTCGCCGACCTTCTCGGTCTCGGCGATGGTGATCTGCACGTGGTCGATCGTGTTGCGATCCCACAGCGGCTCGAACAGCACGTTGGCGAAGCGCAGCGCCGTCAGGTTCTGGACCGTTTCCTTGCCCAGATAGTGGTCGATGCGGAAGACCTGGCTCTCGTCGACCACGGCGGCGACGGCGGCATTGGTGGCCTTGGAGCTTTCCAGGTCACGACCCAGCGGCTTTTCGAGAATCAGTCGGGTTTGCGGACCCGTCAGCCCGGCGGCCTGAAGCGCCTGGCAGGCCGGACCATAGAGGCTGGGCGACAGCGAGAAGAAGATCACCAGCGTGCCGTGCGCGCCGATGCGCTCGGCCAGCTTCTTGGTGTCGTCTTCGCTGGTGATGTTGGCCGGGACGTAGTCAAGACGCGCGGCGAGGCGATTCCAGACCGCCTCTTCGACCGAGGCGCGCTTGCCCAGTTGCTCGCGCACCAGCGCCTTGTAGCTGGCCGCGTCGTGGTCAGCCCGCGCGACGCCGACGATCCGAAGATCATGCGGCAACAGCCGGTCAAGTTCGAGGAAGTAGAGCGAAGGCAGCAGCATTCGGAGCGCCAGATCGCCCGCTCCGCCCAGCAGCACCAAGACTTCGCGGCCGTTATCGCCGGCTTCGTTGTTCTTAGCCAATGTCGTCCACCCTATGACAACGTTGTCATGACATGCCTGCGACTGAAAGGCAAGCGGCCGCGTGTCACGCCCATCCGATTGGCGCGCGGCGGGCCCTAACTAGGCCAATCGCCCGGAGCCCGCCATAAGACCAATTCGTTTTCAGATCAGATATTTGGCGAATTCCCCCGCCGCCTCGAAACGCCTTGCCCTTACGGGGGCGTTTAGACGGGCGTTTGAGGTGAGCCCTGCCCTATCCGCCGGCGCGCGCGGGCGCGCCCGCCGGCTGCCCGGTGCGGAAGCGTTCCTTCAGGCGCCCGATCCAGCCGTTGAACGCTTCGTTGTCGGCGGTGACCCGTCCAAAGTCGGCGGGGGACACCGATCCCAGCGACATGCCCTGTAGCGCCACCCGAAGACCTTCGGGGTTGCTTGCCGTATCGATGAAGCCGGACCAGCGGGCGCGCAGTCGACCCAGCGCCGCGTCATCGTCGGCCAGGCTATAGGCCACGGCGGCGCGCAGCAGTCGGGCCTCCTCGGCGGCGCTCAACGCTCCGCCCGTCCTGAAGCGGTCGCCCAGCGCGCGCTCATAGAGCGCGCCGGCGGCCGGCCATGACTTTTGCTTCCAGGCGATTTCGCCACGGATCTCCTGCCCGTCGCGGCTGGTGTCGGTTTCGACGAGATCTAGCGCCGCGTCATAGCGCCCAAGCCCCATCAGGGCGCGCGCAGTGGCCAGACGACGCTCGGCGTTCAGGGCTGGCGGCAGGATCGTCGTGCGCGTGGCGTTGATCGTGTTCAGCGCGTCCTCGGGCTTCTTGTCCATCAAGTAGATCCAGGCCAGATCCGTCGCGACCTGGGCCTTGGGAACGCCGTTGAGGCGGTTCTCGACCTGATACTTCAGAAGCTTCGCCGCATCGTTCAGCAGATCGACGTCAACGAGGCGGCGCACGAGGTTGCGCACCATCTGGTCGCCGTCGGCGCCGATCGGCGTCAGGTCCTGGAAGTCGTAGAACAGACCCACGGCCTGGATAGGCTGCATGCCGTCGGCCAGGCCTTGCAGGAACAGCTGGCGGAACGCTTCGGAGAGATCGTTCTGCAGCGCGACGGCCTCGGGGCGGTCCGACAGGCGTCGACCAGCGGACCGTAGCGCCTCCAGCGCCTCGCGATACCGGCCCTGGTCGATATAGAGCTTGCCCAGCGCGCGGATGACTTCCAGCTCCACGCCATCGCCCCGCCAGCGATAGCGCAGTTGATTGAGCGTCTCGGCGGCCTTGGTCGCGTTGATCTCGCCGCGCGCGTACTGCAGCTGGGTCGCATGCAGCGTGGCCGGCGCGGCGATGCGATTGATCGGCGCTTTCGCGATGGCGGTGTACATGCGCTGCGCGCGCACCTTTTCGCCCTTGGCCTCGAAGATGCGCGCCTGAATCAGCCGGATGTCCAGCTGGTCCTCGATGGGGATCTTCGGCTGGGCCAAGGCCTTGGTCACCGACTGCATGGCCCCCGTCAGGTCGCCCACGCCCAGCGCGGCCTCGGCCTGGGCCTTCAGGAAGCGCGCGCGCCAGATCGGCGGGAAAAGGTCGAGCGCGCGGGAGCCGTTGGCGAACTGGGTGCGCGCATCCAGCCATTGACCGTTCTTGGCCGAGATGTAGCCGCGCCACAGGGCGCTTGAGGGCTCGTCGGCCAGCACCGGCGAGGAAAAATCCGCATCGGCTTCCGAAAGACGGCCGGCCAGCACGCGGGCCACGCCGCGCAGACCGCGGAACTCCGGGTTCCCCATCATGGTCTGGTGCTTGCGCGCGCCGGCGTTCAGAACCCCGATCGCCTCGAAGGACATCTGCGAACCGACCAGGAACCGCGCCAGCGCCAGTCGCGCGGCGACATCGGCTTCATCGTCGCTTGCGGCGGATACAGCGCTCTGCAAGGCGTTGTAGCGGGCTAGGAACCCGCCGGACCCCGTCTTGGGCCAGGCCTCCAGGTCGATCAGCGCCGGCATGGAAAGCGGCTGCGGCGCGCCGGCGGTCGCTTCTTCGGGCGGGGCGGCCGCCGAAGCTGGCGACAGGGCCAGACCCTTGGGCCGGCCGATCCGTACCTGGTCGGCTTGCGCCTGAACCATCAGGTCGGCCGCGTAGGCCTCAGCGGCCAAGCCTTGCGCCGATTGCAGCAGCGCGAACTCGACATACTCGCGACGCGACGGCAGGCCCTTGGCCGGAGCCAGGGCCGGCGCGACGATCATGCGATCGCCCACGGCGGGGTCGTCGACCCAGATCGCCCGCGTCACCCCGGCAACGGCTGCGGAAAGCCCCGCCGACGCCGATTTCTCGGCGCGCGTGACCTGGATGATGTCCGGGCTCTGCTGCGGGCCCGCGCCGAAGCTGACGCGCCAGGATGGGCCTGAGCCGACCGCGACATAGGGCTCGCCAGGCGGGGCCACCACTCGCAGCGCGACATAGTCGGCACCGCGATAGACCTGCAGCTTCGAATAGCGCGGCGTCGTGCCGGGCAGCTTGGAGATGTCCAGCCGCGCGGGCGTATCGAAGACGATCCACACCGCCTCGCCCCGTCGGAAGACCGCCGCGCCAGCCGGCGCGGCCCAGTCGAACGACAGGGTGACCTGACCGTCCCGACGGTCGATGCCCGCACGGACCACGCCATCGCGCGGCATGGGATTGGGACGACCGATCGGCGCCGGCGCAGCCGCCGGAGAGGCCGCCGCCGCGGACGCGATGGCGCCAGCCTTGGGGTAGATGTTGACGAAGTCGACGCCGTCCGCCGTGCCCAGCTTGGCGTCGGCGTCATCGGTCAGGGTGAGAACGATCTCCAGCACGCCGTTAACGCGGCGCGCATCCGCCGACTTGATCCAGCGCGGCGGCGCGATCTTCAGCGCGGAAAGATTGGGATTGGCGTCACGACTGAAGCGCAGGATCAGGGTCTGCCCCTGCCGCACCGGCGTCATCCGCGCGCCGCCCGCCCAGTGGAACTCGACGCGTGAGAACTCCGCCGCCTGCGCGACACGCACGTCCAGCGCCCCGCGCGCCGCGGTCGGCGGCGGCGCGGCGTAGCCGGTCGGCGCCAGCGTGCCCGCGATGCACGCGGCGGCGACGCTGGAACGCAGGAGCTGGCGGAGGGTCATGGGCCTCCCTTAACCAGCCTGGTTGGCGGGCGGTCTGGCGGCGGCGGGCGCGGCGCCCGCCAGGGGGCCGGCGGCGCGCTGGCCTGGCGCAGCGTTGTCGGCGACGGCCGCCTTGCCCTTGTCGACCGCGGGATTGGTCAGGCGCGAGGCCAGGCGTTCGGTCAGGATCTTGGCGTCGCCCGGGGCCATGTTGGCCAGGATCATCGCCAGGGTCTTTTCCTTCATCTTGGCCGCGATCGGCAGGCGAACCTCATCCGACAGCAAGGTCATCCGCGCGGCGGCGTCCTTGGGCTTCATGCCCTGATAGACGACCACCAACCGATCAACCTCAGCCTGCTTCTGAGCGTCGACCTGGCCCAACAGCCCCTGGATATCGCCCTTCAGGCCCGTCAGAGCCTTCATCTTGGCGTCCAGCTTGGCCTCGGCGGCCGCCAGCAGCTGCAATTGGACGTCGATGTCCTGCTCGCGCTGATCCAATTGCCCACGTCGCGCGCCCAGGCTTTGCAGGATGCGCAGCTCCGCAGGCGACAGGCCCGCCTCGCGCGCCAGGGCGTCGGCCGACGGCGCGCAGACCCGGGGCGGCGGCGCCTTGGCGGCGGCCGGCTGACCCGCGCCTTCGGCGGACGGTGCTTCTTCGCCTTCCTTGCCCTCGGGCTTGGCGGCGCCCTCTGCGAACGCCTTGGCGCCGCTGACCAGGTCCGGCAGCGACTTGGCGCCCGACAGGGCGTTGATGGCAAGCACGCCGCCTGCGGCGACGCCGATCAGGGGCAGGATGCGCGGAATGTTCTTCATCGGCGTGGCGCTCGTGGATTGCTGGCGGGGCGCGGCGGATCAACCGGCCCGTCGAACAGGTCATCATCAACCCGCGCACGTGAACGCGGGGTTTCCTGGCTCAGGTTTGGGCGCGGCGCCGGGCGCGGAACCGGCTCGCCGCGAACAGCGCGCTCGGCCCGATCTTCGCGCTCCAGCAGGCGCTCGAAATCCGCCGCGGACAGCCGACGCTCGCCGGGTGAGCCGGTCGGCGGAGGCTCCATCGTGCGCGTTGGACGCGGTGGCGTCTCGCGGTCCGGCGCGGTTTGCGCCACGGGCGGTGCGGGCCGGTTGACCCGCTCTTCCAGCTGTGTCGCAAGGGCCTGAGCGCGCTCGATCCGGACGGCCAGGGTCTCGGCGGCCTCGTCGGTCGCGGCGCGAAGATCGGCAAGGCCCTGCTCGGCCCGCGCGGCGGCTTGGTCCAGATCAGCGACCGCCTTGGCGAAGCCTTCGTGGCTGTCGCGCAGCGCCTTCAGCCGGCGTTCCAGCCGCCACCCAAAGATCAGCGCCGCGATCAGCAGCACCGCCAGGAAGCCGTTCATGGCGAGGGCGACGATGCTCATTTCAGCTTCTGCACGGCCTTCTTCGCCGCCGGCGTCAGCGGCGCCTCAGCGCGGACGGCGATCGAATGGTTGCGGCGTCCCATGCGGCCGCGCGTCAGCGGGATGGCGCCGGCGCGCAGCTCCACCAGGCTGTCGGGCGTGGCGTTCAGCATCAGGGTGTCGCCAACCTGCATGTTCAGCACGCGCGACAACGGCACCTGCTGCTCGTCAAGGACCGCGCGGACCTCCATCTGCGTGGTCCACAGCTCGGTGGCCAAGTGGCCTTCCCAGATGTTGTCGCGACCGAACTTCTCACCCATGAACTGCTGCAGCAGCATCTTCCGGATGGGCTCCAGCGTCGCGTAGGGCAGCAAAAGCTCGATACGGCCGCCGCGGTCTTCCATATCGATCCGCAGCTTGACCAGGATGGCCGCGTTGGCGGGACGGGCGATGGCGGCGAAGCGCGGGTTTGTTTCCAGGCGGTCGAGCGAGAAGTTGACCGGATGCAGCGGCTCGAACGCGCTCTTCAGGTCATGCAGCACCACCTCGATCATGCGCTGCACCAGCACGCGCTCGATCGTGGTGTACGGCCGGCCTTCGATGCGCATCGCCGCCGTGCCGCGACGACCGCCCAGCAGCACGTCGACGATCGAGTAGATCAGGTTGGAGTCGACCGTCAGCAGGCCGTAATTGTCCAGTTCCTCGGCGCGGAACACCGCCAGGATGGCCGGCAGCGGGATCGAGTTCAGATAGTCCCCGAAACGGATCGAGCTGATGTTGTCGAGGCTGACCTCGACGTTGTCCGAGGTGAAGTTCCGCAAGGAGGTCGTCATCAACCGCACGAGGCGGTCGAAGACGATTTCCAGCATCGGCAGACGCTCGTACGAAACGAGCGCCGAGTTGATGATGGCGCGGATGCCCGTGCGGTCGTCGGAACCATCGCCCGAAAGATCGAAGCCCAGAAGGCTGTCGATCTCGTCCTGGTTCAGGATCCGCTCGGAGGCGCCATCGCCGGCGCCGTCGTCCCAGCCGCCCATGCCGCCGGAAAAATCGCCGAACTGGTTCACGCCCTCTCCGCCGCCGGGAGGGTTCTCCGAGGCCCACTGGGCCATCGCCGCCTGATCGTCGAGCTCGTCCGCCATAATCGTTCGCCCAACCAGCCCCAGGGGCTAGTTGATCAGCATCTCCTCGATGAGCACGGCGTTCACCTTGGCCGGCGCGGCGACCAGGTTCACCCGGCGCAGCAGCTCGACGCGCAGCTGGTAGGTGCCCTGGCTGCCGTTCAGGTCTTCAGGGCGAAGCTCGCGAAGGAAGGTCTGGAACATGTCCTGCAACCTGGGGAGATTCGGCGTCAGCTCATCGGCCGTTTCCTCGTCGGGCAGCTCGAAGGTCAGCTTCAGCTTCAGGAAGGTCGACTTGCCGTCGGCCGTCTGCATGTTCACGACGATGTCGGGCAGCGTGTAGAACACGATACCGTCGGGCCCTTCCTTGATGACCGGCGTTCCCGCCGCGCCCTCTGCGCCCTTCTCGCCGTCCTTCTTCTCTTCCTTCTTCTCTTCCTTTTTCTTTTCCTTCTTCTCTTCCTTTTTCTCGCCGTGCTCGCCCGCTTCAGCGGCCGGTTTCGGCTTCAGGAGGAAAAAGGCCGCAGCGCCGCCGCCGCCCAGGACGAGCACGCCCGCAGCGATGGCGATGATCAGGATTGGCGGCTTCTTTTTCGCCGGAGCTTCGCCCTCAGCGCCCTCTTCGCCTTCGGGAGCGGGAGCTTCCTTGTCGGGTTTCTTGGCCACGCGCGCGGTTCCTTGGAATCTACACCCGTACTCATGCGCGAAGCATGGTTAACGATGTGTTTTGGCGGGCAATTGGTCGCAGGCTGAATCTGCCCGGCAGAGTCCGCCCCGCACCCCGGCGTTAACCTTCCTATTTATTGATTTATAAGAGCTTTTAGCGTTGGCACGAAGGTTGCTTCTGAGGGCGTGACGCATTTGTCGCGTCAGCCGCCCGAGTTAACTCGCCATGGACAACGCGCTTTATGTCGGCCTCTCGCGTCAGATGACGCTGCGCCGCGAGCTCGACATCGTGGCCAACAACATCGCCAACGCCAACACCACGGGCTTCAAGGTCGAGGATCTGATGGTCCGCACCGAGCAAGCCAAGCCGGCCAAGACGCTCGACGGCTCCTCGCCGGTCAAGTTCGTCTTGGACACCGGCGTCGCCCGCAATTTCAGCCAGGGCCCGATGACCAAGACGGGCGGCGACTACGACCTGGCGATCAATGGCATCGGGTTCTTCAAGGTCCAGACCGCCGGCGGCGAGCGCTATACGCGTGACGGCCGCTTCACCACCAATCCCGAAGGCGTCCTAGTCACCCAGGCCGGCGCGCCGGTGCTGGACGACGGCGGCGGCCAGATCACGATCGATCCGCGCCTGGGTCCCGTGACCATCGGCAAGGATGGCATCGTCAGCCAGGGCGCCTTGCGGGCCGGCCGCATCGCGATCGTGCGCCCCGACGACCTCTCCAGCCTCGCCAAGGACGGCGACAACCTTTTCCGCAACACGACCAACACCGCCCCGCAGCCCGTCACGGACGCCCAGATCCACCAGGGCATGCTGGAATCCTCGAACGTCCAACCGGTCATCGAGATCACCAAGCTGATCGAGATCCAGCGCGCTTACGAGAGCGTCGCCAAGATGATGGACAACACCGCCGAACTCTCGCGCACCGCCGTCGAGCGGCTGGGCAAAGTCAATTAAGGAACGCTAGCCGATGCAAGCACTCCGCACCGCCGCTTCGGGTATGGCTGCTCAGCAGCTGAACGTCGAAGTCATCTCGAACAACATCGCCAACATGAACACCGTTGGCTTCAAGCGCCAACGGGCCGAGTTCCAGGACCTGCTGTACCAGACGATCGAGCGGGCGGGCTCGCAGTCGTCCAGCGACGGCAATATCGTGCCGACGGGCGTGCAGGTCGGCGGCGGCGTCAAGGCCGGTTCGGTCTATCGCATCACCGAGCAAGGCACCCCGACCCTGACCGACAGCCCGCTGGACCTGGCGATCCAGGGCAAGGGCTATATGCCGGTCCTGCTGCCGTCGGGCGAAACCGCCTATACCCGGGCCGGCAACTTCTCGACCAATGATCAGGGCCAGATCGTCACCGAAGACGGCTATCTGGTTCAGCCGGGCATCACGATCCCGCAGAACGCCACCGACATCACGATCAGCAAGACCGGCCTTGTGCAGGTCAAGCTGGACGGCCAGACCGCCCCCCAGACCGTCGGCCAGATCCAATTGGCCACCTTCCTGAACGAAGGCGGCCTGGAAGCGATCGGCGACAACCTGCTCCTGGAAACCGCCGCCTCGGGCGCGGCGACCCTGGCCGCCCCGGGCGAACCGGGCTTTGGCATGCTGCTGCAGCACTACACCGAAGCCTCGAACGTCGATGCGGTTTCGGAAATCACCGCCCTGATCACCGCCCAGCGCGCCTACGAGATGAACTCGAAGGTGATCTCGACGGCCGATCAGATGCTGCAAGCCACCTCGCAGATGCGGTCGTAAGCTCATGAAAACCTTTCTCTTCGCCGCCGCCGCGACCCTGGTGATCACCGCTCTGTCGGCGCCCGCCTTCGCCGGAACGCCGGTGACCCTGCGGATGGACACCACGGACGCCGATGGCCGCATCACGCTGGGCGATCTGTTCGACGGCGTCAGCGGCCCCGCCGCCAACCTGGTCGTCGCCCCCCGCATCGGCGCCACCGCCGTGCTCGACGCCGGCCAGGTGCAGGTCTCGGCCCGTCGCGCCGGCTACGACTGGACCAACGCCAACGGCGTGCGCCGGATCATCGTCCGCGAAGGCGTCGATAACGGCGGCGTCTCGTCGACCGCGACGGCCGGCGCTCAGCTTGCCGGAGCCCGTCTTGCCGGCGCCGCGCGCGCCAATGTGGAAGTTCTTGCCTACGCCCGCAGCCTGTCGGCCGGCGAAATCGTCCAGCCCGAAGATCTGATCTGGGTGAAGATGGCCGGCGCGCCGGCCGATGCGCCCCGCGACGCCGACGCCGTCATCGGCCTCGCCGCCAAGCGCCCCCTGCGCGAAGGCGCTCCTGTCGCGATGAAGGATGTCGCCGCCGCCCAGGTCATCAAGGCCGGCGATCTGATCACCATCACCTATGAGGACGGCGGGATTTCCCTGTCGCTGCAAGGCAAGGCCATCGGCGGCGCGGCCGCCGGTGATGTGTTCGCCGTCCAGAACACCCTGTCGAAAAAGGTCATTCAAGCGGTCGCTATCGGCCCCGGCGTCGCCGCCGTCGGCCCGCAGGCCCAGACCTTGCAAGCTCGTTCGCAACCCCTCCGTTTCGCTGCTCGCTAAGAGGCCAAAGACCATGCGTCGTCCCGCCATCCTCGCCGCCGCCGTTCTTCTGGCCCCGCTGGCCGCCTGCTCGACCGTCAAGGAAGCCGTCAAAGGCCCTGAGCTGGCCCCGGTCGGCTACCCGGCCCAGCTGGCCCCCATGCAGCAGCAGTATGTGTCGGCCCGCGAGCCCGCCCCGCAGGCGGCCTCGGCCAACTCGCTGTGGCGCGTCGGCGCCCGCGCCTTCTTCAACGACCAGCGCGCCAGCCGCGTCGGCGACATCGTCACCGTGATGATCGACATCGACGACAGCGCCAGCACCAATAACGCCACCAACAGCTCGCGCACCTCGACCGGCAAGGCTGGGGTCAGCAACTTCCTGGGCCTGGAGTCGAGCCTGGGCAAGGTGCTGCCGGGCGGCTTCGATCCCGCCACCGCTGTGGACACCAACTCGGCCTTCACCAACGCCGGCTCGGGCGGCGTCAGCCGCTCGGAAAAGATCAGCCTGACCATCGCCGCCGTGGTCAGCCAGGTCCTGCCCAACGGCAACATGGTCATCCAGGGCACCCAGGAAGTGCGCACCAACGCCGAGCTGCGCCAGCTGACGGTCGCGGGCATCGTGCGCCCCGAGGACATCTCCTCGGCCAACACCATCCGTCACACCCAGATCGCCGAAGCCCGCATCAGCTACGGCGGCCGCGGCGACATCAGCCGCGTGCAGAAGACCCCGGCCGGCCAGTCGCTGGTCGAGAAGTTCTCGCCCTTCTAGGCGCGGCTTTCCGGACACAATTGTCGGGCGCGGCGGCCGAGAGGCTTCCGCGCCCGATGCGTTTCAGGAGCCGTTCAGGTGCGCTCAGCGTTGATCCGATCAGGAGGATCATCGTCATGTCGCCCCGCAGTCTCGCCCTGGCCGCCCTTTCACTCGCGACCGCCCTCGCCGGCTGCGCGCACGAAAGGATGGTGTCGACCGGGTACCAATGGGCCTATCTCGGTAACGACACGGCAGAGCCCCGCCTCGCCTACGGCCGCCCCAACAGCGACGACGTCGTGATGATGATCCGCTGCCAGCCGGGCCGCGACCAGATCGATCTCGCCGTGGCGGGCCTAAGCGAGGCTGAACTGGTTCTGGCGTCTGGCCGGACCCAGAGCCGCTTTGAGGCCGTGAAGGTCCAGGATCCCATGAGCGGCGATCTTCTCGAAGCGCGAGGGAAGGCCAGCGCCCCGGCGCTTAAGGCGTTCCGTCAGTCCGGCGCCCTTGCCGTGCTCACCAAGGACAAGCGCCACAGCCTGGCGGCTAAAGCCCACGATCAAGGGCAGGTGCACGCGTTCTTCAAGGCTTGCGGCGCCTAGACCCGAAGGTCGCGCCTAGGGTTTGCCCAAGGTGAAGCTGTCTATGTCGAGCCGCCCTTGCCCACCGTTGGGATTGTAGCAGAACAGGCCGAACTGCTCGCCCTGGAAGGTGCCGGTCCTCCAGTCGAACGCCAACGGAAAGTCACCCGGCAGCGTGACCCAGGCCTTGCCGTCCGGGCTGTAGCTCAGCGTGCTTTTGTCGGTCGTGAAGTCCATCGTCACAGCCAGCCACAGATCGGTCGGAGCAACCTTGTGAGGCTGGGAGACCGAGAGGATCTTTGATCCCTGGACCGTGCTCTCGATCAAGCGTGCGCTGACCGCCCCCTGGCCCTCTGAGGTTCGGGTTACGACCAATTGGCTCGAAAACTTGCCGAAGGAGCCGAGGCCGCACTGGTCGCCGACCGCCAGCCCCCGAATATCCAGCTTGGCAACGCCCCGGCTTCGCGGTCCCTGCCCCTTCTGAACGAGCGTGTTTCGAGCGGTCCAAAAGGCGTCGCTCGTTGTCGCCTTCAACCGCATGAACCCTGGCCGCTCGGTCAGTGACCACCGCTGGTCGTCAGGATTATGGTTCCACTGCCATTGGCGCCCCAGCACGCTCGTCGAGAAATCATCAGAGCTGGGCGGCTCCTTGAACGGGTGGCCCTGGATCGGCTTCACGGCGCTGGCGGGCGCCCGGCCGGGGGCCTCGGGCGTGCCCCACACAGGCCAGTCGTCCTGCCAGAACACCGGACTGATATTGGTCACGCGACCCACTGCGCCAGCGTCCAGCATGACAAAGCCGTACCAGCCTCCGTCGGGCAAATCGACGAGTGCGCCCTGGTGCCCGCCTGTCGTGTCATCGATTTGAGGCCGCGTCTCCCAAGGGCCGGTGAGGCTCTTGGCGCGCGAAACCGTCAGTCCCAGGCGAGAGGGAATAGCGTTGAACAGATAGTACCAGTCGCCACGCCGGATCAGCTTGGAGCCTTCAGCGCCCTTGTTGAAGTGGACGACGCGCGCGTCGACCACGGCGGACAGGTCGTCGTTCAGGCTCAGCAGCGTGATCGTGCCGTCCGAGCCTATCGACGTTACGATATAGGCTTTCCCATCGGTGTCGAAGAACAGGCCGGGATCGAAGGCCTCGCGGTCGAGCTCCCACATCGTCCAGGGCTCGGTGACCCCGGCGGCCGAGTAGATCCGCGTGCGGCCGCCCACTGGCGTCACAGCGACGTAGAAGCGGCCCTTGTGATAGCGCAGGCTAGGGGCGTAGACGCCGCGCCGATAATCACCGCCCTCGGTCAGGTCGTACTTCGGGTTGCCTGTCAGCCTCGGCATCACGTGGCTGGCGATGTCCCAGTTTACCAGGTCCTTGGAATGCAGGATCACCAAGCCGGGCGTGTTCACAAAGGTCGTCGAGGCAAAATAGAAGTCCTCGCCGACCCGGATGATGTCGGGATCGGGATAGTCGGCATTGAGCGGCGGGTTCGTGTAAGTCCCCTGCCCTGAGTCCGAACGCCAGACCTGCGCGACGCTGACGGGGGCCGCTGCGATGATGAGCAAGCCGACGACGCCGCACGATAGGGACCTTAGCACCGCTCCCAACCTCGTCGCCTGCGCCATCCCAGGACTCCCCAAAACTGATGCCGACGACAATCCAGCACGCGCACCGCTGACGAAAGACGTCAGCGGTCTTGCCCCGGCAGCTGCGGCCGTGATTAAGCCCGCCGCCCCGTGCCCGCCGCGCTGACATTGTCCATGCCCAGCGCCGACAGCGCCCCGCTCAGGATGCCTTCGGCGTCCAGACCGGCCTGGGCGTACATCGCGTCAGGCTTGTCTTGATCCTGGAAGACGTCCGGCAGGCAAAGCGTGCGGATCTTCAGGCCGCGATCGAAAGCGCCGTGCTGGGCCAGGGCCTGCAGCACGAAGGCGCCGAAGCCGCCCATGGCGCCCTCTTCCACCGTGACGATGGCTTCGTGCTCGCGCGCCAGGCGCAGCAGCAGATCAAGGTCCAGCGGCTTGGCGAAGCGGGCGTCGCAGACCGTCGCGGAAAGCCCGCGCGCGGCCAGCAGGTCGGCGGCCTTCAGGCTCTCAGACAGGCGGGTGCCGAACGAGACGATGGCGACGCTGGTTCCCTCGCGGACGATGCGACCCTTGCCGATCTCCAGCGGCTCGGCGATGGCCGGCATGTCCAGGCCCAGCCCCTCGCCGCGCGGATAGCGGAAGGCGCTGGGGCGGTCGTCGATCGCCGCAGCGGTGGCGACCATGCGGGCCAGCTCCACCTCGTCGGCGGCGGCCATCAGCACCATGCCCGGCAGAGCGCCCATGAAGCCGATGTCGAAGCTGCCGGCGTGGGTGGGACCATCGGCGCCGACGAGACCGGCGCGGTCCATGGCGAAGCGCACCGGCAGGCCCTGGATGGCGACGTCGTGCACCACCTGGTCGTAGCCGCGCTGCAGGAAGGTCGAATAGATCGCCGCGAACGGCTTCATGCCGTCGGCCGCCATGCCCGCAGCGAAGGTCACCGCGTGCTGCTCGGCGATGCCGACGTCGAAGGTGCGCTCGGGGAAAGCCTTGCCGAACAGATCAAGGCCGGTGCCCGAGGGCATGGCGGCGGTGATCGCGACGATCTTGTCGTCCTTCTCGGCCTGCTTGATCAGTTCCTGGGCGAAGACCTTGGTGTAGCTGGGCGGGCCGCCGGCCGCCTTCTGCTGCTGGCCGGTGACGACGTCGAACTTGACCACCGCGTGCAGCTTGTCGGCCGCGCCCTCGGCCGGGGCGTAGCCCTTGCCCTTCTGGGTGACGCAGTGGACCAGCACCGGCTTGTCGCCGAACGCCTTGGCGTTCTTCAGCACGCTGACCAGGGCGTCCATGTCGTGGCCGTCGATCGGGCCGACATAGTAGAAGCCGAGCTCCTCGAAGAAGGTGCCGCCGGTGACCATGCCACGGGCGTATTCCTCGGCCTTGCGCGCGGCTTCGCGCATCGGCGTGGGCAGCTTCTCGACGACGGTCTTGCCCAGCTTGCGCACCGAACGATAGGCGCCGCCCGACACGAGGTTGGCGAGGTACGCGCTCATGCCGCCCACTGGCGGGGCGATCGACATGTCGTTGTCGTTGAGGATGACGATCAGGCGCTTGGTGGTGTCGGTCGCCGCGTTCATCGCCTCATAGGCCATGCCCGCGCCCAGCGAGCCGTCGCCGATCACGGCGATGACGCTGTTGTCCTCGCCCTTGGCGTCACGCGCGGCGCAGAAGCCCAGCGCCGCCGAGATAGAGGTTGCCGCGTGGGCCGCGCCGAACGGGTCGTACTCGCTCTCGGCCCGCTTGGTGAAGCCCGACAGGCCGCCGCCCTGGCGCAGGGTGCGGATGCGGTCGCGGCGACCCGTGAGGATCTTGTGCGGATAGGCCTGGTGGCCGACGTCCCAGATGACGATGTCCTTGGGCGTCTCGAACACGTGGTGCAGGGCGACCGTCAGCTCGACCACGCCCAGGCCCGCGCCCAGGTGTCCGCCCGTCACCGACACGGCGTCGATCGTCTCGGCGCGTACCTCCGCCGCAAGCTGCTTCAGCTCCGCGAGGGACAGCCCGCGCGTGTCGGCGGGCGAGACGATGGTGTCGAGGAGAGGCGTTTTGGATGACATATCTGTAAAAAGCGCGGTCAGTTGCGACGGTCCAGCACGAAATCAACGCTCACGCGGAGATGTTCGGCTCGTTCGCCAAAGATTTCGAGATGGGAACGCGTCTGCTCGGCCAAAAGCGCCACGCGCTCCTTGGCCGCATCCAACCCCAACAAAGTGACGTAGTTGGCCTTGCCCTTGACGGCGTCCTTGCCGCCGGCGGCCTTGCCCAGGGTTTCCTCGTCGCCCTCGGCGTCGAGGATGTCATCGACGATCTGGTAGGCTAGGCCCAGGTCCTGGGCGAACGCCATCAGGGCCGATCGCTCGGCGTCCTTGGCGCGGGCGATGATCAGCGGAATTTCAAAGGCGAAGGCGATCAGCGCGCCCGTCTTCAGGCGCTGCATGCGCGCCACCGCGCCCAGGTCGTCGCGAACGCCCAGGAGGTCGATCATCTGGCCGCCGCACATGCCGCGCGCGCCAGAGGCGATGGCCAGCTTGCGCACCAGCTCCGAGCGGACATGGCCGTCGTCGTGGGTGTCGGGATGGGCCATGATCTCGAAGGCGGCCGTCTGCAGCGCGTCGCCCGCAAGAATGGCCGTGGCCTCGTCATACTGTTTGTGCACGGTGGGACGCCCCCGACGCACGTCGTCGTCGTCCATCGCCGGCAGATCGTCATGCACCAAGCTGTAGGCGTGGATGCACTCCAGCGCGCAAGCCGCGCGCAGCACCGGTCGCTCGGGCAGGTCGAACATTTTGCCCGTTTCCAGGGCGAAGAACGGCCGCAGGCGCTTGCCCGGGCCCAGGGCCGCATAGCGCATGGCCTCGGTCAGGCGGCTCTCGGGACCGTCGGCGCGCGGCAACAGCTCGTCCAGCGCCACGGTGACGATGTCGGCCGCCTGGACGATCCGCTTGGCAAGGTCGCTCATGAGGGGGTCCCCTCGCACGCCGGGCGCTCGCCGGGCATCAGTTGAACTCGGCCGGTTCCGCGGCCACCGCGCCGCCCTGCCCCAGCACGATCTTTTCGACCTTCAAGCGCGCGGCCTCGAGCTTCTTCTCGCAGTGCGCCTTCAAGGCCGCGCCGCGCTCGTAGATGTCGATCGAGCGCTCAAGGGCGGCCTGGCCCGACTCCAGCTCCTGGACGATGCGCTCCAGCTGCGACAGCGCTTCCTCGAAGCTGAGGGCGGAGATGTCGGCGGGAGTATTCGCAGCGTCGGTCATTTCAACTCTCAGGTGAACAGCCGTCAGCCTAGTGGCGACAAGCGGCGCGGGCAACGGCCTAGAGCCAAGGCGTGGTTAAGGGAAGAGGCTTTGGCGGGTCAGGCGCGGCGGAAGCGCTTGATGCTCCAGTAGGCGTGACCTTCATCAACGATCTTGGCCCAGCCTCGCTGCTTCAGGGCGTCGGCGATCATCCAGTTGAAGAAGCCGTGCGCCAGGACCAGCACGTCCTGGCCGCCGCCGGCGATCTCGATCAGCAGATCTGCGGCCTGACCGGCGCGCGCCTCGGCTTCCTTGCGCGTCTCCTGGCCGCCGTGATTGTCGAAGAACCACCACCAGAAGCGCGCGAAGAAGCCCAGACGCTTGGGCGACATCCGCAGCCACAGCGGCCACGGCGGCGGCGGCAGCGGCGCCTCAATGAAGGTCGGATCCGTGGCGAAGGCCCGCTCGCCCACCACCGCCTGGGCGGTCTCGATCGAGCGCCGCCGGGTCGACGCGATGATGGTGTCGGCGCCTCGGGCGAGCTCCACCAAGGCGTTCGGCGGGGTCTGGCCAGCTTTCAAACCGCCCTCTTCGTAGCGGCCCCACCACTCGCCGTACTCGGGCGCGTTCAGCCTCACCTTGCGCGACAGGGCGGGTTCGCCGTGGCGGGCCAGGGTGATGACGCCCGGTCGCGCGGGCGCAGATGAGGGGGCGGCGATGGTGGAGTCGACCATGATAAAGAGAAGTCAGGCGACCCGAGGGCCGCGCCGTCTTCTCACCCCTCCTGAAGAGCGCGGACATGCGCTGCGGCGGAACGCCCTAGCGCCTGAAGGTCGTAACCGCCCTCGAGCGAGGACACAACCCGGCCCTTCGCGCGGGCCCTGGCCACCGACAGGATCGCGCGGGTCGCCCAGGCGAAGTCGTCCTCCTCCAGGCTTTGCGCCGACAGGGGATCGCGCGCATGGGCGTCGAAACCGGCCGAGATGATCACAAGTTCGGGGGCGAAGGCGTCGACCTTGTCCATCAGGCCCTCGAATCGCGACCGCCAGGTTTCGCGCGAAGCATGGGCGGGCACCGTGGCGTTGGCGATGTTGCCCAGGCCCGTCTCGCTGGGATCGCCGGTGCCGGGATAGAGCGGCGACTGGTGGATCGAGGCGACGAACACGGTCGGGTCGTGCTCGAAAACGGCTTGGGTGCCATTGGCGTGATGGACGTCGAAATCGACGATCGCCACGCGCTGCAGACCGGCGGCCTGCGCGGCCCGGGCGGCGACGGCGACGCTGGAGAAGACGCAGAACCCCATCGCCACGCCAGGCTCGGCGTGATGTCCGGGCGGGCGTACGGCGCAGAAGACGCGCTGGGCGCTTGCGCTCGCCACGGCGCGCACCGCAGCCACGCTGGCGCCGGCGGCCCGCCGCGCGGCCGACAGACTCCCCGCCGACAGAACCGTGTCGGGATCCAGCGCCACCCGTCCCGTCGAGGGCGCGGCGGCGAAGACGGCGTCCACATAGGCCTTGGGATGAACCCGCAGCAGATCCTCGACCTCGACCAGCGGCGCGTCCATCGGATCGAGCGCCAGATTCGGATCGTCGTTCAACGCGTCGAGCACCGCCCGCAGGCGTTCCGGGCGCTCGACGTGCCGATCGCCCGGCCGGTGGTCGAGCATGTCCAAATGCGTATAAAGCGCAACAGCCATGGGAGACTCCTAGACCGTGAACGCCGATCCGACCACCGCCTCGTACACCATTCGTCGGGCCACGATCGATGACGCCGATACGGTGTCCAGCCTGGGCGCGCGCACCTTCAGCGAAACCTTCGCCCACCTCTATCCGCCCGAGGATCTGGAGACGTTCCTCGCCTACGCCTATGGCCTGGAGCGGACGCGCAATGACCTCGCCCATCCGGACAAGGCCACCTGGCTGATGGAGGACGCAGACGGCGAAGCGATCGGCTACGCCCTGGCTGGCCCCTGCGACCTGCCGCACGACGAGGTCAGCCCCGAGGACGGTGAGCTGAAGCGGATCTATGTGCTGAAGAGCCACCAGGGCGGCGGCCGAGGCTCGGCCCTCTTGAAGACCGCCCTCGACTGGCTGGAGCCCGCCGGCCCGCGTCGGCTGTGGATCGGGGTGTGGTCGGAGAACTACGGCGCGCAGCGGCTCTACGGTCGTTTGGGCTTTACGAAGGTGGGTGAGTATTTCTTCCCCGTGGGCGAGACGCAGGATCTGGAGTTCATCCTGCGGCGGGGGTGAGGGGCGAAATTGCGGCCCCCTCCGGCCCTGCGGGCCACCTCCCCCGCTTCGCAGGGGAGGAGGAAAAGCTAGCCCTCCTGCCCCGCTTGCGGGGGAGGTGGATCGCCGCGGATACGCGGCGAGACGGAGGGGGCGTTGCGCGGCTCGCCATTACGCTCCACAATCCGAACACCTGTTCGAAAGTCGCGCCGATGTTCCTCCGCTTCTTCTCTGAGCTCCGTCAGGCCAAGGTGCCCGTCAGCCTCCGCGAGTACCTCCTGCTCATGGAGGCGCTCGACAAGGACGTCATCGACCGTTCGGTGGAGGACTTCTATTTCCTCTCGCGCGCCAGCTTGGTGAAGGACGAGAAGAACCTCGACAAGTTCGACCGGGTGTTCAGCCACGTCTTCAAGGGCCTGGAGACGGTCAATGACGGCCTGGCCGCCGACATTCCTGAGGAGTGGCTGAAGGCCCTGACCGAAAAGTTCCTCACCGACGAGGAAAAGGCTCAGATCGAGGCCCTGGGCGGCTTCGAGAAGCTGATGGAGACCCTGCAGGAGCGCCTGCGCGAGCAGAAGAAGCGCCACGAGGGCGGCAACAAGATGATCGGCTCGGGCGGCACCAGCCCGTTCGGCAATAACGGCTACAACCCCGAAGGCGTGCGCATCGGCCAGGACAAGGGCCGCCACGGCCGGGCCGTGAAGGTCTGGGACAAGCGCGAGTACAAGAACCTCGACGACAGCGTCGAACTGGGCACCCGCAACATCAAGGTGGCTCTACGCCGCCTGCGCAAGTTCGCCCGCACCGGCGCGGCCGAGGAACTGGACCTGAACGGCACCATCAAGGGCACCGCCGAGAAGGGCTATCTCGACATCCAGCTGCGGCCCGAGCGCCGCAACGCCATCAAGGTGCTGCTGTTCTTTGATATCGGCGGCTCGATGGACAGCCACATCAAGCTCTGCGAGGAGCTGTTCAGCGCCGCGCGCACCGAGTTCAAGAACCTGGAGTTCTACTACTTCCACAACTGCCTCTATGAGGCCGTCTGGAAGGACAATCGCCGTCGCCAGACCGAGAAGATCCCGACCTTCGACGTGCTCCACAAGTTCCCGGCCGACTACAAGGTGATCTTCGTCGGCGACGCCACCATGAGCCCCTACGAGATCACCTATCCGGGCGGCAGCGTCGAGCACTGGAACGAAGAGCCCGGCGCGATCTGGATGCAGCGCGTCACCGACATCTATCAGAGCTGCATCTGGCTGAACCCGACGCCCGAGCGCCACTGGGACTACACCCAGTCGATCGGCGTCATGCGCCAGATCATGGCCGAGCGGATGTTCCCGCTGACCATCGAGGGTCTGGACAAGGCCATGCGGGAGTTGGTGCGGGGTTAGGGACGCGGGGGTGAATTAAGTCCTCCGCCACCAAATCCAGCTCCCCTTGGTTCAGCTCGATTTTGAGTTGGCGGCGGCGAAAGCGGCCATGCTACGCCATACGCGTATTGGTGGAGCTTTGACGTATGTTCGCGGGCCATTCTCAAGCGGGCGAGCTTCGGCGCTGCGTCAATCGCCGAGCGACCCTAGCAAGTCTTTTGGCCCTGGTTGGCGTCGGTGGGTGTTCTCGAGCGCCACAGGTGGTCTTTCGAGTGCGCCTGACATTCCACTTCAGGCATCCGGCAGGCCCCAAATCGTTCTCAGGGGTTTGGGAGATTTGGCTGACGGAGGTCAGCGCTTTTCCCAGCCCTGGAACTAACTCGATACAGACCCTGATCGGTGAAGCGATCCCCATGCCGTTTGACAATGGGCGAATAGCCTTTGCGCTGCTCGTCGATTTTGGCGGAGCCAGTGGCGTTGATGGTGCCGGGCTTGCCAGTCTGGCTCAAAACGTCGGACTCGTGAGCTGGTCCGGTAGCTCAGCGCTCAGCTACGCCTATCCAGACAAGGACTTCTGGGCAAAGTCTAGTGGCATGAGCGCAACCGATCTGCGAGCTGCCACGCCAAGCGTTCCCGCGCGGCTTCCGCCGAGATTTATACCCGCGTTCGCAACTTTCGATGACCTCGCCGATCCGAAGACGGGGCGCTTTCTTGATCCAACGGATCTGTCCTCGGTCGCAGGCCCCGGGTGTGCGCTCGACTACGCTGAAATCCAGCTCGTCAATGATCCGCCCACGCGCGGAGCTTCGCAGTTCCTGCCGTGGCTTGGGACACCATCCACAGAGCCAGACGAGCCGAATTGGACCGACTTTCGTCAGCACCCAGAATACTTTGTGCGGAAAGCGCCGGAATGGTGATCAAGAACGATCTGTTCCGGCGCTCCTCGCGTCAAACTTCACTGACACCGCGCTAAAACAACCTACCCCAAAAGAGTACCGAACCGCTCAGCCGCGCGGCGCAGGCTCGCCCACGGGCCCTAGATCGGGGCTTGGATGCCCAACCAGCGAGACCGTCCCCACCCGCGCGGCGACGTGATCGTTGGCGATCGTCATGACCCGACGCCCGAGCGCCACTGGGACTACACCCAGTCGATAGGCGTCATGCGCCAGATTGCGCCGACGCAGAACCAAGCCGCCGCGATCGCCCGACAAGGCCGCGCTTGACCCCACGCGGCGGCGATCAGGCGTGAGCCCAGAACCCGAACGCCTGGAACTGGTTTCCACGGTAGAAGTTGCCAGCACGATACCGAAAGTTCGTATCGCCGGCCTGGCTTAGCAGCGGCTTCGTCACCTTGCCGCCTTCGCGCACGGCGCTGAACCCGCTGGGCGCGCCCGGCTCGGGCGCCACGGCGGTAATGTGGCCTGACCTCGCCAAATCCTTGCGCTTGGCGCAGATGATCACCGCCTCGCCGAGGTTGGCCGCCGCCTGGGCCTCGTCCGGCGTGGTCAGCCGCCGCCAGCCGTAGTCATCGCTCCAGTGGGCCAACCAGTCGAACAGGCTGTTGGCGTTCATCTCCCGCACGGTCTCGCCATAGCTTACGGACGGGGTCTCTCCCTTGGCGATGGCCATGAGCGCCTTGTCCATCCACCAGACGCGCGGCAGGTAGACCCCGGCCAGGTTGGCGTAGTCATAGGCGTAGATATTGCAGTAGGTCTTGCCCGCGCCAGGAGCCCAGCGGCCGCCGGTCGGGCTGTCCAGCCAGGCGATCGCGGCGTGCAGGGCTGCGATTTTATTGGCCGCACTGTCGGTGGGCCTGCGCACGGCCGGCATGCCGGCGACGGGCGCGAGCGCCGAGGCCATGGCGGTCTTCGCCGTTCGCACGCCGCGGGGCGGGATCAAATGGACAGCGGGAGGGACCACCGAGGCCGGCGCAGGCGGCGGCGCGGAAGGCGCCTGGGCTGCGGCGAGATGCTGTGCGCTCACAAAGCCCCGGAAGAGCGTCGCGCCGAGCTGGGCCTCGACTTCGATCCAGCCGGGGACCGTCGAGCCGCCAACCTGCCGGACAAGCTGCCCCTGGTTCAGCGTGGCGAGACGCGTGGAGGGTTTTACAACCGGCTGCGAGCGTAGATTCAGCCCCGTCGCCGTCACCTGGAACCAGCTAGCCATCGTCCGCCTCCCTAGATGTTGATGTAACCATAGGTGGCGCGTGCCGCAAAAACAACTATCGCGAAAATCCGACCCTACCGGCGCGCAGGATCCCCGCCTCCAGTTCGGTTCACATTGCGGTGACGGTGCGTGAAATCGAAACACTCATAGAGCGCTCAGCTGATCAGCCGCGCGGCGCGGGCTCGCCCAGCGAGCCCAAATCGAAGCTCGGCTGCCCGACCAGCGAAACCTTCTCCAGCGGCGCTGCGGCGTGATCGTTGACGATCGTCAGGCCCACGCGGAAGCTCGTCGGCGCGGCGCCGCCCAGCAGGATGAAGGCGTCTTCCTGGCCATCGCCATCGATGTCGAAGCCCACACGAGCGCCCGCGACCGGCTGGCTGACCTCCGCCAGGACGGCGATATTGGACTCGCCCAGCGCCGCCCCCTGGACGGCCAAGATATCGGCGACCGCCGTAGAGCTCACGACGGTCAGCTGCCCCTTGCCCTGCACTTCGAGGTGATCCCCGCGTGCTGCGGAGAAATCGAGGACCACGCCCAGCAGGCCTTCGGTCTTGTCCGACGGCGGCTGCGCGGCGACCAGGAACGTGTCGGCGCCGGCGCCGCCGCTGGCGACGACGCGCGCGCCCATGACGATCTGGTCGTTGCCGTCCCCACCCTCGAGACGATCCACCTGGCCCGCCCCCGTGCCATGGCCGTCGACATAGTCGTCGCCTGCGCCCGCCTGGATGGTGTCCGCCCCTTGCGAACCGCTCAGAACGTCATCGCCGGACGTGCCCCGGGTCACCGTCTTGCTGGTCGCAAAACCATTTCCGGCAACCTCGAAGCCGCCTTGCGGTTCGGCCGGGGGCGGCGACGGGCTGGCTTGCGCGGATGGGGGATGTTCGGTCGAGGGCTGCGGCGCGAGCGCGCTCGGCGGCTTGAACTGGCCCAGGCTCGGCGACTCGGCGTTGGCGGCCTGGACGGCGATGGCTTGTGCCGTGATCGCCTTCAGTGCGACCTGCGGGCCCGTTTCGCGCGCGGCCGCGGCGACGATCACCGTTTCGGCCTCGCTCTTGCCTGTTTCCAGGGTCAGCGCGGCGATGAGCTTTGAGGCCAGCACCACCATCGCCGGATCCCCCATGCGCGGCGCGCTCTCGAAATCCAGGCGACCGGCACTTCCGAACTCGACGCCTCGGAGCTCCAGATAGAGGCCGAAGGCGACAACCAGCGACAGGAACGACTGGACCTCGCGATTGGCGGGGCTGAACGCGACCACAACGCCCGTCGCCTCTTGCGGCGCGCCGGTCGCGAGCACCTGGCGCAGCGCGCCCCACAGGCTGCCGACCTGATGGAACATGTCGACCGCCGCATCGTGCACGACGAACTGCCCGTCGATCCGCGCGATGTGGACCAGCACATCCTGATTGGCGTCGGTGACGACGTACCAGGGATCCCCCGCGTCGGTCTGGCCGAACACGGCGTCGACTTCGCCATAGCTCGAGGTCAGCTGCTGGGTGAGCAGCATCAGCAGGCCCCGCTCGTTAGCGGACCAGTCAGTGGCCGGCGGCCGAGGACTGAAGGCTAGAACCTCACCCATCGCGTTGCTCGTCAGGCCTGCGCGGCTCGGTCGGCGACAAACGGCGCGACCTCTTCGGCAGGTTCGATCTCTCCTGCGGCGCCGTCGAACAGCAACCGGTGCAGCTCGGGCTCATAATAGCGCAACAGCGTGCGCGCAAACTGAGTGGGATCCAGGCCAAGGCTTTGAGCCCACACGGCCTGAGCCTCGATGGGCACGCGCCCCAGGCCGTTCTCCACTTGCGATACGAACGTGTAGTAGCGAAGCCCCGTCTTCTCCGCCAATTCGGCCTGGGTCAGGCCGGCGGCTTCGCGCGCAGCCTTCAGCCAACGGCCGGCCTCGCGTCGCAAGCTCTTGGTCAGGGCCGCCTTGGCGGGATTCATCGCCGTTCGTGACATCGCAACGCCGCTCGCACGCCCAACTGCGGGCGCTCCCTAGTTGTTACACATTGCATAAAAACGCAACAACCTGTTGCGCCGCTTCTTCAGAGCCCTTGCATCCAGGCGTCACCGGACATACAGTTTTAACGCAACTATTTCGAATGAAGCAGCGCCATGTACCTGACCATCGATCCCGCGCACGCCCGGGCGGCCGCCTTGGCGGTTCAGCCCCGCCTCTCGATCGTGATGGTCGTCTATATGACCGGCCCCGCCCTGATGGAGAGCGTCCGCCACGCCCTGGCCGAGCCCTTCACCGAGGAGTTGGTCATCGTCGACAATGGGTCATCCAACGCCGACGCGGCATGGCTGCGAGCGCTCGCGCGCCGCGAGCCGCGCGTGCGGCTGCTGCAGGGCCTTGGCAATATCGGGTTCGCGCGCGCCGCCAATCTTGGCGCGACGTCGGCCAAGGGCGAGGAGCTGGTGTTCCTCAACCCGGACGCCTTCCTCACCCCCGGCGCGATCGCGGCGCTGCGGGAGGCGGCGCGCGATCGCCCCTCGCCTTGCGTGGTGGGGGCCCGCGTCTTCAACACCGACGGAACCGAACAGCGGGGCGGCCGGCGTGGCGAGATCACGCCCGTGACCACCCTGCTCAGTCTCTCGAAGCTTAGCGCCACCCTGCCCCCGCTGCGCCGCTTCGAGATCCACCGGGAGGGCGATCCCCCCCCGCCCTACCCGGTGGACACCCCCACAATCTCGGGCGCGTGCTTCTATATGACCGCCCTTGATTTCCAGCGGCTGGGCGGGTTCGACGAGGGCTACTTCCTGCATGTCGAGGACATCGACCTCTGCTGGCGGGCCCGGCGGCAAGGCGGATGCGTGCTGTTTCAGCCGCACGCCCGGGTCGTTCATGTCGGCTCCACGAGCCGCGAAAGCCCTCTGGTCATTGAGTGGCACAAGGGCAAAGGCCTGGTGCGCTATTTCCTCAAGCGCGCCGACAGCAAGCGTCGCAAGGCCCTGGCGCTGCTGCTGGCGCCGTTGATCCTGGGCGCGGCCGTCGCGCGCCCGCTGCTGAGGATGGCGCACCGACGGATGGTGCGTTCCGAAGCGCGCCTCGCGCCGCTCCCAAGCTGAAGCCTTCTCGACGAACCCCGTTACCGCTATCACAGGCGCGAAACGTCGGAACGCGCCCATGCTTCGCTCCCTGATCCTCGTCGCAGGCTTGCTGACCGGCCTGGCCGCGCCGTCCGCCAACGCCGCGCCCAAGGATAGCTGGGGCAAGCCGGGGACCTCGTTCCTCCAGTATCGAACCGATGCGGTGGAATGCGCCTACGAGGCTCAGACCAAGGCGCCGGTGTCGATCCCGACCGTCGACCTGACCTACATGACCGACGCCGCGCAACCTGACGCGCAGCCGACCCAGGACCTGACGCAGCCCAACATGGACGTCACCGCCCTGGTGGACTACGCCGCGCGGGCCCAACTGCACATGAGCAAGACGTGGCGTGAGGTCGCTCGGCAGCTGGAACCGGCGCTGGAAGCGTGCCTGCGCAATCGGGGCTATGGCCCCTTCCGGCTTGAAAAGGACCAGATCGAGCAGCTCAAGCGCCTGCCCGCCGGCTCGCGCGCACGGCAGGTCTATCTTTGGAACCTGTCCTTGAACGGCAAGCCAGACATCGGCAGACCGCAGCGACGCCGCTAGGGCCTGCCGGGCTTAGATGGACCCCTCCAGCGCTACAGGGCTCTAGCCGGCGGCGTCGGGCCGCATGCACGCGGCCTCGACCACCGTCTCGTCGAACGCGCCCGCCTCGGGCTTGGCCCAGCCGTCGTCGTCGAACTTGAAGGCCACAGGCTCGCCGCCGAGATTGTTCTCCGGATAGCGATAGACGGCCAGGCTACGGAATGAGCGCGTCTTGCAATCGACGTCCTTGGCCAAGCGCTCGGAGCGGAACGTGAGGCCCGCCTCTGTCTGTGGCAGCCGAAACTCGTGGCGAACCCAGACCCGCTGATAGTCCGCGCCGGCGGGCGTCTTGCCCGTCTTGGCGAACATCATGACGGACTTGTCCTCGCCCACGCCCAGGAACGGCCAGCCGATCCCCTCGATCTTCCGGGACCAGGGCGGCATCGGCGACGGCTTCTTGTCGGTCGCGGTGATCGTGACCGAATCCACCTTGGCCGCATCATCCTTGGGCAAGGTGCCCGGAGCGCCAGCCTGTCCGCTCAACAGCAGAACGGCCGTCAGCATGCCGATCATCAGGTCGCTCCCACGCGCTGTGCGGGAAAAGCCTAAACGCCAAAGCCGTTACACGCTACAGCGACGATCTTGACGCTTGCGCCAAATTCGAACGCCCGTAAGACTTCCCTGCGGGTAAAGGGGAATCTGTAGTGAGTCCGACGACTGACGCCGCCGCTTCGCATGAAGTCGACGCGAGCGAGACCGAAGCCGCCACCAAGAACCTGGTGTTCGTCGCCGCCGAACGCCTGTTCGCGCTGCACGGCTTCCAGAACGTTTCGGTGCGCGACATCACGGCCGCCGCCGGCGTGAATCTGGCCTCGGTGAACTATCACTTTGGCTCCAAGGACGCGTTGCTGTTCGAGATCTTCAAGCGGCGCACGGCCGAGCTCAATCGCGAGCGCGCCAAGATGCTGCACGAGGCCAATGATCGGAACGCCGGCGCTCCGCCGCTGCGCGAGATCCTGGCGGCCCTGCTGACCCCGCCGCTGCGCTGGCTGGCGCCCGATCACGAGCGCCGCATCTCGCTGCAGTTCCTGATCCGCGCCCGCAGCGAAGGCACCGACGAGATTCGCCAGGTGCTGAAGACCGACGTGTCGCACCTGCGCCGCTTCTCGGACGCCCTGCTGCGCGCCCGCCCCGAGCTGTCGCCCGAGGAGGTCTACTGGCGGCTGCACTTCACCCTGGGCATGTTGCACAACAACCGCTTCGCCGAGTTCGACCGGCTGAACGTTCTGTCCGAGGGGCAGACCAGCGAAGCCGACGTCGTGGCCCTGCTGAACCGCATGCTGGGCTTCGCCGAGGCCGGTTTCCGCGCCTGATCGCGCACCGAACCGGCGCCGGGGCTTCCCTGACGAGACGGCTTGTCCCCGCCGGGGACGGCTTTCAGAGCAAGGCCCTGAGCCCTTGCGGTTAAAGGAAAACGCCCGCCGCGCGCCCCCGACGCTGGGGTCCCCAATTCGGGCGCGTCATCTCAGCGCAGGCGTTCAACTCACACGCTAGACGCCTGTACAGGGCCCTGCGGCGCCCTTAACCTTACCGGCAGGGAATGGGGAGCTGTCGAGCATGCGACATGTCGCGCTCGGATGTGTGTTGGTGGCGACAGGTCTCGCGGTCGTAGGAACCGCGACGGCGTGGTCGACTCGTGCTCCCGAAGCCTTCAACCAGACCCTGACGCTCGCAGGCGGCCCGACGGACGGAGCCGCCGGTGATGACGTGGACGCGCCCATCGCAACGGCGCGTTACGGCGGCGAGCGGTCGCGGACGACTGCGGCGGAGGCGACAACAGCGCCGGCCGCCGCGACCGTAGCGCTGGCCGGCGGCCTGTCCGAAGCGGGTCTAGCCGGGGCCGCGCCCGCCAAGCCAGAGCCAGCCCTCTCGACGCCCAAGGCCTACGCCCGCACAGAAGCGCCGGCCCCGCGCCCCGCGACGCGGATTCTAACCGAGGCCGCGCCGTCCCATCCGCGCCCGGTTCTGGCCCTGACCCACGTCAAGACCTATCGGCCCTACGCCAAGGTTCTGAAAGTCGAGGTCGACAAGGAGCCGCTGCCGTTTACGCCGTTGGGCGTACAGTCTAGCGCCGTGAAGCGCCTCAGCCTCAACGCCTCGAACCTGATCTCGAAGGCCAGCGCCTCGGCGGAGGACCTCCGGCGCGGGCGCTGGATGCTGTTCGCCGCCAGCTCCGGCAAGGCCTACAGCCTGAACATGGTGCGCGACACCCTCAATGGCTGGCGCAACGCCGGCTTCAGCGAAGATAAGGTCGCGCGCTTTGGCAGCCGGCAGGTCGGCGTCGGCTATCGCAAGAACAACAATCAGGTGTCGCTTTCGGCGACGCGGCGCAAGCTGAACTCGATCGACTATTCCGACAAGGATACCGTCGTCGGCGTCACGGTCTCGATCCAGGGGCGCTAAGCCCGACGGTCTCCGCGGCGCAACCCCAGAGACCGCCCGGGACGCGCTCAGCCGCGCGCGGCGGCGATTCGGGCGCGCGCGATCTCGTCGGCGACGAGGTTGGCCGGACGCTTTTCGGCGATCGACTGATCGATCACTTCCGCCAGGGTCTGGGCGAGGCGATCAAGCTTGGTCGCCACCCAGCCGCCGTCGAAGGCGCCGCCGGCTTCCAGGGCGCGGATCTCGGCCGCCACATTGATGATGCCGCCGCCGTTGATGACGTAGTCCGGCGCGTAGAGGATTCCGCGATCGAACACGGTCTGGCCGATCATCGCGTCGGCCAGCTGGTTGTTGGCGCCGCCGGCGATCACCTTGACCTTCAGACGCGGCAGGGTCGCGTTCGAGATCGCGCCGCCCAGGGCGCAAGGGGCGAACACGTCGGCCTCGACGTCGAAGATCGCATCGGTCGGCACGATCGTGGCGCCGGTCTTGGCGGCGACCTCGGCCAGGGCGACCTGATTGACGTCGGCGATGATCAGCTCCGCGCCGGCCGCATGCAGCTTTTCAGCCAGATAGGCGCCGACGTGGCCGACGCCCTGGATGGCGACGCGAACGCCCTTCAGGTCGCGGTTCAGAGCGCGCTCGACGCAGAGGCGCACGCCCCGGAACACGCCCTCGGCGGTCACCGGCGACGGATCGCCCGAGGCGGCCGCGTGGCCTTCCAGGCCGGCGACGAAGCGGGTGGTCTTGCGGGTGCTTTCCAGGTCCGACGGCGAGACGCCGACGTCCTCGGCGGTCCAGTACTGGCCACCCAGGCTGTCGACGGCGCGACCGAAGGCTTCGAACAGTTCCGGCGTCTTCTGGCTACGGCTGTCGCCGATGATCACGGCCTTGCCGCCGCCGAAGTCGAGGTCGGCCATGGCGTTCTTGTACGACATGCCGCGCGACAGCCGCAGGGCGTCCGTCAGGGCCGCATCGGCGCTGGAGTAGTCCCACATGCGGCAGCCGCCGGCGGCCGGTCCGCGCGCGGTCGAATGGACCGCGATGATCGACTTCAGACCAGTTTTTTCGTCGAAGAAAGCGTGAACGCCTTCGTGTCCCTCGAAATCGGGGGAATCGAACAAGGTCATGCTGCCGGTCTCGCCTCAGCCAGAATGAAGTTGGCGGGCGGTGTACGCTGGCTTTCCCCGGCTCACAAGCCCGAAGGCTGACCTTGCGACAAGGTGCGTTTGGCCGCCTTGGGCGGGTCAAGCGCTGTCATGCCCGTGACGCTGGCGGGGATGGCCGGAACACCCGACGGCGGCCAGGCGTCGGGCGGGTCGCGCAGGAACGCCTCGGCGTCCCGCCAGACCACTTCGGCCTGCTGATCGACCAGCAGGAGGTGATAGCCCTTCGGGTAGTACGCGGTTCGTGCGCCGGGCTTCAGGCGACTCACCGCCTCGACCGTCGGCGCGCGGGGAATGATGTGGTCGTTGGCGCCGTAGAACCAGGCGACCGGGACGGAGATCGCGCCCGGCGACGTCCAGGCGCGCTCCATCAGTCCGACCAGCCCATAGAGCGTGTCGGAGCGCGCGCCCCAGATCATCAGCCGATCACGGCCCATGCGGCGTAGTTCGTCCAGATTGTCGGACGGCGTCACCTCACGCACCAACCACTCGGGCGGCTTGATCACCCAGTCGCCCTTCGCATGGGCGGTGATCCACAGGCTCAGCTTGTTGGGCAGCGGCTGGTTCGACCATCCCCAGACCGCCGGGGCGAACAGCATCAGCTTGTCGACGCGCGGCGGGTCGGGCGTCGCCATGGCGCTGATCGCCAGGCCGCCACCCATGCTGATTCCGGCCAGGGCGACCTTGGCGCGCGGATGACGTTCGCGCACGGCCTCGACCAGCAGACGGACATCCTCGATGACCAGCTCGGCCGGCGCCCAGACGCCGCGCTCGGGCGAGCGACCAAAGCCGCGAACATCCAGCGCGTAGGTCGCGATCCCCCTGCCCGCCCACCAGGCGGCGGCCAGGTGATAGGCGTTAGAATAGTCGTTCATGCCATGCAGGCCGACCACGACCCAGTCGGGCTCGCCGGCCGGCAGCCAGCGCATCAGACCAAGATGCGCGCCGTCGAAGCTGATGAAGGCCTCGTCTGTCAGGCGCGGCCCTCGAAACCCCAGCGCCGCCAGCTCAGGCCGCTGGCGCAGCGGCGCACACGCCGACAGCGCGGCGGCGCAGGCGGACAGGATCAGGGCGCGGCGGTTCATGATCGTAGAATGTCCGCGACACGCTCGCGAAGATAGGGCGTCACCTCCGCCTCGAACCAGGGATTGCGCTTCAGCCAGGCGGTGTTGCGCCAAGACGGATGCGGTAGAGGCAGCACATTCGGTCCGAACTCCCGCCAGCGGGCGACCGTCTCGGTCATGGTCTTGCCCGTTCGGCCGGCCAGGGCCCAGTCCTGGGCGTAGCCGCCGACCAGCAGGGTCAGCTCGACATTGGGCAAGGCCGCCAGGAGCTGCGATCGCCACAGCGTCGCGCAGCGCGGCGGTGGCGGATAGTCGCCGCCCTTGGGATTGGTCCCCGGAAAACAGAAGGCCATGGCCGCAACGCCGATCTCGGGCCGGCCATAGAAGGTCTCGCGGTCGATCCCCATCCACTGCCGCAGGCGGACGCCCGAGGGGTCGTTGAAAGGCAGGCCCGTCTCGTGGACGATCCGGCCCGGGGCCTGGCCAGCGATCAGCAGCCGCGTCGCCGCGCTAACCCGCGTCACCGGCCGGGGCGTGTGCGGCAGGTACGGCGCGCAGGCGCGGCAGGCCGAGATTTCGGAGAGAAGGGTCTCGAGGGGCATGGACGGGATTTAGGCGATCCCGTCCACCGCCCCAAGGGGGGCGCCAAGGGTCAGTACTCAGTCGCCTGAAATCAATTTCTGTCGTCATCCCGGCCGGAAGCCCGCTTGCGGGCTGGAGCGCCGGGACCCAGGGGCAACCGCACTGCGCCGGCCCCTGGGTCCCGGATAGCCTCTACGAGGCTTCCGGGATGACAAGCGGTTTAGTCTTTGAAGTATCGGAGCTTTCGTGTCCGCAATTGGGTCCGCCGCCTTAAGCGCCCAGCATCCGGCGTTCGCGCTTGATGATGTCCGCAAACGACGGCCGGGCCAGGATGGCGTCGGCATAGGCCTTGGACTTGGGCCACTTGGCGAAATCAAAGCCGGCGTGCTCCAGGTTCACGAAGGGGCTGGCCACGGCGATGTCGGCCAGGGTGAACCGGTCCTCGATCAGGAAGCCGCTGGCGGGGATCGCGTGCTCCAGATAGTCGAGCACCGGCGGCATCGCGACGTTGATCCCCTTTTCGATCGCCCCTTCGTCAGGCTGGGCGCCCATGAAGCGCGGCCCCACCACGCGGTTGAAGAAGATCGGGCCCGCAGCGCCGACAAAGATCGAGTCGGCGTACTCTTCGTACCAGACGGTCCGCGCGCGCGCCTTGGGCTCGGTCGGGATCAGGTTCGGCTCGGGATGGGCCGCATCCAGATAGGTGATGATCGCCGAGGAGTCCGAGATCTTGAAATCGCCGTCCTGGAACCCGGGAATCTTGCCGAACGGGCTGCAGGCGTCGAACTCGGTGTCGGGCTGGCCCAGCCGGACCACCTTGTTGTCGTACGCCAGACCCTTTTCGGTGGCGAACACCATGGTCTTGCGGACGAACGGCGAAAGCGACGAGCCGTAGATGAGCATCGATGGTCTCCCTGGTTTGGGAGACCATAGGCCATCGACTTAGTTTCTTTTCAAGACTAACTTGAGACCGCGACTATTCTTCTTCGCCGGCCGGCTCTTCGAAGCTGGTCGGGTCGCCTTCCAGGCGCAGACGGATGCGATAGACGCCGCGGAACTTCTCGGGATTGACCGGCTTGTTGTGGCGCAGGATCACCACCTTGCCCTCGCGCGCGAGTTCGATGGCGTTGGTGCGTACGTGGCCCAGTTGCTGCTGCCAGCGCTCGGGCTGGATCGCCTTGGCGATGTTCATCGGGTCGATCGACTTGCCTTCGGGCAAGGCCGCCAGTTGGAACAGGATGGTGTCTTGGATCGGGGTGGTCATACGCCTCGCCATGCCACGGATCGCGTCCGAACGCGAGGCGCGGCTTGCGCGCGCGAGACGACCGCTCTAACTGAACCCCGATAAGTTTCGGAGGGGACGGCATGGACGGCGGGGCCGAGAGTTCCAGCAGCTCGCGATTGGTCGAGAGCGGTGAGTGGGCCGGTTGGCGCACCTGGCAAGGCATGGACCCGTTCGAGGACCAGTCCGGCCCCTTCTATTTCCGCGAGGATGAAACCGGCCGCGTCACCTGCGCCTTCCGCGCCGAGCCCAAGCACATGAACGGCGGCGGCTTCATGCACGGCGGCTGCATGATGACCTTCGCCGACTTCTGCCTGTTCGCGATCGCCTGGCGTGACCTGGCCGGGAGCCACGCCGTCACCGTCAGCCTGAACGGCGAATTCGTCGGCCCGGCCCGTCCCGGCGACCTGGTCACGGCCACCGGCGAGGTCGTGCGCGCTGGCGGCGCCCTGCTGTTTGTGCGCGGCCTGATCTCGACCGGTTCCAGCCCGATGCTGAACTTCTCGGGCGTGATCAAGCGGATCCGCTCGCGATAGCGCCTCAGGCGGTCATGCCCGCCGCAGCGGCGGGCCTGGCCAGCATGGCGTCCAGCCAGCGGTTGACGTGGACCCGTTCGGGATCCGGCCGCCACTTGATCATGCGTCCGAAATCCAGGCTCGTGACCGCGATGACATCGACGATCGTGATGCGGTCCGCCGCGATGAACGGGCTTTCGGCCAGGCGGTCATCGAGCACCCTCAGGCTCTTTCTGACGCTCTCGAGATTGTAGGCGGCCACTTCGGGGACCTGCGCCTCCAGCGCGGCCATGCCGGGATGGCTGTGACGCACGCCCTGCATCATCGGCGTGGCGACCATCATCTCGGTGCGCCGCAGCCACATCTCGATGATCGCCGTCTCCTTGGGGTCGCGCCCGAACATGTTCGGCTCGGGATAGACGCTTTCCAGATAGCGGCAGATGGCGACCGACTCGGTGATCACCGTCCCATCGTCCAGCTCCAGCGCGGGCACGTGGGCGAGACCCGCCTTGCCGCGATACTCCGGCGACCTGTGCTCGCCGCCCATGATCGACAGGCTGACGATCTCCACGTCGGAGATCCCCTTCTCGGCCATGAACCACCGCACACGGCGCGGATTGGGGGCCCGCAGGCAATCGTAGAGTTTCATGGTCGTCCTCCCCTTTCGCCCACACTAAGAGCCCTTCCCCTCGATGGGGAAGGGTCGGGAGGGTTAATCGCTGAGTCTCAGCCGCAAGACGCGCTCGGCCAGGAGGAGCTGATGGCCTAGGCGCATGTGCCTGACACGATGTCACCCCATCCCAACCCTTCCCCATCAAAGGGGAAGGGAGCTTCCCTGCGCGGCCCTTACCTCAAAGCCCTTCCCCTTGATGGGGAAGGGTTGGGATGGGGTGATTGCTGAATTTCCGCCAAGACGCGCTCGGCCACGAGATACGGATTGCCGAACGCCTCACCGTCGCGGACACGCATGACGCGATACCCCTGGGACGCAAGCCAGGCGTCGCGCGCGGCGTCGTGCAGTTGAGCTTCAGGATGATCATGCCGGCCGCTGTCGACTTCGATGACGAGCCGTGAAGCGTGATGGACGAAGTCGACGACATAGCGCCCGATCGGCGCTTGGCGGCGGACGTGGAGGTCAAGAGCGCGAAGAGCCTTCCACAGGACCCTCTCGCTGACGGTCATCTCGTTCCGGAGACGACGGGCGCGTTTGACGACGCCAGGGGCATGTCGAGGCGTCGGTGTTCCTTCGGACACGCTGTCACCCCATCCCCTACCCTTCCCCATCAAAGGGGAAGGGAGGAAAAGGAGCAACCTTTAGTTGACTCTAGAGCCCAAACAGGCTGCGCGGCATCAGGCCGACCAGCGAGGCGGTCAGGCAGGTGGCCAGGAAGCCGGCCATCATCGCCTTCCAGACCAGGCCCAGCACTTCCTGCCGGCGCTGGGGCACCAGCACCGAGAAGCCGGCGACGTTCATGCCCACCGAGCCGATGTTGGCGAAGCCGCACAGAGCGTAGGTCATGATCATCCGGGTACGCTCGTCCAGCAGGGCCTCGCCCACCTTGGACAGCTGGATGAAGGCGGTGAACTCGGTCAGGATCAGCTTCACGCCCAGCAGACCGCCGGCCGTGCCCGCTTCCTCCCACGGAATGCCCATGGACCAGGCCAGCGGCGCGAAGACTACGCCCAGGCCGCGCGCGATGCTCAGCGGCTCGCCGCCCACCGGCGGGAAGGCGCCCAGGATCTTGTCGACCATGGTGGCCAGGGCCACGAAGACGATCAGGGTGGCGCCGACGTTCAGGGCGATCTGCAGGCCGTCGGTGGTGCCCTTCATGACCGCGTCGATCGAGCTGCCGTAAGTCTTGTCCTCAGCCGCGAGGTCGAGATCGGCGCCCTTCTCCATCGGGTCGGACGGCACGATGATCCGGGCCAGTAGCACGCCGGCCGGGGCCGAGATGATCGAGGCGGTCAGCACGTGAGCGGCGGCGTTGGGCAGGACGTCGGCCAGGATGGTGGCGTAGGCGACCATGGTCGAGCCGGAGACGCAGGCCATGCCGACCGCGATCAGCATGAAAAGTTCCGAGCGGCTCAGCTTGTCGAGATAGGCGCGGATGAAGATCGGACCTTCGACCTGTCCCATGAAGATGGTGGCGGCGGTGGCCAGGGCCGGCGGGCCGCGCAGACCCAGCGTCTTCTGGAACACGAAGCCGAAGCCTTGGGCCAGCCACTTGAGGATCTTCCAGTGCCACAGCAGCGCCGACAGGGCGCAGACCACCAGGATCACGGGCATGACGCGGAACGCGAAGATGAAGCCCGCGCCCGGATTGCTCACCGTATAGGGCTGGTCGCCGCCGGCCAGGAAGCCGAACACGAAGGCCGTACCGGCTTGGGTCGAGGCGCCAAGGCCCTCGACAGCGCCGTTGACGCCACGCAGCATCTGCTGGGCTTGCGGCAGCCCGAACAGGACCAGCACCAGCATCACCTGAATGACGACGGCGCCAATGGCCAGGACCCAGGGGAACCGCTTACGATTCTCGGAAACGAGCCAGCAGAGGCCTAGGGTGAGCGCCAGACCCGCCAGGGCCTGAACGTTCTCGGGACGGAACATCAAGACGAAGACCTTACAATGAGGCGACGCCCCCGCGACGCCGACCAAGGGGCGAGATTGACACCAAGTCAGCCGTCGCACGCAAGCGCCTTGCGTAAGGAATGGTTAACCAGTCCGCAAGGCGCCTAAGTCATAAGCCTCTTACTGCCAGGGCGCCGTCCCGCCCGCTGGATGGCTAAGACAGCCCTTCAACGCGACCCAGGCCGACTATTTCACCCCGGAAATGCGCCTTACCCCGATTTAACTTGGCCGCTCGGCGATCGGCGTTCATTGCTGCAACCGTCGATTGGGGGAGCACGAGTCCGCAAATGTCGTTGGCCTTGGCCACACTTCTATACGAGTGGCGTCGTTACATGGCGGCTGTCGTCGCCCTGGCCTTTTCGGGCCTTCTGGTGCTGGCGCAGGTCGGCATGTTCGTCGGTATCGGCAAGGGCTTCACCGCTCAGATCGACCGCGCGCGCGCCGATGTCATGGTGCTGGGCCCGGGCGCCAAGGCGCTGTTCGGCGGCGGTCAGTCGGGCCTGCCCCGGCGGATGATCCCGCTGGTCTACAGCCACCCCGAGGTCACCCAGGTCGCGCCGCTGGACGGCTCGGGCGGACGCTTCCAGAACATCCTGTCGCCCGAGGAACAGGCCAAGATCGAGGCCCGCACCAAGGCTGCGGCCAAGGGCGGCAAGTCGCCCCCGCCCGGCGGCGGCCGCAAGACCGAGTTCGTCAATGTCACGGTGATCGACGCGATCCCGGGCTATGTGACGGTCCCGACCGACTACACCGATGAAATGATCGAGGCCCTGCGGCGTCCCTACGCCGTGGCCGTTGACGAAACCGCTCTCAAGCGCCTGGGCGTGAAGAAGGGCGACAAGGCCCTCTATAACGGCAAGACCATCTATATCGCCGTGGTTACGCGCGGTTATCCGAACGTCATCCAGGCCACCCTGGTCATGTCGCGCGACACCCTGCGGATGCTGGGCGAAGCCGACACAGGCCAGCGCGTCGGCCCGCTGATGGTCGAGATCCAGGACCCGGCGCGCGCCGAGATCGTCGCCGCCCAGCTGAACAAGAAGGCCGACGGCAAGTTCCGCGCTTGGACCCGCCAGGAACTGGCCGACGCCAACTCCAGCGCCATGCTGGACGATCAGATCATCGGCATCATGCTGGGCTTCTCGGCGTTCCTGGGCCCGCTGATCGGCGTGGCCATCACCTGGCAGACCCTGCGCGGCGCGATCATGGCCAACATCAAGGAGTTCGCCTCTCTGCGCGCCCTGGGCGTGTCGATGGGCGACCTGCGCAACATCGTCATGGAGCTTTCCTTCTGGGTCGGGATCGTCGGCGTCTTCGCCGCAGGCCTGCTGACCTGGGGCGTGTCGCTGCTGGCGGCCATGGGCGGGGTGCCGATGTACTTCCCGCCGGTGCTGGTCGCCATCGTCGCCGGCTTCCTCGTCGCTATCGCCATGCTGTCGGGCTTCCTGTCGCTCGGCGTCCTCAAGAACAGCCAACCCGCGGATCTGCTGCGATGACCCGTGACAACGCGCACAAGCGTGGCGAAACCGCCCTGGAAGCCCGTGGCCTGGTCAAGCGCTTCAAGACCGGCCGCTCGTATATCGAGGTGCTCAAGGGCATCGACTTTGACGCTAAGCACGGCGACGTGACGATGGTCATGGGTCCATCGGGCTCGGGCAAGTCGACCCTGGTCGCCGCTCTGTCGGGCCTCCTGAAGCCCGACGAAGGCAAGGTGTCGGCCCTGGAGGCCAAGGACCTTTGGGCCCTACCCACCGGTAAGATCGACAAGTTCCGCCTGGACCACTGCGGCTTCATCTTCCAGGGCTTCAACCTGTTCCCGGCCCTGACGGCCAAGCAGCAGGTGATGACGGCGCTGAAGTACCAGGGCGCCAGCGCCGGCGAGCAGGCCCGTCGCGCTCAGGCGGCTCTGGAGTCGGTGGGCCTAGGCCCGCGCGTCAACCAGCGCCCGTCCGAGCTGTCGGGCGGTGAAAAGCAGCGCGTGGCCATCGCCCGGGCCCTGGCCAAGAACCCGAACCTGATCTTCGCCGACGAACCGACCTCGGCGTTGGACGGCGAGAACGGCCAGATCGTCATCCGCCTGCTTCGCGAGGCGGCGTCCGTTCGCGGCGCGGCGGTGATCTGCGTGACCCACGACCCGCGGCTCGAGGCCTATGCCGACCGCGTCATCCACATCGAAGACGGCCGGATCCTGGACGACGTGCGTAGAACGCCCGACGCCAATCCCGCGCCGCTCAGCCACTGATTTTCTGGGGGAATTTCGACATGCCCGGCTTTCTGCGCCGACCCGCCTTCTACATCGTCCTGGTCGTCGTGCTGCTGCTCGGCGGCGGCTTCTTCTACGCCAAGGGCCAACAGGCCGAGAAAAAGAAGAAGCTTGAGGCCGCCGCCGCCCAAGAAGAGCCCTCCCCCTACGCGGCCATCGCCCAGGGCAAGGCCGACGTCGAGGGCGGTGTGATCCAGGTGGCCGCGCGCCGCCCGGGCATCGTCCGTGAAGTCTTCGTCCAGGAAGGCGACATCGTCACCAAGGGCCAGCCCCTGGCCAAGCAGGAGGACGATGACGTTCGCCTCGCGGCGCAGACCGCGGCCGCGAACCTGGCCTCGGCCAAGGCTCAGCTGGCGCTCTATCAGGTGCAACTGCGCACGGCGCAGCGCGAGTTCAACCGCCTCCAAGGCCTGGCCGGCGCGAACTATGTCGCGGCCCAGAAGCTGGATAGCGCCCGCGACCAGATCGCCCAGGCGCAAGCCAATATCGGGACCCAACAGGCGCAGATCAGCGTCGCCTCCGCCCAGCTGGCCCAGGCCAACTACAACCAGGAACTGACGGTGATCCGCGCGCCGGCCGACGGCCGCATCGCCCGCCGCCAGGCCAATCCGGGCTCGGGCGCCTCGACCCTGAACGTGACGGCCATGTTCGACCTCGAGCCGAACACCCAGCGCATCGCTCGCGCCGAGATCGTCGAGGCCGACATCCCGAACGTGACGATCGGCCAGGAGGTCGAGATCCAACCGGAAGGCAGCCCGGACAAGACCTATATCGGCAAGGTCCTGCGCCGCGCCGCCGTGTTCGGCGCCCGCAAGCTGGCCTCGGACGATCCCAGCCAGCGCAGCGACGAGCGCGTCGTCGAGGTGGTGGTCAGCGCCGACGGCGCCCCGCTGCTGGTCGGCCAACGCGTGCTGGTCAAGTTCATGAAGCCTGGCCAGAAGGCCGGCGTGAAGCGCGACAAGCCGACCCCGCCGGTCGCGGGCGGAGCCAAGAAGAAGGCGTAAGACCGCCTTCAGCCCACAACACCCTTTGAGCGCCGCGCGGATCCCCGCGCGGCGTTTTCATTTGGCGCACGGCAAGGCCGCCCTTGCCCTGGGCGGACGGATGAGCGCCCCGTCGTCATAGGGCCAAGCCCGCCATCGTAGATGGTCGACGCCCCCTCCGCAGACTCCCCAAAACACCTTGGTCTTGCTGGATGTTATGGAGACCACGCTCGCGCCAGAGCGGTTGTAGGATGCACTTTTCGACCATGGATCGAATAAGGATGCGTCGCGCCCAAGCTAAGTGTGATAAGCTGGTCTAATACACGCCGCCCTTCATTCGCGGCCTAGACCCAGACATTCTAAGCCAGGTACGGCTTTCTTCTCGCAAAGCCTCTGGTCGGCGAAGGACAGCTATGGCTGGCCACCCCATTCTGCACGTCGATGCTGGACACGGTTTAGCCATGGCGATCATCGCCACGGCCGCCGAGCCAACCTTGCTGCTTGATGACGACCTGGTCGTCATCGCCGCCAGCGACAGCTTCTGTCGGGCGTTCGACATCGATCCCGCCCACACGTCAGGCCTGCGCATCTCTGATCTTGGAGCCGGTGAATGGGATGCGCCACAGCTGAGGTCTCTGCTCAAGGCCACCGCGTCGGGCAGCGCCAAGATCCCCGGCTATGAGATGGACCTGACAGCCCCTGGCCGACCCATACGGCGACTGGTGCTCAACGCCGAAAAGCTCGTGTTTGGCGGGACACAGGACTTGCTGATCCTGGCCGTGGCCGACGTCACCGATCTTCGCCTCGCCGAAAAGGTCAAGGACGACCTGATCCGCGAAAAGGCGGCGATGCTGAAGGAACTGCAGCACCGGGTCGCCAACAGCCTGCAGATCATCGCCAGCGTGCTCTTGCAGAGCGCCCGCCGGGTGCAATCCGATGAAATCCGCCAGCACCTGCACAGCGCTCATCATCGGGTGATGTCGGTGGCCTCGGTCCAGCGTCAGCTGGCCACGACCGGCGAGGACGAGGTCAGGATCGGCGCCTACCTGACGGAGCTTTGCGACAGCATCGGCGCCTCGATGATCCGGGATCCCGCCCTGCTCACCCTGAGCGTCGAGGCCGACGCCAGCGTGACCAATTCCGAAATCTCCGTCAGCCTCGGGCTCATCGTGACCGAACTGGTGATCAACGCGCTCAAGCACGCCTTTCCCGACGATCGGCCCGGAACGATCAAGGTCGCCTATCGGTCCCAAGGCGCGACCTGGCGCCTCTCCATCGCCGATGACGGCGTTGGGATGCCATCTGGAGACGTCGGCAAGCCCGGGCTCGGTACAAGCATCGTGCGGGCCTTGGCGGCGCAACTGAAAGCGGCCGTGAGCGTGACCGCCAACAACCCCGGCACGATGGTCGTCATCGACCATGACGAACACGTCATCGCACCGACCGACAAGGCGGCGGTTCCCCTCTTGATCTAGCGAGTTCCGCCGCGCGGCCGACATGGAGCGCAGCCGTGAGGATCAACACAAGCCCCCTCCCCTTGACCTCCCCTCTCCCGCGCCGCACAAACGCGCCAAACCAAACACACGTTTGAGGGAGACTTCGGCATGGCGGACATCCGCTTCGACGGCAAGGTGGCGATCGTGACGGGCGCCGGCGGCGGCCTTGGCCGACAGCACGCCCTGGAACTGGCGCGTCGCGGCGCCAAGGTCGTGGTCAACGACCTGGGCGGCTCGATGGACGGCTCGGGCGGTTCGTCCGAAGCGGCCCAGAAGGTGGTCGACGAGATCAAGGCCTTCGGCGGCGAAGCCATCGCCAACGGCTCTTCGGTCACCGACGACGCGGGCGTCGCCCTGATGATCAAGCAGGCCATGGACACCTGGGGCCGCATCGACATCCTGATCGCCAACGCCGGCATCCTGCGCGACAAGACCCTGACCAAGATGGAGCTGGCCGACTTCGAGCTGGTCATGCAGGTCCACGTCTTCGGCACCTTTAAGCCGATCAAGGCCGTCTGGGACATCATGAAGGCCCAGAACTATGGCCGCATCGTCGTGACGACCTCGTCGTCGGGCATGTACGGCAACTTCGGCCAGAGCAACTACGGCGCGGCCAAGATGGCGGTGCTGGGTCTGATGAACACCCTCAAGCTCGAGGGCGCCAAGAACGACGTCAAGATCAACGCCATCAGCCCGGTCGCGGCCACCCGCATGACCGAAGGCCTGATGCCGCCCGAAGTGCTGGCCAAGCTGGCCCCGGAATATGTGACGCCGGGCGTCGTCTACCTGTGCTCGGACGAGGCTCCGACCGGCGCGATCCTGACCGCCGGCGCCGGCGCCTTCGCCCTGTCGCGGATCTATGAGACCGAGGGCGTCTATCTGGGCGAAGGCGGCCTGTCGGCCGAGGAAGTCCGTGACAGCTGGGGTCAGATCACCGCTGAGGATGGCCAAAAGGCCTATTTCAACGGCGGCGAACAAGGTCAGAAGTTCTTCCGCAAGATGGCCGGCGGCTGACGCGCCAGCAATAAAACAAAGATCAAAAAGCAACGTTCTATCAATATTCGACAGAACAGTGATTAATGCGGGGGCTTTCAGCCCCCGTTTCTTTTACATAACTGACAAAATTCAGCACCAGCACCAATAATATCAACGCTATTTGACTGAATGGGTTACAGGCGGCGCTCCTCGAGCGCCAACTGGCGCCCGGCGGACCTCCTCCTCCCCAAGAAGGTCGCTAGTCAAAGATGTCTCTTACGCGTACCCGCCTCGCCGTCGGCGTGGCTTTCGTGGCGCTCGTCGCCGCTTCCCAGGCCTCCGCTTCGGCCTTCTATCTGCAGGAACAATCGGTCCGTGGCACGGGTCGCGCCTATTCGGGCGAAGTCGCTGACAAGGGCGTCGGCAGCCTGTGGTGGAACCCGGCCTCGATCGCCGGCATCGCCCGCAGCGAAGCCCATTTCGGCCTGAACCAGATCCTGGTGAACTCCAAGGTCACCAACACCGGCTCCAGCATCACGCGCCCGGTTCCCCCGGCCGGTCTGACCACCGCGGTCGGCGGCGCCGACACCGCCTTCGACCCGATCAACAACGGCGTCGTGCCGAACTTCGGCGCCGCCTGGAAGATCAACGACAAGCTCTCGCTGGGCCTGTCGGTCGCCGCGCCCTACAACTTCACCACCGAGTACAGCGCCAACAGCTGGACCCGCTACGACGCGCTGAAGTCGCAGCTGCGGACCGTCAATGTCGAGGGCGTGGTCGCCTATCGCGTCAACGACATGCTGGACCTGGGCCTGGGCGTGACGGCGATGTACGCCGACGCCGAGCTGACCAACGCCCTGCCCAACATCTCGCCGCTGCAAGCCGATGGCCTGCAATCGCTGAAGGGCGACGGCTTCGCCTATGGCTACAGCGTGGGCGCGCAACTGCACCCGTCCAAGAGCCTGACGATCGGCGCCAGCTATCGCAGCAAGCTCGAGCACAAGCTCGACGGCACGGTGAAGGTCTCGGGCCTGCTGGCCCCGATCCCCGCCGCCAACAACTTCACGGTCGACGGCCAGGCCAAGATCACCCTGCCCTGGATCGCCAACCTCGGCGCGCGCTGGGCGGTGAACGACCAGTGGACCCTGAACGGTTCGGTCAGCCGCGTGGGCTGGAGCGAGTTCGACGCCATCCGCGTCAGCTTCGCCGGCGGCGGCTCGACCAGCCCCCAGGACTATAAGGACGTCACCACCTACGCGGCCGGCGTCGACTACCAGGCCTCGCCTCGCCTGACCCTGCGGGCCGGCGTGCAGTACGACCCGACCCCGACCCCGGAGATCGGCCGCACCGCTCGCGTTCCGGACGGCGATCGCATGATGTACGCCACCGGCGCGACCTGGGCCGCGACCGAGACCCTGCAGCTCGACGCCGCGATCAGCTACATCGCGTTCGACAAGAGCCAGATCAATCGCACCGATGTCACCGCGACCAGCTCGACCGTCCGCCTGCGCGGCGATGTCGAGGGTTCGGCCGTCGTGCTCGCGGCCGGCGCGCGCTTCAGCTTCTAAGGCTGAGAACAGGCCTAACTAAGAAGCCCGCCTGGAGCGATCCAGGCGGGCTTTTCATTTAGCCAATCGCGTTGGGTGTGGGCGCTCACGCGGATGGAAATCCTCGTCCTTCGACAGGCTCAGGATGAGGATTTTCTGCCAACCGAGGCCAACAGTCGTCCTCACCCTGAGCTTGTCGAAGGGCGAGGGCGTCTTCTCCGGGGCGATCAACACCCAATGTCAAAACAGCCTTTCATTTAGCCAATCGCGTCCCACAGCACCTTGGCGGCGCTGACAAAGACTTCCGCCGCCTGCCCCTTGGGCTCGCCGATCACCGCCGGGACGCCCTGGTCGCCGCCGAGGCGGACGGCGATCTCGATCGGCACCCGGCCCAGCAGCGGCACGTTCAGCCGCGCGGCCTCAGCCACGCCGCCGCCCTCGCCGAAGATCGGGATCGGGGCGCCCGTCGAAGGATCAGGGAAGAAGGCCATGTTCTCGATCAGCCCCAGGATCGGCGTCGCGGTCTTCTCGAACATCGAGGCGGCCCGGCGGGCATCGATCAGGGCGATCTCCTGCGGCGTGGTCACCAGCACCGCGCCGTCGATCCGCAGCTTTTGAACGAGGGTTAACTGCACGTCGCCAGTGCCCGGCGGCAGGTCGACGACCAGCACGTCCAGGGGCTGCGCCTCCGAACCCCAGGCCACGTCGTGGATCATCTGGCGCACCGCTGACGAAGCCATCGGCCCGCGCCAGATCATCGCCTTGCCCTCGTCGACGATAAAGCCGATCGACATCAGCTTGACGCCGTGCGCTTCCAGCGGCTGCAGCTTCTCGTTCTCGAACAGCGGATCGCCGTCGACGCCCATCATCTTGGGGGCCGAGGGGCCATAGATGTCCGCATCCAGCAGGCCAACGCGCAGTCCCATCTGGGCGAAGGCTACGGCGAGATTGGTCGAGACGGTCGACTTGCCCACCCCGCCCTTGCCCGAGGCCACGGCGATGACGTGGCGGACGTGCTTGGGCTTTTCAGCCTCGGGCGGCGGGGCCATGCGGGCCTGGGGATCCTCGGAGATCTTGGCGCCCTTGCGGACCCGGGTCGCGCCCTCGGCGGCCTGGGCGGTCAGCACCACCTGGGCCTGCTCGACACCCGGCAAGGCGGCCAGAGCCTTCTCGGCCGCTTCACGAACCGGGGCGTAGGACGCGACGACGCTGGCGGGGACCTCCAGCATGAAACCGGCGCGGCCGTTGCGGACGACGAGGCCCTGAACCAGACCCGCCGCCACCAATCCCTGCCCGCTGGCCGGGTCGGCGATGCGGTCCAGCGCCGCGCGAGCGTCGTCGAGGGTTGCGGTCACGGGCGAGGCCTCCTGTTGGGGGCCTCATATCCGCGCGCGGGCCAGGCATTTCAAGTGCGATAGGCGCCTATCGCTCGACCACCTTGCGCTGCATGGGCGCCAGCTTGGCCAGCAGCTTGTTCTGCATCGCGAAGGGCACGCCTTCCTTGTCCATCGCCCACTGCAGGTTCTCGACCAGGGCGTTGAAGTCCTTATTGGTGACGCCCATGTCCTTGTGAACAGCCGCCATGTCACGGCCGGTATAGGTGCAGCCGCCGCCCAGCACGTAGCAGAACTGCTCGGTCAGGGTCCGCTTCAGGCGCGGTACGTCGGTGGTGGCGAAGATCTCCTTGATCCTCGGGTCGGCGATGCTGCGGTCCACGAGGTCGGCGGCGATCCGCGCCAAGCCTTCCTTGCCGTTGAAGGCCTGGAAGGTCGCCGGATCAGACAGGGGCGCAGCGCCGGCGTTGGCGGGCGACTGCGTGTAGGGATCAACTGGCTTTTCACCGGGCGGCGTCGCGTCCTGGGCGAAGGCGCCCCCCGCGAGCAACATGGTGGCGGCGCCGGCCAGGACGAAGGCTTTGACGGTCTTCATGGTCGTTTCCCCTTAGAAGCCGGCCTGCAGCGACAGATACACGCCACGCTGGTTCTTGAAGGTGGCGATGTCGCCGAGGTCCACATAGGCGGCGGTCACCGACAGGTTCTTACTGATGGCGTAGGCGGCGAACAGGTCCATCCAGTCATCCTCCTTGGCGAACGCCAGGTTGCTGGGCTTGGTCCGATACTCGGCGCCGACCAAAAGCCGTTTACTCAGCAAGTAGCCCGCCGAGCCTTCGAACTGAGGCTTGTAGCCATCGGTCCCGCCAAACCCGAGCAGCCCGGTCTGATTGGCCTTGGTCAGCCGCACCGCGCCGCTCAGCACCAGCGACTTGTCGAGCAGGATCTTGGTGGCGGCGACATAGTAGTCGACGCCGCTGTCGTTCTTGGCGCCGAGCGCCCGCACAAGGGCGTCCTGATTGTTGTCCTTGTACTGCGCGCCGACCGCGATCTGCGGCGCCCAGCGGTCCTGGTCATAGACCGCGTCGCCCATCACCCGCACCTTGGCGCCGATCACCGTCTGCTTGAACTTGAAGCCGCGCCCCAGGCCAAGCTTGGCGCCCGTCGCGCCGGTGTCGAACACCTGCTGGGTCGCTGACAGCTCGACGCGATCGCGATAGCCCACCGCCGCGCCAAACGCGCGGAGCTTGTAGTCGTCGACGCCGACGTGCGTGTAGTGAACCTCGCCGCCCACCCCGCGATTGGTCGCTCCGCCGGCGATCACCGCCCAGGTCGCCAAGCCGCCGCCCGCGCCGCCTTCCAGCGCGCTGACGCCGTGGGTCAGCAGAAGCTTGCCGCCGGTCTCGATTTCGCCAGCCACCGCCGCGCCCGCAAGCGCCGTGGCCAAGAGAAACGCCGCTGCTGAAACTGGCTTCATAGCCCCCTCCAAGAGAGCCGATCGCGAGTCCTACGCCCCGCATCGGACGTTCAGACCTTGTTATCCAAAGTTTTTACGGAAGGTTTCCGATGAGGGGTTCGGCATGAACTTTCTGGGCGAGACCGCTCCATCGAGAACATGTGCGTTAACGGCGATTTCACACGCCCTTTAGTAGAGATATACACATGAAACGCTTGGCGACGCTCCTCATCGCTATGTTCCTCGGCGGACACGCCTATGCGGGTGACCTCACGGTCTCCGTGCGCGGCGCTGATGGAAAACCCGTCCCGGACGCCGTCGTCATGGTCTATCCGAACGGCCAGCCCACCAAGGGGCCGATCAAGTTCCCGTGGGCCTATCGGGTCGCGCAGCAGAATATCCAGTTCAGCCCGTTCATGCTGGTGGTTCCCGTCGGCGCGGACGTGCAGTTCCCGAACCTCGACAAGGTCAGGCACCACGTCTATTCGTTCTCGCCGGGCAACAAGTTCGAGATCAAGCTCTACGGCCAAGAAGAGAACCGGACGGCGAAGATGAGCGCGCCCGGCGTCGTGGCGATCGGCTGCAACATCCACGACAAGATGGTCAGCTTCATCCGGGTGGTCGACACCGCCTATGCCGGGAAGACCGACGCGAACGGCGTGGTCACGGTCCGCGACGTTCCGGTCGGCGCCGTCACGGCCAAGGTCTGGCACCCCTATCTGCGCGGGATGAAGAACGAAAAGACCTTGGCGATCACCAGCGTCGGCGCGGGCGCCGCGCGCGAAGCGGTGACGGTCGAGCTGCGCCAGCCGTCGGGCCACCACTAGGTCGCCGATGTTCAAGCGCCTCCAGACCAAGCTGACCGTCCTCTACGCCGGGCTTTTCGCCCTGGCGTTGAGCGTCGTGGCGGTGACGGTCTATGTGGCGATCGCCAGCAACGCCCAACGCGCCGTTCGCCAGGAGCTCGCCGCCACCGGAACGGTCTTCGACCGCATCTGGGCGCTCCGCACACAGCGCCTGCAGGACGGGGCCGAACTGCTTTCCCGGGACTTTGGCTTCCGCGCCGCGGTGGCCACCCATGACCGGGCGACCGTGGAGTCGGCCGTCACCAACCTGCGCCAGCGGCTCGGCCTGGACCTTGCGTTCACCGTCGGTGTGGATGGCGAGGTGGTCGGCCTCGACCCAAGCCGCCTGGATCTCGAAACCCTGTGGACCGCGCTGGACGCCGAGGACGGCGCGCAGGGCGTCTTCTCCATCGACGGCCAGCCCCACCAACTGATCTCCGCCCCCATCCTATCGCCCACCCTGACGGGTTGGGTGGTCTTCGCCGCCAAGCTCGACGAGCGCGAGATGCAGGCGCTGGAAAAGCTCTCGGCGATCGGTCTGGACGCGCAGGTGTTCACGCAACGCGGCGAAGCCTGGGTTTCCGCCGACCGCGCGCCCGCCGGCGGCGAATTGGCGGCGTTCGTGGCCAAGGCGATGCAGGAAAAGTCCCGCGCGCCGGCGATGCTCCGCGACGGCGGGGACAGCCTCGTGCTGGTGCAGCCGATCCGGGCGCTCGATCAGACGCGTGGCGCCGCGCTGGTGCTGCGCCATCCCATGGCCTTGGCCATGGCCCCCTATCGCCCCCTGATGGCGGCCGTGATCATCGCTGGCCTCATTGGCGCAGCCCTGGTCGCCGCCGCCAGCTGGGCCCTGTCTCGCGGGCTCGCCAAACCGATCACCGCCCTGGACGAGGCCGCCCGCCGCCTGCAGCGCGGCGAGGACGTCTCGGTCGCGGTGACCACCGATGACGAGATCGGCCGGCTCGCCGAGAGCTTCAACCTGATGGCTGAAGAGATCCGCGAGCGGGAAGCGGATATGGTCCATCAGGCCCTGCACGACGCCGAGACCGGCCTGCCGAACCGGCGTGCGCTGGAACGCGCCATCCAGGATCGTCTCACCGGCCTCGCGGTCGGCGAGCAAGTCGTCATCGGAACGATCGGCCTTGATCGCTTCCCTCAGGTCCGGGCGGCGATCGGCTACGAGCTGGCGACCCAGCTGGTGGCTAAGCTGGGCCAGCGCATCGTGGACACCGTTCCGGGTCTGATCGTCGGACGCCTGACTACCTCGATCCTCTGCGTCGTCTCGACAACCACCGACATCGAGGATGTGCTTGCGCGCGCAGAGGCCTTGCTCCCCAGCCTCGAAGCGCCGCTGCAGATCGGCGGCGAACCGGTCGACGTGCACATCACCTTCGGCCTGGCCTCGGCCACGAACGCCGACATCGACGCATCGCGCTTGATCGAGCACGCCCTGATCGGCTTGGACCAGGCGCGCGCGACCCACGGCAAGCTGATGGTCTTCGATCCCGTCGCCTATGGTGATCCGGCGTCGAACCTCTCGCTGATGAGCGAGATGCTGGAAGCGGTTCGGAACGGTGACCTCTTCCTCAACCACCAACCCAAGCTCGACCTCCGCTCTGGCCAGATCACCGGCGTCGAAGCGCTGGTGCGGTGGAACCATCCGACACGCGGCTTCCTGCGCCCCGACCTCTTCGTCGGCATGGCCGAGGAGACCGGCCATATCCGCGCCCTGACCGACTATGTTCTGACCCAAGCCATCGAGGACCAGGCGCGTCTGCGCGCGGCCGGCCACGAGGTGCTGATGTCGGTGAACGTGTCGGGACGCCTCATCGATGACCAGGCCTTCGCCGAGCACGCCATCGCACAGGTCGCAGCCGCCGGGGCGAACCTCTGCTTTGAGATCACCGAGACCGCCGTCATCGGCAATCCCGACATCGCTCTGGCGGTCCTGGCGCGTCTGGCCGAAGCCAATATCCGCGTCTCGATCGACGACTATGGCTCGGGGCTCTCGTCCCTGGCCTATCTCAAGCAGATCCGCGCCGACGAGCTGAAGATCGACAAGATGTTCGTGACGGCGCTGGAGTCTGGCGGCACCGACGCGCTGCTGGTGAAGTCGACGGTCGACCTGGCCCACAGCCTGGGCATGAAGGTCACGGCCGAAGGCGTCGAGACCCGCGAAGTCATCGCCGCGCTACAGCTGATGGGCTGCGACCTCGCCCAAGGCTATCACGTCGCCAAGCCGCTGGCCGTCGACAAGCTGATCGAATTCCTCGACGCGTGGGCGATCGACCTGCCGGTCAAGACCGAGAGCCGCCTTAGCGCCTGACCTTGATCAGGCCGAGGCTTTCAAGAGGTCCAGCACGTGGTGCAGGCTGTCGGCGATATGCACGCACTTGTCGTGCATCTCCTCGTTCGGATCGAGGATGTCGGGCACCATCACCGTCATCATGCCGGCCGCATGGGCGGCGCGAACGCCGGGGTGGGAGTCCTCCAGCGCCAGGCAAGCGGCCGGATCGACGCCGATGCGGCGGGCGGCCTCCAGGTACGGGTCGGGATGGGGTTTGTGGCGGACCACGTCGTGGTGCGCGACCACCGCATGGAAGCGCGGCAACAGATCAAAGCGGCCCAGATAGCGCTCCACCGCCGGCTTGCCGTTTGACGTCGCGATGCCGCGCGGCAGCCCAAGGTCGTCGAGGAAGTCGAGGATCTCGATGACGCCGGCCTTCAGCCGCGTCTCAGCCTCCAGCAGGTCCTCGACATCGGCCCAGACCCGCTCGAAATAGCTCTGAACCGGGAAGGTCTCGCCGAACAGCTCGCGCAGCATGACCCCGCATTCCGGCGTCGTCTTGCCCACCATCGCCGCGTAGATCTCGCCGGTGAAGCCGATGCCGAACACCTGGCCGGCTTCGATCATGGCCGCGCGATAGACGATCTCGGTGTCCAGCAGCAGGCCATCCATGTCGAAGACCACGCCCTCGACGCGGCGGGGAAAACTCACGCGTGGAACTCCTCGGCCTTATAGCCCTGGAAGTAGAGCAAGGTGGTCAGGTCGGTGTGATCGACCTTGGCGTCGGCCTGGGCCGCCACGATCGGCTTGGCGCGGTAGGCCACGCCCAGCCCCGACGCCTCGATCATCGCCAGGTCATTGGCGCCGTCGCCGACCGCCAGGGCGTCGGCGGGCGTCAGGCCAAGGGCGGCGGTCTCTTCGCGCAACGCGGCCAGCTTGGCCTCCTTGCCCAGGATCGGATCGCCGACCGCGCCGGTCAGGACGCCGTCCAGCGCGATCAGGGTGTTGGCGCGGTTCAGGTGGAAACCGGCGGCCTCGGCCACCCGGCTGGTGAAGAAGGTGAACCCGCCCGAGACCAGCGCGCAGCGAGCGCCGTGCTTGGCCATGGTCCGCACCAGCGTCTCGGCGCCGGGATTGAGCTTCACCCGCTCGTCGTAACAGGCCTGCAGCGCCGAAACGCCCAGCCCCTTCAGCATGCCGACGCGCTCGCGCAGCGCGCCCTCGAAGGCCAGCTCGCCGCGCATGGCGCGCTCGGTGATCTCGGAGACCTGCGCCTTCACCCCGGCGAAATCGGCCAGTTCGTCCAGGCACTCGACATTGATGATCGTGGAATCCATGTCCGCGATCAGCAGCCCCTTGCGGCGGTTGGCCGCCGGCTGGATCGCGAAGTCTACGGCAAGGTCCGCCAAGGCCGCCTTGACGGGCTCGGCATCGCCGCCCTCGACAAAGAAGTCCGTGGCCAGAGGCCCCAGACCTTCGCGGCGGCTGGACAGGGCCGCTTCGACGCGCGAAACGGCTTGTGCGTATGCGTCGGGGTTGCCCCCCACGACGGTGAGGACGGTCGGAATGGTGGAGAGCTCGGACATCGCGTCCCGCATCTGGCTGATCGCGGGCCCGACCGCAAGCGGCAAGTCCGCCCACGCCCTGGATTTGGCCGAGCGGATCGGTGGCGAGATCGTCAACGCCGACTCCATGCAGATCTATGCGGGCCTCCGCGTCCTCACGGCCGGCCCGTCACCGGAGGACACCGCGCGAGCGCCGCATCACCTGTTTCAGGTCGTGGACCCGGCCATCGGCTGGTCGGTTGGACGCTGGCTGGAGGCGGCCACCCAGGCGCTCGCTGAGATCCAGGCCCGGGGAAAGCCGGCGATCGTGGTCGGCGGCACCGGCCTCTATTTCCGCGCCCTGACCCACGGTCTCGCCGACGTGCCACCGGTGCCCGAAACCCAGCGCGAGATCTCCAGCCTGCTGTATGCGGCGCGGGGCGAGAGCGAGTTCCGAGAGATCCTCAAACCGCTCGACCCCGAGGCCGAGGCGCGGATCGAGACGGGCGACCGCCAGCGTCTGGTCCGGGCCCACGCCGTCGCCATCGCCACCGGCAAGTCGCTCACCGCCTGGCAGACCGACACCAAGCCCGCCCTCGTTCCAGGGTCCTGGACGGGCCTCATCCTGGATCCGCCGAGAGCCGAGCTCTACGCGCGCTGCGACGCCCGCCTGTCGATCATGCTCGAACAGGGTGCGCTGGACGAGGTTCGCGCCGTGGAGGCCCGAGGCCTGGATCCCGCCCTGCCCGCCTTGAAGGCCGTCGGCTATCGTGAGTTCGCAGCCCACCTGCGGGGCGAGACCTCGCTGGACCAGGCCCTGGACGCCGCCCGCCAGGAGACCCGCCGCTACGCTAAGCGTCAGTTGACCTGGTTCCGCAACCAGACCCCGGACTGGGCGCGCCTTAGCGCTCCGTAACCTCCTCTCGGCGACAGCCGGGTTTTCACGCCCACGCCCCGGCCCTATGGCGGGGCGGCACCAAGGAAGTCTCGATGTCCGACCTGAACGCCCTCGCCGAACGTGTCGCCGCCCTGTTGATCGCTCGGGGCGAGACGATCGCCATCGCCGAGTCCTCGTCCGGCGGCCTGATCTCGGCCGCCCTGCTGGCGGTACCCGGCGCGTCGAAGTTCTATGTCGGCGGCGCCGTCGTCTATACGGCCCGGGCGCGCCTGACGCTGATGGACATTCCGCAGAAGGCCATGGACGGCCTTCGCTCGGCCAGCGAGCCCTACGCCGTCATGCTGGCCCGCGTGGCCCGAAAGAACCTGAAGGCGACCTGGGGTCTGTCGGAAACCGGCGCCGCCGGCCCTGACGGCAACCGCTACGGCGATGCGCCCGGCCATTGCTGCATGGCCGTCGTCGGCGAGGAGACCTCGGTCAGCGCCACGCTGGAGACCGGCAGCGCAGAGCGTGCGGCCAATATGCAGGCCTTCGCCGCCGCCGCGCTGGAGCTTCTGGCCCAGACCCTGGAAGCCTAGACCTTCCGTCGAAGCCGTTGGGCCGGACAGATGGAGACTGGCGGCGAGAAATTCGCGCTGTCCGCATCATGGACGCGCCCGGTTTTGCCGAAGCGCGAGCTTCGTGGGTCAAACCTGCCCCTGTGAAAGCCCGCGCCGGTAAGGTCACACCGCCCCGCAAAGGCACAACCTTGCGGCAAAGAGCGCCTTGACGCCCCATCGCGCGCATGTCATCACACTTTCCGTAGCTTTGGAGCAAGACTCGTGCGCAAAACCATGATCGTACTTATGGAGCGGCCGTTCGCGGGGTGACCTTGAAGTCACGTCGTAGCTCGGTCGCGCGCGCAAAGGTCCTTCGGGACCTTTTTTCTTTTCCAGCCTCCTCTTCCGCCTAATCCCCCCACCCGGATCGTCCCATGACCGCCCACCAGACCATCGAGAGCCAGGCTCCCGCCGACACCGCCGATCGCGCCATGACCGGCGCCGAGATCGTCGTTCGGGGCCTCGTGGACCAAGGGGTCGAGGTCCTGTTCGGCTATCCGGGCGGCGCGGTCCTGCCGATCTATGACGCGCTGTTCCACGAGCCGCGCCTGCAGCACATTCTCGTCCGTCACGAGCAGGGCGCGGCGCACGCGGCCGAGGGCTATGCGCGCTCGTCGGGCAAGCCGGGCGTCGTGCTGGTCACCTCGGGCCCGGGCGCGACCAACGCCATCACCGGCATCATGGACGCCCTGATGGACTCGATCCCGATGGTCGTCATCACCGGCCAGGTCCCCACCCACCTGATCGGCACCGACGCCTTCCAGGAAGCCGACACGGTCGGCATGACCCGCTCGTGCACCAAGCACAACTATCTGGTCAAAGACGTTCGTGACCTGCCGCAGATCATCCATGAGGCCTTCAAGATCGCCACCACCGGCCGCCCTGGCCCCGTGCTGATCGACATTCCGAAAGACGTCCAGTTCGCCAAGGGCGAGTACTTCGGTCCCGGCGAGGTCGCCTCGACCCACGCCTATGCGCCGCGCACCAAGGGCGACGCCGGCCGGATCGCCGATGCGGCCAAGATGATCGCGCAGGCGCGCCGGCCGATCTTCTACACCGGCGGCGGCGTCATCAACGCTGGCCCCAAGGCCAGCGCGGCGCTGCGCGAGTTCGCCGCCCTGACGGGCGCGCCGGTCACCTCGACGCTGATGGGCCTGGGCGCTTTCCCGGCGGCGGATCCGGCGTGGCTGGGCATGCTGGGCATGCACGGCACGTTCGAGGCCAACAACGCCATGCACGACTGCGACGTGATGATCTGCGTCGGCGCGCGGTTTGACGACCGGGTCACTGGGCGCCTCGACGCCTTCTCGCCGGGCAGCAAGAAGATCCACATCGATATCGACCCGTCCTCGATCAACAAGAACGTCCGCGTGGACCTGCCCATCGTCGGCGACGCCGGTTCGGTCCTGGAAGACCTGATCGCCGCCTGGAAGGCCGCGAACCTGCAGCCCAACAAGGTCGCCCTGACCGACTGGTGGGCCCAGATCGATCAGTGGCGCGCCCGTCAGTGCCTGTCCTATCGCCGCTCAGACTCGGTCATCAAGCCGCAGTACGCCATCGAGCGCCTGTACGAGCTGACCAAGGACAAGGACGTCTACATCACCACCGAAGTCGGCCAGCACCAGATGTGGGCCGCGCAGTTCTTCCGCTTCGAGGAGCCGAACCGCTGGATGACCTCTGGCGGGCTGGGCACCATGGGCTACGGCCTGCCCGCCGCCCTCGGCGTGCAGCTGGCTCACCCGGGCAGCCTGGTCGTCGACATCGCCGGCGAAGCCTCGATCCAGATGTGCATCCAGGAGCTGTCGACGGCGATCCAGTTCGATCTGCCGGTGAAGATCTTCATCCTGAACAACGAATGGATGGGCATGGTCCGCCAGTGGCAGCAGCTGCTGCACGGCGAGCGCTACAGCCACTCCTACTCCGACAGCCTGCCCGACTTCGTGAAACTGGCCGAGGCCTACGGCGCGGTCGGGATCCGTTGCGACAATCCCGCCGAGCTGGACGCCAAGATCCTGGAGATGATCAACAGCGACAAGCCGGTGATCTTCGACTGCCGCGTCGAGAAGCACGAGAACTGCCTGCCGATGATCCCGTCAGGCAAGGCGCACAACGAGATGATCATGGGCGAGGTCGAAGACATCGGCAACGTCATCGGCGAGGACGGCGCGGGGCTGGTCTAAAGACCCCTCGCCCTTCTGCAACCCTTTGGCTTAGAAGCGATCCATGACCGCCAACGTCCAACCCGCTCCCGCCTCGGCCTACGACCTTAGCCCCAAGGACCAGGCCGAACAGTCCGCCACCTTCGCCCTGCTCGTCGACAACGAGCCCGGCGTGCTGCATCGCGTGGTCGGCCTGTTCGCCGCGCGGGGCTACAACATCGAGAGCCTCACCGTCGCCGAGACGGACCGCAAGGCGCACACCAGCCGCATCACGGTGGTGACGCGCGGCACCCGCCATGTGCTGGACCAGATCGAGGCTCAGCTGAACAAGGTGGTGAACGTCCGCCGCGTCCATGACGTGACCCGCGATCCGAACGGCGTCGAGCGCGAGCTGGCCCTGGTGAAGGTGCGCGGTTCGGGCGTCGATCGCCTGGAAGCGCTGCGGATCGCCGAGATCTTCCGCGCCAAGCCGGTGGACACCACGCTGGAGAGCTTTGTGTTCGAGATCTCGGGCGCGCCGTCCAAGATCGACAAGTTCCTCGACCTGATGCGCCCGCTGGGCCTGGTGGAACTGTCCCGCACGGGCGTTCTGTCCATCGAGCGGGGCTTCGAAGGCATGTAGCGCGGGCCGGCGGGTTTAAGCGCCCGCCGCCATCTGCTCCGGCTGCTCGCGCAGCCGCGCCACGTCTCTGAGCGGCGGCGCGCCGAAGAGACGCGCATACTCCCGACTGAACTGAGAGGGACTGTCGTAGCCGACCGCATGACCGGCGCTCGCCGCGTCGAGGCGCTGGACCAGGATCAGTCGCCGCGCCTCCTGCAGTCGAATCTGCTTCTGATACTGCAGCGGAGACAGGGACGTCACGGCCTTGAAGTGCTGGTGCAGGGCCGATGCGCTCATCCGCGCTTCCTCGGCGACGACGTCGATACTGAACGGCTGGTCGAAGTTGCGCTTGATCCAGCCGATGGCGCGGTTGATCTGACGAAGGCGGCTGTCGCGACGAGCGATCTGGGCCAGGCGCGGTCCTTGCGGTCCCGTCAGCAGCCGATAGACGATCTCGCGCTCGATCAGCGGGGCCATCACCGCCACATCGTCCGGTGTCTCCAGCAATCGCACCATGCGGCAGACGGCGTCGAACAGGGCTGGCGTCATCGCGCCCGCCGACATGCCGCCCACCAAGGGCGCCGCCGCGTCGAGCCGCGCGGCCAGGCCCGCCTCCATCATCATTTCGCTGATCAGGTTAGCGTCCAGAACGATGCGGAAGCTCAGATACGGCTTCTCCGGCGAGGCCTCCACAACATGACCGACCACTGGCACGTCGATCGACGACAGGAAGAAATTGCGTTCGTCGTACTCGTGCACCGTGTCGCCCACGGCCACGCGCTTGCGCCCCTGGGCCAGGACGCAGAACGAGGGATCGTGCAGCCCGTGCGAAGGCTCGCTGGGCTGGCTCAGGCGATAGAGATTGACCCTGGGGCAACAGGTTTCGACCGGGCCTTCGACCGGCGTGAATCGTTCAATCAGCGCCGCAAGCGTCTCGCGCGTGCTCATCCCGTTTTCCATGACTTGCTCGTGATCTTCTCTAGGCGCTGTTGCCCCTGTCGTCACGCGCGTCGCCATGCTTGCGGAGCATCGTGCAATCAAGTCGGAGCATCGATCTACGGCGAGGACCGTGGGGCGCCCCATAGTGGCGCTGTTCCGCTCCTGATGCGGCAACTCCCAAAATCAGAGCTCGTGATGAGACGATACACGCCCCGCCGCGGCGTGACGGCTCCGCGTTGGTTCGTCGCCGCCCTCGTGGGCGCGACCGCCGCGCTGACCGCCGCGACCGCCGTGCTCCCCAACGCCGCGCCGACCCAAGCCACCGCGACCTGGAGGACCGCGCCGTGATGATGACCGCCGTCGTTCCCCACCGGCCGGTCTCCGGCGTCTGGACCTCGCCCGACGGCCGCGTCTCGCTGGAGCTCCGCGCCGACGGACGCTTCGTGGAGACCCGCGCCGACCTGGCTGACGCCTTCACCGGCGTCTACGTCCTGGTCGGCGAAACCCTGAAATTGTTCGAGGATCACGGCGCGGTCATCAGCGGCAAGCTGGTCGACGGACGCCTCAGCCTGGGGACACCTTAGGACAAGCCCTTCCCTCACCGCCCCTGCCCCCCTATATTGGGAGCGTCCGGCTTCGGCCGAACTATGGGGATAAACGCGCACGTAATAAGCGGACTGGACCCGGGTGCGATTCCCGGCGGCTCCACCAAATCTCTCCCAAGTTATCATGGGACTGCATGGGGCCGATCAGCATCGACAGACGTGTAAAGGTGTATGCTTTCTCTCGGCTTGGCCCACCGTTTCGGGCCTTTATCTAAATGCGAACGATAACTTCGCTGAAGAGTTCGCTGTCGCTGCGTAATGCGGCGCCGGTGAATTCGCCTCTTAAGTCCTAGGGGTTCAGATCCCTAGGCGGGGCCCGGAGGGAGCCTGCCAACAGAATCCCTCCACCTCCACGTGACATCGAAAGGGATTCCTATCGACGCCCGCTTTGCGCGTGGCCAACGACGCGCTAGGCTCGGAATCTCGTTTTCAGTTCGAAGTTTCACGCCGCGCATGTCCCAGACCGAACCGCCCGAAGACCTCATGCAATACGAGGCCATGGCCCAAGACGCCCTTCGCGGCGTGGTCAAGGCGGCGCTCAAGAAGGCCGCCGCGCCCGGTGGCCTCCCCGAGCCCCACCACCTCTACATCACCTTCAAGACCAAGGCGCCGGGCGTATCTGGTCCGCAGGATCTGCTGTCGAAGTATCCGGACGAGATGACCATCGTCCTGCAGCACCAGTACTGGGACCTGGCGCCGGGCGAGACCTTCTTCTCGGTCACCCTGAAGTTCGGCGGCCAGCCCAAGCGCCTGTCGGTGCCCTACGCGGCCCTGACCCGCTTCTATGACCCGTCGGTCCAGTTCGCCCTGCAGTTCTCGGCGCCGGAAGTCATCGAGGACGAGCCTGAGCCGGATCCCGAACCCGAGGACAAGGCGACCAGCGCCGCGTCGGGCGAAGAGGGTCCCAAGATCGTTTCCCTGGACCAGTTCCGAAAAAAATGAGCGACATCGCCTCGGACGCACCGGAAACCCTGACGGACGAGGCGATCCTCGAGCGCTTCCGCGCGTCCAAGCGACAGCCGACCGGATCGCAGACGCTCGGCTTCGAGTTGCTGGCCGTCCGCCAGGCCCAGCGTGAGGTCGAGGTCGGTTTCACCGCCCGCGCTGACCTGCTCTGCAACCCGATGGGTCAGATCCAGGGCGGCTATGTCTGCGCCATGCTGGACGAGTGCATGTCGGTGGCCGGCATGGTCACGTCCGGCATGACCCATGTGGTTCCGACCCTGGAGATGAAGACCAGCTTCCTGCGTCCCGCCATGCCGGGGTCGCTTCGCGGCGTCGGCCGAGTCGTGAAGTGGGGGCGCACCATCTGCTTCATGGAAGGCGAGCTGTACGACGCCGAGGGCCGGCTTTTGGCCAAGTCCACCGGCACGGCGATCCCGACCCCCTTCGCGAACTTCAAGAAGACGTAGGCGGGCGATGCGGAGAGCGGCGGCGGTCATCGGACTTCTGGTTTTGCTCTTCTCGCCTGCCACGGCGGCCCTCGCCGGCGGGCCGTTCTCGAATTGGAGCGCGGTCGTCGTCGCCGGCGACTTCCGCGCACAATCGGGCGGCCCCACCGAAGCCTTCGACAACGCCCGTCGCGACGTCAGCAAGGCCCTGGCGGCCATGGGCTTCGAGACCTCGGCGATCCAGCAGTTCTCCGTCCGCCCCGAGCGCTATCCGGCGGACGCGCCCGGGCGCGCCGAAGCGCGGGCAATCTACGACGCGCTTCGGACCAAGGCCCAGACCGCCAAGTCGGGCTGTCTCTTCTACATCAGCACCCACGGTAGCCCCGAGGGGGTGATTCTCGGCCAGCAGCTGCTTCGCCCCCACCTTCTGGCGGCGATGCTGAACGACGCCTGCCCCGCGCGGCCCAGCGTCGTGGTGATTTCCGCCTGTTTTTCGGGCGTCTTCATTCCGCCCCTGCAGAGGCCGGACCGGCTGATCCTGACGGCGGCGCGCCCTGATCGCGCCTCGTTCGGGTGTGGCGAGAGCGATACGTATCCGTTCTTCGACGCCTGCTTCCTGTCCGCCGCGCCTAGCGCCAAGGACTTCGCCACCTTGGGCGCGGGGGTCCAGGCCTGCGTCGCGCGCAAGGAAAAGGAGACCGGCGCAGAACCGGCTTCCGAGCCTCAGATCTGGGTCGGCCCGGCGCTTCGGCCGATGCTGCCGCTCTATGCCTTCAACCGAACGCAGACAAAGGCGCCTTGAACCGGCGATCGGGTTTGACCCCAGCAGCCAGCACGCTACACAAACCCTAGAAGTTTCCGCTTCACCCAGGGGACATCGTTGACGTCGCGCGTTTCGCCCGCGGCCGCCTTCATGGCGGTCATGCTCGCACTTTGGTCCGCCGCTGGATCGGAGGCGCGAGCTCAAGACGCCGTGGCCAGCGCGCCCGCGTCGACGACGGCGCAGCCGGAGACCTCCGTCCGCCCGTATTCAAGCCTGCGCCAGCGACGCGCGCGTCCGCAGCGCCCCGTAGCGACCGCGCCGGCGGCGCGCCCGGCGCCCGTCGTGGCTGCAGCGCCGCCGCCCGTGACGCCACCCACGCCGGGGATCACGCCCCTGCCGCGTCCCGAACTGGAGGCCTTCGTGGACGGGGTGGTGCAGCGCGCCATGACCCGCGACCACATCGCCGGCGTGACCCTGTCGGTGGTGCAGAACGGACAAGTCGTGCTCAAGAAGGGCTACGGCTTCGCCAACCTCGGACAGCGCAAGCGAGTCGATCCCGACAAGACCCTGTTCCGGGTCGCCTCGATCTCGAAGACGTTCACCTGGATCACCCTGATGAACGAGATCGAGGCTGGTCGCATGCGCCTCGATGGTCCGGTCAATCTCTACCTGCCTGAACCGCTGCAGGTGAAAGACCAGGGCAAGAAGACACAGGTCCGTCTGCGTGACCTGATGACCCACACGGCCGGGTTCGAGGACCGGGCCTTGGGCCAGCTCTTTGAGCGGGATCCGAACCGCGTTCGCCCCCTCACCGACTATCTGCGGCAGGAAAGACCGCGCCGCGTCCGCGAGCCCGGCCTGATGCCCAGCTACTCCAACTACGGCGCCGCCCTGGCGGGCGCTGCGGTGTCCAACGTCACGGGCAAGCCGTTCGAGCAACTGGTCAGTGAAGAGATCATCCTGCCCGCCGGCATGACGCGCACGACGTTCCGGGAAGCACGCCCCTGGCGCGACGACCTGCCCGCGCCGATGGCTGAAACTCTGGCCGCCGATCTCTCCGACGCTTACTCGTGGACCGCCATGGGCTGGAAGACCCAGCCGCGCGAGTTCATGGGACAGGTCGCGCCCGCAGCCTCGGCCTCAAGCACCGCAAGCGATATGGCGCGCTACATGACCCTGCTGCTGAATGGCGGCACGATCGAGGGGCGAACCATCTTCTCGCCGAAGACCGCGCAAGCCTTCCGCACGCCGATGTATCGTCCATCGCCCGACGCGGCGGGTTGGAACGCGGGCTTTCAGGACATGCCCCTGCCTGGCGGCCGCCGCGGCTTCGGCCACCAGGGCGCGACGCTGTACTTCCATTCCAACCTGGTGCTCGTGCCCGAGCTGGGTCTTGGGATCTTCGTGTCGGTCAACACCGACAGCGGCGCCCACCTGCCCGCCACCCTGCCCTCGACGATCGTCGAGCACTTCTACGCCCCCGCGCCGGCCGTACCCGCCGTCAGCGCCCTGAGCTACGAGCAGGCCAGGGCCTTCGAGGGCGACTACCTGACCAGCCGGCGGTCGTATGGCGGGCTGGAAGGCTTCACTAATCGGCTGATCGGCCGCGCCCAGGTTCGCGCCACGCCAGACGGCCGGCTTTCGGTGACCGACGGCGGCTTCACCTCGCTCTACAACGGCGCCGCCCGCCCCGGCGTCTTCAAGGCCGTGGACGGCCCCCTGACCCTGGTCTTCGACACCAACGGGGATCGTCCGTCGCGCTTCTATGCGGCGCGAGGTTTCGCCACCTACGAACGCATCGGTTTCTTGAGGTCAGCCTCGCTGCTGTCCTGGACCGTGACGATCGCGGGCCTTGCCTGCGTGGCCACGATCCTCGGCGCGCTGTTCCGCAATCGCCGCGAGGCGCGACAGACCCCGATCCAGGCCCGCGCTGGACAGATGCAGGTCATGCAGGCTGTCCTTTGGCTGATCTCCGCCAGTTGCATGGGCGTGTTCGCGGCGAAGGCGGCCGATCAGACCAACGTCTTCTTTGGCTGGCCGAGCGGCTGGCTGCTCAGCGGCTCGGCCTGCGCGCTGGTGGCGGCCGCGCTGGGGGTGCTGACACTGGGCCTTCTGCCGATGGTCTGGCGCGGCGGTCGTCGCGTCGACAGCTGGAGCGACGGCCGCAAGGTCGCCTTCACGTTCACCGCCCTGCTGCTGGGGTTCCTGAGCGTGCTCCTGGGCCTTTGGGGATATCTGCTGCCCTGGATGAGCTGATCCCTCCTTTTTCCCTCCGGCGCCGACCTTGCAAATCGGTGTTCGGGGAGACGAGAAAGGAGACGCGACGTGTCAAAACTGGACGGTCTGGCGTTTGGGGGAACAGGGCTTGCGGCCTGGTCGGCGGCCACCCTGTTTTACGCGGCTTTCGGCGGGGGAGTTCTCGAAAGCGCCTTCTGGTTCTACGCACTGAACGCGTTCGCGGCCGCAGCGGCCGTTACGTTCGCCTTCCAGGCGGTGGCGCGGCTGACGCATACGCCGCGCCGCCGCCGCTTGTTTCCGATGCTGATGTTCTCGACACCAGGCCTCGTCGCCGGCGCGCTCGTCGTGTCGCGGTATGGCGAAGTGATGCCGACCACCGATCCTGTCAGCGTCGGCCGCTACGGCGCCTTCCTGGTGGTGCTGTACGTGGCCGTGGCCGCGTCAATCTTCGAGCGTGCGCCGCATAAGGCTTGAGTTGAGCTTCCGCACCTGGATGACGATCCGCTCGCGATCGCCCGGCCGTCGCTCGACCAGCAGCCGGGCGACCTGGGCGTCATCGTGGAAGGCGTAGCCCTTGATCGCGTCCAGCAGGGCCTTGGCCAAGTTGTCGAGGTCCATCCACGGCGGCTCGCCGACATACTCCATGCCGATTTCGACGCTGAACTCGCCCCAGGCCGGACGCGAGCCGCGCCAGGACTTGCGGAAGAACTCATAGATCAGCGGCTTGTAGTACTTGCCCTGGGTGGTGAGGCCGTCGACGACGAGGGTCAGTTCACCGCCTGCCTCGCGGGCGCGGACCTTGCCGTGGTGGGTCCAGTTGTTTTCGGACAAGCGTTCAAAGCCTCAGATGGATCCCGCGGCGGTGCAGGGGGATCAGGATCGCGGTGATCAGGCCAAGAACCAGAACCGCGCAGGCAAGGGAAGCCAGATAAGGATCGGCGATCACCTTCTGCATCAGGACGAATCCTAAGGCTTGCGGCGTGGCGTTGGCGCCTGGGAATATCGCCATGGCCCCGAACACGCTCAGGAGCTGGGAAAGGACGAAGGCCAGGATGGCGTTGCCCCCCAGCACCTTGAAGACGAAGCCCACATCCAGACCACGGGGGGCGCGAGACAGCTGCGCCAGACCCACGAACGCCACTGTCGAAATCCCACTGCTCAGCAGGGCGAAGCTGGGTGTCCAGATGCGCTTGTTAATCGGCATCAGCGGATCCAAAGCCAGACCGACGATGATCAGCGCGACGCCCAGCGTCAGAGCCGGCGCGAGCTTTGAACCGCCCCGTTGTGCGCTTCCGGCCACCAGCCGCGCGATGATCACGCCGACCAGCACGTTCACGGTCGCGGGGAAGGTCGAGAGCAGCCCTTCCGGGTCATAGGTGACGCCAACGCCTTCGGTCACACCAAGGGACCAAAGGTGCGCGACGCCAAACACCTGGCGATCGATGAACGCGGGCAGCGCGCCGTGGGAGTCCAGCCGGCCAGCCCCGAACCCCGGCGTCGGGACCAGGGCCAAAAGCGCCCAATAGCCCGCCAGCAAAACTGTCGCCGCGATCGCCGCCGCCGTCAGGTTGATACGCAGGCGCCCGTCCTCGCCGGTCCTGGCCGTCAGGACGGCGATCGCGGTCGCCAGGGCGTAACACAGGCCTATCCGTTGGAGGATTCCCGGGATTCGCAGATGCGCCAGATCGAAGGTCGGCAGCGCATTCAGGAATAGGCCGAGCAGGACCAGAAGCGCCGTGCGGCGGGCCACCTTCAACGCCAGCCCGCCGCTCTGGCGCTCCGCAGGCTTTAGACGGGGAACGGTCAGCCCGATCGCCATGCCCACGCAGTACAGGAACGTCGGAAACACCAGATCCGCCGGCGTCCAGCCCATCCAGGGCGCGTGCTGCAGCGCGCCATAGGTCATCACCCAGGAGCCGGGACTGACCACCATGACCATGCCAGCCACGGCCAAGCCGCGCAAAAAGTCTAACGCTATAACGCGCTCACCAACCTGACTCTCCACCCGTCGCTCTCCGGCCTACTTTTCCAGATACGAGATGGCGACAGGTTGACAGCGGTGTCAATCTTCACCGCCAAGCATAGCGGCAAGCTTGAGCACCGTATTCCAGTTGCGCGTCGTCCCGACGGGCGAACGCTTGGTCTTCTTCCAATCACGATCCAGCACCGAGTCGGCCATGCTGATCGGGAAATCCAAGTAGAGTTCGCGGGCGCCGACCGTGAACCGTTCCGGCCCGGTGATCGCCGCCCTCAAGACCGCCTCGTCTTCGTCGGGCAGCGGCGACTTGAGGAAGTTGACGATCACATGGCTCGGATGGTCGAGGGCTTCGGCCTTGAAGGGGTTGCCATCGATGATCGCTCTGAGTTCAGCGGGCGATCTCACCATGAAATCCGTCCGCAGTCCGATCCGAGCCTCCAAGGCGTCCTCCAGCGCATGTTCCAGCACCGCGCCGCCCTCGTGCTCGCCCCACAGCACGAGGTTGCCGCTGGCGAGATAGGTCTTGGCGGACTTGAACCCCGTGTCCTGGGCGACACCCAGCAGGTCCTCCTTGAGCACCTTGCGCTTGCCGGTGTTGATCGAACGGGGCAGCGCCACATAAGGGCTCATGCAAGGGTCTCCTTCGCGCGTGCGAACATTGCCCTAAGGCCGCTCAAGGTCTAGACCGCGCTCGACCGTTTTTGGGAGACACGCCGCATGACCGCCACGCGTATCGAGACCGACACCTTTGGCCCGATCGAAGTCGCCGCCGACCGCTATTGGGGCGCGCAAGCCCAGCGTAGCCTGGGCAACTTCAAGATCGGCTGGGAAAAGCAGCCCCTGCCCGTCGTCCGCGCCCTGGGCATCGTCAAGCGCGCCGCCGCCGAGGCCAACCTGGCGCTTGGCAAGCTGGACCCGAAGATCGCCGAGACGATCATCGCCGCCGCCAACGAAGTCATCGAAGGCAAGCTGAACGACCACTTCCCGCTGGTCGTCTGGCAGACCGGCTCGGGCACCCAGTCGAACATGAACGCCAACGAGGTGATCTCGAACCGCGCCATCGAGATGCTGGGCGGCGAGATGGGCAGCAAGAAGCCTGTCCACCCCAACGACCACGTCAATATGAGCCAGTCGTCGAACGACACCTTCCCGACGGCCATGCACATCGCCTGCGCCGAGCAGGTGGTCCACGACCTGATCCCGGCCCTCAAGCACCTCCACAAGGCCCTGGCCGCCAAGGCCGCCGAGTGGAAGGACATCATCAAGATCGGCCGCACCCACACCCAGGACGCCACCCCGCTGACGCTGGGCCAGGAGTTCGGTGGCTACGCCCAGCAGATCGAGAACGGCATCGCCCGTATCGAGATGACCCTGCCGATGCTGATGCAGCTGGCCCAGGGCGGCACCGCCGTCGGCACCGGCCTGAACGCCCCCGTTGGCTTCGCCGAGAAGGTCGCCGAGCAGATCGCCGGCATCACGGGCCTGGCCTTCACCACCGCCCCGAACAAGTTCGAGGCCCTGGCCGCCCATGACGCCATGGTCTTCACCCACGGCGCCATCAACACGGTCGCCGCTTCGCTGTTCAAGATCGCTAACGACATCCGCTTCCTGGGCTCTGGCCCGCGCGCCGGCCTTGGCGAGCTTTCCCTGCCGGAAAACGAGCCCGGCTCGTCGATCATGCCGGGCAAGGTCAATCCGACCCAGTCCGAAGCCCTGACCCAGGTCTGCGCCCAGGTGTTCGGCAACCACTCGACCCTGACCTTCGCCGGCAGCCAGGGCCACTTCGAGCTGAACGTCTTCAACCCGGTGATGGCCTACAACTTCCTGCAGTCGGTTCGTCTGGTCGCCGACGCCGCGATCAGCTTCACCGACAACTGCGTGGTCGGCATCGAGCCGCGCGTCGACAACATCAAGAAGGGCGTCGAGAACAGCCTGATGCTGGTCACGGCCCTGAACGGCAAGCTGGGCTATGACGCCTGCGCCAAGATCGCCAAGACCGCGCACAAGAACGGCACCACCCTGCGCGAGGAGGCCGTCGGCGGCGGCTATCTGACGAACGAAGAGTTCGACCAGTACGTCCGCCCGGAAAACATGATCTCGCCGGGCTGAACCTGACGTGCTCCAGCTCGTCCGCATCTTCGACGAGCTGCCGGACGGCTTTGGCGACCTGGTCGCCGAAGCCTCCGGCGAAGGCGTGCGCAACATGGCCCTGCTGGCTGAGCGCTGGCGGGCCGGCCCACAGTTTCAGGAGGATGGCGAGACCCTGCTCGCCGCCTTCCTGGCGGGAGAGCTGGCCGGGATCGGCGCCATGACGTCTGAACCTGCTGCAGCCGAGCCCGCCCGGCGTCTACGCCGCTTCTACGTCCGTCCTGATATGCGGCGACGCGGGGTCGCCACCGCCCTCGCCTCGGCCCTGATCCACGAAGGCTTCGACAGCGTCCGCTTGCTGACGGTCAATGCCCGCGCCTCGGACGCCGCCGCGCCGTTCTGGGAGGCGCAGGGCTTCATGAGGGACGCGAGCGGCCCTTGGACACACGTGCTACGACACCCATAACATATTTTCTATTTTAGATTGATTTTCCGCCGCAACTCGCCAGAGTGATCGCATGCTGTGAGATCAAGGCGCGCGATGTTAGTTTCCCGTCCCATGGACGTCCCTGACCTCGACCAAGGCATTGACCCGGAACTGCTAGCCCAGGCTGAGCGGCTCGGGATCTCGGTCGTCGGCATGAACGAGACCCGACTGCGCCTGCATCTCCAGAAGGTCGATCCCGCCGACGGCGAGGAACGCGCGCGGCGCTGGGCGGAAGAGAACGCCGAAGCGATCAGGGAACATAACGAGCGTATCGCGCAACGTGGTCTGATTTCGGACCATTTCAGGCGTTGGTAATTGCGCCAGTTCGATGTCTATCAGAACCCATCCGCTGAAGCTCGCAGCCTAGCCCCCTACCTCGTTGTCATCTCCTCGCATCACCTGCGAGGGCTATCAGAAGTCATTGTCGCGCCCGCCGTCAATGACGCGACCCGTTTGGTCTGCGAACTGGAGATTGAGGTCGAGATCCAAGGCGAGCCGCTGGCTCTGCTTATCAGCGAGCTCTTTAGCCTGACAGCGACCACTCTCCGTCGTCGCGCCTGCAGCCTCTCTCAACGCGAAGACGCCATCCGCCGCGCGCTGGAGAGACTGTTCACCGGCTTCTAGCTACCGCTTGACCACCGCAACGCCGATCGGCGCCAGCGCGATGCGGGCCAGTTGCAGGTCCTTGATGGCGAAGGGGATGCCGATGATGGTGATCGCCTCGGCCACCGCCACCAGCAGGTGGCTCAGGGCCAGCCACCAGCCGGCGAGCAGGAACCAGATCACGTTCAGCAGGGTTCCGATCGGGCCCGTGCCGATGTCTTCCTGACCCGTGATAATCTCGCGGCTGACGATCTCCTTGCCGAACGGCCAGAAGGCGAAGCCGGCGATGCGCCACGCCGCGCCGGCGTAGGGCAAGCCCACGATCGTGATCGCCAGGAAGACGCCGGCCAACAGCCAGCCCAAGCCGGTGATCAGGCCGCCGAAGATGAGCCAGAGAACGTTCAGGATGAAGCGGATCATGTGTTGCCCCAAAGAGAGACCCTAGAGGTGGCTCCACAAGGCGTCGCTGTGAAGGGCTTTCAGCGCGGATTACGCCGAATTCACCGCTCTACTTCAAGAGTTGCCAGCGGCGCGCCCAACGGCTCTTGCCCACGGGGGCCAGCGCCAGCAAGTAGATCCCGGCGTAGACGATTGATCCGGCGACGATCAGCGCCCACGACCAAGGCCCGGGCATTTGGAGGGTTGGCGCGGTCGTCACCCAGTCGTGGCGCGGCGAGTTGAACTCCAGCCACAGACCGCCGACCCAGAGCACCGAGAACAGCGTCACCACAGGATAGCGCAGCGCCGGGTGACGCTGGATCAGCAGGAAGGTCTGCAGCAAGGCCATCGCGACAAACGCGGCGAAGCCCGCGAGCCAGGGCTGCCAGGCGCCGCTCAGGAACCGCGCGACGCGCAGGCCCGCCCAGCCTGGCGCCCACAGCACCGGACCCAGCAGCAGCAAGACGCAAAGCGTGACCAACAACACGCCCAGGCCCCCGCCAATCACCTTGCCGGCCGCTTCTCCCGCCTCGTGCGGTCGGATGTTGGGATCACCCGCCGGGTTTTCAGGCGAGGTGGCGATCACGGTCTGCAGGCGCGGCAGCTTCTCGCCCGGCTTCAGCGGCGGAAGTCCGCCCATCATGGACTTCCCAGCGGCCATCTAGGCGCGGCGGCTGACCGCAAAGTCAGCCAGCTCATCAAGCGCTTCACGCCAGTCGTTGGCAGGGAACATCGCCAGGGCGGTCTTGGCCTTGTCCGCGTACTCCGCGGCGAGATCCAGCGTCGCGTCCAGCGCGCCCGTGCCGATGATCAACTCGCGGGCGCGGCGGAAGTCCGCCTCGGTCTGTTCACGGCGACCGATGGCGCGTTCCCAGAACTCGGCCTCGCGCGGACCCGATCGGGCGATCGCCAGCAGCAGCGGCAGGGTCGCCTTGCCTTCGCGGAAGTCGTCGCCGGCGTTCTTGCCCAGGGTTTCGGTCGCGCCGCCATAGTCGAGCGCGTCGTCAGCCAGCTGGAACGCCAGGCCCAGGTTCAAGCCATAGTCCCGCAGCGCCTGCGACTGTGCCGCGTCAACGCCGGCCGAAACCGCCCCGGCCTCCGAGGCCGCGGCGAACAGCTCGGCCGTCTTGGCCTGGATGATCTCGAGATAGATAGCCTGCGAAAGGTTCAGGTCGTGGCTGCGCATCAGCTGCAGGACCTCGCCCTCGGCGATGACGCGGCTGGCGCGGGCCAGGATCTCCAGCGCCTTCATCGAATTGGTCTCGACCATCAGCTCGAACGCGCGGGCGAACAGGAAGTCGCCGACCAGCACGCTCTGCGCGCCGCCCCAGATCAGGTGCGCGGCGACCTTGCCACGGCGCAGCTGGCTGCCGTCGACGACGTCATCGTGCAGCAGGGTGGCGGTATGGATGAACTCGACGGCGGCGGCGAGCTTCTGGAAATGGTCGTTGTCGGCGCCGGCAAGGCGCGCGGCGGCCACGGTCATCAGCGGGCGCAGGCGCTTACCGCCGGCGGCGATCAGGTGCTCGGCCAGGGCGGGGATGATCGCCACATCGCTCTGCATGCGATCGGTGATCAGGCGGTTGACGCCCGCCATGTCGGCCTCGGCGAGGCGCACGAGACGATCCACCGATCCCGACGTCCGGGGCAGGGTCGCTGCGGCTACGTCCAAAACCATGCTCTCCTTAAAGCGGCCCCCCACGAACCATTGCGAGGGACAATGGTTGCGGGATAGGTCAGGGTCAAGGCGAGCACAAGGCCTCACTAGCATTGAACGACTTAGGTGTGACCGAGGATCGGGTTCTTGGCGGCCGGGTAAGGCTCCGTCAGGCGCCGGATGGATACAGGCCCGGCATGGACGCGGCGCTGCTGGCGGCGACCTGCGACGCCCTCCCCGGCCAGCGCGTGCTGGAGCCGGGCTGCGGCGTCGGGGGCGCGTTGCTGGCGGCGGCGACTCGCCGGTCGGATGCGCTGTTCCAAGGCGTCGAGCGTGATGACGCCGCCGCCGCGCTGGTCGCCGAGAACGTTGCGTTGAACGGACTGGCGGCGCGGGTCAGCGTCATGAAGGGCGACGTCGAGGCGGGCTTTCGCGCCCTTGACCTGCCGGTCTTCGACGCCGTGATGGCCAATCCGCCCTATTTCGACGATCCGAGCGCCCTGCGCGCGCCCTCGCCCGCCAAGAGCGGGGCCTGGATGGCGGACGGTGGTCTGGTGGCCTGGACGACCTTTTGCCTGAAGGCGGTCCGCGAGGGCGGAACGATCACCCTGATCCATCGCGCCGACCGTCTGGCCGACATCCTGTCGCTGCTGGCGCCCAAGGCCGGATCGTTCCGAATCCGCCCCGTGGCCCCGTTCGCCGATGCGCCGGCCAAGCGCGTGATCGTGCGCGCGATCAAGACGGGCAAGGCGCCGCTGGCGCTTCTGTCGCCGCTGGTCATGCACGATCGCGACGGTGGAAAACACACAGCGCAGGCCGAAGCCATTCTTCGCGGTGAGGCGGACCTGCCTTGGTGAGTCCGCCGCAGGATCAGGGGCGCGACTTGCTGGGCGGCACGGTCTCCGCGCCCGTCCGGGCCTGGATAGACTTCAGATAGGCGACGATGGCGGTGACGTCATCCGGAGGGAAGGTCCACTCGGGCATCGGGCCATGGCCGACGGTCAGCCCCTCCGCCAGCCCTTCGGCGAGCGCCTCGACGTCGTATCGGTCCTGCAACTGGCGGAACCGAGGCGCCGTGGGGTTCGGGCTGTCGCCAGTGGTCCCCACCGCGTGACAGGCCGCGCAATTGCGGGTGACGATCACCTTGCCCCGCGCGATCGGATCCTGGTCCGGCGCCGCCTGGCTCGCCGTCGCCATGGCCAGCAAGGCGGCCACCACCACGACGCTCCGCTGGATCTCGATACGCATAGGCCGCCCCTCCAACCTGGAAGGCCAAGATGCGGCCAGCCAGTCCGTTCACCTTGACGCAGATCAAGTCAAACGCGCTATTCCGCGTAAAGAGCCAGCGCCTCCAGGCAAAGTTCCAGGCCGGTGAGGTCTCTCAGCGGATCATCGGTGACGATCACGAACAGGCGGCGCGCCTCCCCCCACAGCATCACGGTCTCGGGCAGGCCATGGTCCTCGATCGTGCAGCCGTCGGGGTCCCGCCAGACGCGATTCTCGTCGAGGATCGCCCCCAGGTCCGCGTCGACCCGCGCGACGTACTCGGCGCCCAGTTCGCTGGTCACGTTCATGTAGGCGAAGGTCGGCTTGCCGAGCCCCGCCAGCACCCCGGCCTCGAACACGGTCGCGGTGTCGGCCGTGGGCCCCCGGAATGGGGTGAGATTGATGACGCCCGCGTCGGCTTGGCGCAATTGCGCCATGCGCGCGGCGTAGAACTGTCTAGCCTCCAGTTCATCGCCCGCGTCGCCCACCGGCATGCGGGCGGGGACCAGGGCCTCGAGCCCGGCCTCCAGGCACAGCGCCCGCTGACGCGAGGCCTGGATATCGGAATCGGGGAGCCAGGCCTCGGGGCCGGCCAGCCATAGGGAACGAACAGGTTTCATAGACCTTAGGTCTGGTCCCTATGGTCAGGTGTCAATGCTGGGCCTGAAGTTAGGCCGTCGGAGACCGAATGCGGACGATCGCGCGTAGAAGCTTGCTGACCGCCGGCCTGGCCCTGGCCGCCTCCCCGGCCCTGGCCGCGCCGGCCGCGCCCTGGATCGCCTACGAACGGCGCCTGCGCGCGCTGCTGTCCGATCCACCCGGCGGTGACTTCGACCCCGCGTTCGAAGAGACCTTGCTCGACCTCAACAACCTCTATCGCGGTCGCCAGGGTCCAGCCCCGCTGGCCTGGGACGAGGGTCTGCGTCTGGCCGCCCGCGCCCACGCCGCCGACATCGCGGTGACCGGCGTCTTCGAGCATCTGACGCGAGAGGGTTTCTCTCCAGCCGGACGCGTGGGCCTGTTCGCGCGCGATCTAGTCGGCGCACCCGGCGAGAACATCGCCATGCGCCGCAACGCCGCCAGCGCCGTCACCTACGACCAGATCATGAACCAGTGGAAGACCAGCCCCGGCCACCGCGCCAATCTCCTGGCGCCCGGCTTCACCCATGTCGGCTACGGTGTCTTCAGGCAGGGGCCGCGTGTCATCGCCGTCGGCGCCTACGCCGAGGTCAGCGCACGGCTGGCAGGCCCCGCGCCCCTGCGCGTGCGCTCGACCGACGAGATCGCCCGCGCCCTGTCCTATGCGACGCCGACGATCCGCCAGTTCTCGATCTCGGAACCCGGCGGCGAAGTGCTGACCGCGACCTATCTGGAGGATCGCGCGGCGCCGACGCTGAGCGCCGGCGCCTGGCAGCTGCGCCCGCACCTGTCGACAGGCGAGCGCCGCTACCAGGTGGCCTGGGGTCCCGTATTCGTGCTGGGCTAGCCCTACTGAGCCACCGCCAAGGCCTCGATGCGGATGTTCACCGCATCCCCGATCGCGCCCGCCCCGATGGTGTGGCCGAACGCCTTGCGGCTGATCTGGCCAGTGATGGTGAAGCCGGCCTGCTTCTTCTGATTGTTGCCGACGCCCATCTTGTTCAGCTTGACGTCCAGGGTGACGGGCTGGGTCACACCCATCACGGTCATGTCGCCCGTGACCTTGGCGGTCGTGTCACCCGTCTTCTCGACCTTGGTCGACTTGAAGGTCATGGTCGGGTTCTTGGCGGCGTTCAGCCAGCGCTCGGCCTTCAGGTGCTCATCACGCGCGGTGTTGGCGGTGAGAATGCTGCCGACCGCAACGGTGGCCTCGACGCGCGACTTCTCCGGCGCAGCCTCGTCCAGCCAGATCGTGCCTTCCGACTGGGCGAAGAGGCCCAGGATCGAGGTAAACCCCATCCGGTCGATCGAGAAGAAGGTCTCGGTATGCGACGAGTCCAGCTTGTAGGCGACTTCTTCGGCGAAGGCCGGGGCGGCGGCGACCGACAGGGCCGCGCCGGCGATCATGGCGGCGAGCAGGCGTTTCATGGAGCGTCTCCTTCGTCATTCCCAAGCGGGACCAGCAGCAAGCTTCCCGTGCGCGGATCAACCACGCAACCCACAAACGCCCGCCCAGCGCTCGCCGGCCTCAGGCCACCCGTTCCGACAGAAGCTCATCCAGTTGCTCGAACTGCACCGGCAGGCCGGCCGCAGATCCCTGAAGCGCCTCGTCGCAGGCCGCCTTGCTGGGATAGAGCTCGCTGAGCGTCAGGAAGGTCTTGCCGGCCCGATCCTCGAACGTGACCGTCGTTACGGTGATCTCGCCGCTCTCCTCATTGGTCCAGACGATCCGCGAGGGCGGCGTCACGTCAGTGTACTTGCCGTAGAACGCCATGGCGTTGGCCGCGTCGAGGCCGAACTCCAGGCGATAGCCGCCCCCCGTGCGCACATCCATCTCACAGGCTCGCAAAGGCACGCCAAGCGCCTTGGGAACCCACCAGCGCTGGAAAAGCTCGGCTTTCGACCAGGCTTCGAAGACGACATCGACCGGGGCGTCGAACAGGCGGGTCACCACCAGTTCGCGCTCGGACGTTCGCGCCACCACGGTTTCATTCTTTCCGGCCATTTTGGTCGTCCCTCTGCTTCAAATCCTCGATGATCTCTTCCAGCGCGTCGAACCGCAGCGCCCAGCGCTGGCGATACCGCTCGATCCACGCCGCCTCGGCCTCTAGCCCGCCATCCTGCAGACGGCAGACCCTGACCCGTCCAACCTTCTGAGTGGTCACCAGCCCCGCCGCTTCCAGCAGGCTGACGTGCTTCTTCATGCCCGTGAGGGTCATGCCGAACCGCTCGGCCAGATCGGTGATCGAGGCCTCCCCCTGCCCCAGATGCTCCAGCACGCCCCGGCGCGTCGGATCCGACAGGGCGGCGAAGGAGACATCGAGGCGGGCGGCGCTTTGCTGAACCATTCGGTTCAGTATGCACGCGGACGGCGTTTGCGCAAGCCGCCAAACGAAAAGCCCCCGGCCTGGGAGGACCGGGGGCTTCGTGGGATCAGCTTGGGTGCTGAAGCTTAGTTCTTGGCTTGGTCGACCAGCTTATTCTTGGCGATCCAAGGCATCATGCCGCGCAGGCGAGCGCCGACCTCTTCGATCTGGTGCTCGGCCGAGCGACGACGCGTGGCCTTGAAGCTGGGCTGGCCGACGGCGTTCTCCAGCATGAAGTCGCGCACGAACTTGCCCGACTGGATGTCTTCCAGAACGCGCTTCATCTCGGCCTTGGTTTCCGGCGTGATGATGCGCGGACCGGTGACATACTCGCCGTACTCGGCCGTGTTCGAGATCGAGTAGTTCATGTTGGCGATCCCGCCTTCGTACATGAGGTCGACGATCAGCTTCAGCTCGTGCAGGCACTCGAAATAGGCCATTTCCGGCGCATAGCCGGCTTCAACCAGGGTTTCGAAGCCCGCGCGGACCAGCTCGACGGTGCCGCCGCACAGAACGGCCTGCTCGCCGAACAGGTCGGTCTCGCACTCTTCGCGGAAGTTGGTCTCAATGATGCCCGAGCGACCGCCGCCGATGGCCGAGGCGTAGGCCAGGCCAAGGTCGAGGGCGTTGCCCGTGGCGTTGTGGTGCACCGCGATCAGGCAGGGCACGCCGCCGCCCTTCTGGTACTCGCCGCGCACGGTGTGACCCGGGCCCTTCGGCGCGACCATCAGCACGTCGATGGTGTCCTTGGGCTCGATCAGGCCGAAGTGGACGTTCAGGCCGTGGGCGAACAGCAGGGCTGCGCCATCACGGATGTTGGGGGCGATTTCGTTCTTGTAGATCGCGGCCTGATGCTCGTCGGGCGCCAGGATCATGATCAGGTCGGCCCAGGCGGCGGCTTCGGCCACCGTCATGACCTTCAGGCCTTCGCCTTCGGCCTTCTTGGCGGTCGGCGAACCGGCGCGCAGCGCGACGGCTACGTTTTTAATGCCCGAGTCCCGAAGGTTGAGCGCGTGGGCATGGCCCTGGCTGCCATAGCCTACGATGGCGATCTTCCGGTCCAGGATGCGGGCCAGATCAGCGTCGCGGTCGTAGTAGACGCGCATGTTTTTTCTCCAGGACTGGTCAATCGGGGCCGCTCGGCGCAACAGCAAAGCGACAAAGGCCGGGCGTTTGAGCGTTTTTTTGCCGTTTCGTCAAGGCGAAGCCGACAGAACGCAGAAATGCGACAACCTTCGCCGCCCCTTTTACGCGCTCACGAAGAACCGCGCTATGCGGCGCCGCATGCAGCGCCCTTTCGCAAACGCGAAATTTCACGCCGCCAGGCCCGCCAAACGAAGAGGGGCGGAAGCTGTCGCCTCCGCCCCGGGGTCTTCAGTGAGCCGCCGTCACCAGAACAGGTCGTAGTAGACGCTCAGAATCTGGCCGCTCCAGACGTCGACCAGCACCGCGTTGTCACCGACCCGGATCCACTCGCAGCCGATCGGCGGCTGCGGCAGGTCATAGCGCCAGTAGTCCAGATAGTACGACGGCGTGTACCAGCCGTACGGGAGGTAGTCGCCAAACGACCAGGCGCGGGCGTACCAGCCGCTGGGATAGCGGTAGGCCGGGGCGCGATAGCGCTGAACCGACCGGAAGCTCGGGCGATAGTAGCCGCGATCATAGTAAGACCGCCCACGATCGCGATCGCGGTACTGGCCATAGCCCGACCGGCGATCGTCGCGATCCCAGCCCCCCCGATCCCAACCGCCGCGATTGTCCCAGCGGTTGTTGTCACGGCCACGATCGCGCCCTTTGTCGTCGTTGCGGTCCCCGCGATTGTTGTTGTCGCGGTTCCAGCCGCCACGGTCGCGGTTGTTGTCGTCTCCTCGGTTCCAGCCGCTGCCGCCACCCGCGCCGGGCGGTGTCTGCGGCTGGGGCTGGGGTTGGGGCTGAGGCTGGGGTTGAGGACGATCGCCGCCACGGTTCCAGCCGCCGTCCGGGCGCCCGCCACGATCGCCGCGCTCTCCGCGCTCTCCGCGATCGCCACGATTCCAGCCGCCGCCTTGCTCCTGCTGTTGCGGTTGAGGCTGGGCTTGCGGTTGCGGACGGTCGCCGCCTCGGTTCCAGCCGCCTTGGCCGCCACGATCACCGCGTTCGCCCCCTGGCCGACCACCCCGATCGCCGCGATCAGCTCGCTCACCGCGCGGGCCACCGTCGCGCTGCTCGCGCTGGACCTCCTGCTGCTGGGCGACCACCGCCCCGGCGGCGGCGGCCTCCGCGGCCGCGCCTCCGATCAGCGAGAGCATCATCGCGGTCGTGATCAGACGTTTCATTTCCTGCTCCGAAGGGCCTTGAAGCGCGGCCCGGGCTTGTCCCTTGATAACAGCATCGGACTCGCCGGATGAACCGAGCTTGAACGGAGCCAGGATGAGCGCGCACCCCAACGATATCGTCGGCTTCTGGCGCAATGCCGGCCCCGGCAAGTGGTTCGCCAAGGACCAGGCCTTCGACGCCGCGATCGCCTTGAAGTTTGAGCAGACCCACTATCGCGCCTCGATGCGCCGGTACGACGCCTGGAATCAGACGCCTGAGGGCGCTCTGGCCTTGCTGATCCTGCTCGATCAGTTCCCGCGCAACATGTACCGGGGCACGCCCCACGCCTTCGCAACCGACCCGTTGGCGCGGATGTTCGCCCGCCAGGCCATCGCCGCCGGCCATGACCAGGACCCCGTCCTGCCCCTGGAGCTTCGGCGATTCTTCTACCTGCCCTTCGAGCATTCGGAGTCGCTGGTCGATCAGGAGTTCAGCGTCCAGCTGTTCGCCACGCTGCAGGCCGACACCGGCGACGAGGAATCGATGAAGTACGCCCTCATCCATCGCGACGTCATCGCCCGTTTCGGGCGCTTCCCCCATCGTAACCCCAGCCTCGGGCGCGAGACGACCGAGGCCGAGCAGGCGTTCCTCGACGAGGGCGGCTTCGCGGGGTGAGCCACGCCTGTCGCTTGCCGCCGGAAAAGTCCGCCCGCGCTGTGGACAGGCCAAGGCGCCGCAGTGTTCAAGGCGGCGATTCGCGGCCAAAGTAGCGACCATGAGCACCGCCGTCCTCGACGCCCCCAAAGCCGACGCCAACCACCCCGAGCGGCAGTACCTGAACCTGCTGGCCGACATCCTGGAGAGCGGCGTCCAGCGTGGCGACCGCACGGGCACGGGGACGCTGGGCGTGTTCGGCCGCCAGATCCGCTTTGACCTGGCCAAGGGCTTCCCGGTCCTGACCACCAAGAAGCTACACCTGCGCTCGATCATCATCGAACTGCTGTGGTTTCTGAAGGGCGACACCAACATCGCCTATCTCAAGGACAACGGCGTGCGCATCTGGGACGAGTGGGCCGACGAGAACGGCGACCTGGGCCCCGTCTATGGCAAGCAGTGGCGCTCATGGGCCACGCCGGATGGCCGGGTGATCGACCAGATCTCGGCCGTGGTCGAGAACCTGAAGACCAACCCCAACAGCCGCCGCCACATCGTCACGGCCTGGAACCCGGCCGACGTCGATGACATGGCCCTGCCGCCCTGCCACTGTCTGTTCCAGTTCTTCGTCGCGGATGGGAAACTGAGCTGCCAGCTCTACCAGCGTAGCGCCGACGTGTTCCTAGGGGTGCCGTTCAACATCGCCAGCTACGCCCTGCTGACCGTCATGGTCGCCAAGGTCGTGGGCCTGGAGCCCGGCGAGTTCGTCCACACCTTCGGCGACGCCCACCTCTATCTGAACCACCTGGATCAAGCCCGCGAGCAACTGACCCGTGAGCCGTTCGACTTCCCGACCCTGAAGATCGCCGACAAGCGCGACCTGTTCGCCTTCGAGTACGAAGACTTCGCGCTGGAGGGCTACCAGGCCCACCCGCACATCAAGGCCGAGGTTTCGGTCTAGGGTTTCAACACGATCTTGCCGGCCAGCTGCGCCGACTGCAGCAGGGCCTGAGCCTCGCCGGCTTCGCTGAGCGGCAGGACCTTGGCGATCTTGGGCTGGATCGCGCCGTCGGCGATCAAGCCCAGCACCTTGGCCAGATCCTCGCGATAGGGCCCGGGGCGCGCGTTGCGCCACGACGTGACGTTGTAGCCCACCACGCCCCGGCTGCCGCTGAACAGCTTCAACGCCGACAGGCGGTCAGACAGCAGCATCTTGATCATGGCGGCGGGACGCGCCTTGCCGCCCTTGGTCGCGTCGTAGCCGCCGTACAGGACCGCCGTGCCGCCATCGCGCAACGCGGCCATCGAGGCGGTCTTGAGGTGCGGGCCGCCCACATGGTCGAACGCCGCGACCACGCCGCCGCCGGAGATCGCCAGCGCCCGCTCGGCGACGGCTTCGGCGCGATAGTCGATATGGATCCCGCCCTTGGCCTCGACCTCGGCCTTCTTGCCGGCCGACGCCGTCCCAATGGCCCGCACGCCGCTGAGGCGCGCCAGATCCAGCAGCAGGCCGCCGACGCCGCCGGCCGCCCCGTGGATCAAGACCCATTCTCCCGCCGTCGAGCCCGCGACCCGATGGAACATCTGCCAGGCCGTCAGCCCGTTCAGCACGCCCGCGACCAGGGCCTCGGCCAGCGCGCCCTCGGGCGCGGCCACCAGGTAGCGGGCTTCGATATTGCGGCGCGAGGCGTAGGAGCCCGTCACCGTCAGGGCGGCGACACGCTGGCCAACCGCGAAGCCTTGGACATCGGGACCCAGGGCCTCGATCCGGCCAACGAAGTCATAGCCAGGCGTCACCGGGGCCTTCACGCCCGGATAAAGACCGGTGCGCATCACGATGTCGGCGAAGGCGACGCCGGCGGCCTCGATCGCCACCCGCGCCTCACCGGGACCCGGCGGTGGCAGGACGATCTCGCGCCCTTTCAGCACCTCGACGCCGCCCGTCCGGGCCATGTGCATCTCGAACGCCGTTCCAGACATCGCGCGCCTCCCCGATCATTGTTCTTCGGTCGGCAGAGTTATCGACGTTCAGGTTTGGATCAAGGCATGGCGTACCGCGCCGACGCTCGCTAATCAGGGGGCATGAGCATGCCCACCCTCGCCATTGTCGTCGCCCGCGCCGCCAATGGGGTGATCGGTCGCGATGGCGACCTGCCCTGGCGCCTGAAATCGGATCTGGCCCTGTTCAAGGCCAACACCCTGTTCAAGCCCATCATCATGGGCCGCAAGACCTGGGACAGCCTGCCACGCAAGCCCCTGCCCGGTCGGACCAATATCGTGCTGTCCCGCGACCAGAGCTTCGAGCCCGAGGGCGCGGTGGCCTGCGAGACCTGGATGGAGGCGTTCGAGATCGCGCGCGAACAGGCCGCCGATGACGGCGCCGACGAGGTCTGCGTGATCGGCGGCAGCGCGTTGTTCGAGCTGGCCCTGCCCAAGGCCAAGCGCCTCTACCTCACCGAGGTGGCCGCCGAGGTCGAGGGCGACGTGCGCTTCCCCGACTTCGACGAGAGCCTCTGGACCGAGACCCGGCGCGAAGCGCATCCCGCCGGCGAAGGCGATGACCACGCCTTCGTGTTCAGGGTGCTGGAACGGCGTTAAGGCGCTTTTCGAGCGAAGCGGACCCGGTTCGCGTGAAGAAAAATGCGCCAAAACAAAAGACTAGAGCCCACGGCCTGACGCAGTCAGGTCGTGACAGGCGCTAGTTCGGCGCTGAGGCCGCCGGCAGCGGCCGGGGCTTGCGCTCCAGATCGGCCCGCTTGCGCGTCTTGAGCACATCGCCGGTGCACGGACGGAAGACGACCTCGACCTCGCCGCCCTTGCCAGGCTCAGGCAGGGCGTAGCCGGCGGGTCCGATCCGATGAGCCGTAATCACGACGTTGTCGTGGTCGTCACGGCTCCAACCGGTGCGGAACTGGACCGCGGTGTCGCCGTAGCGCTTGCTCAGCTTGCGATCGAAAGCCTTGTGGATCGCGCTGTCCAGCACCGGCTTCCAAGCCTCGTCCTTCATGGCCGGACAGCTCGGGCGCGTCGGCATCACCGCCATCTTCTTGGCGGGCTTGGGCGCCGACACCATGGCGGGCTTGTGCGGCACGAAGGGAACCTTGATCCCACACCCGGCCACCACCAGGCCCATCGCCGCAGCCGCCAGAACAGATGAGCGCATAACAGAATCCCTTGCACGCCAGTCGGCCCCCGACTCACCGCGAATATGCGCGGCGCGCAAGTCACCCTGGCCAGATTCAAACGCACGTTTATAGTCAGCGCCATCGCCCGTCAGAGGCGCGCAGGGAGACGTGACATGGATATCCAGCTGGTGGCCGAAGGCCTGCAGTTCCCCGAGGGCCCGATCGCCATGGCCGATGGCTCGGTGATCCTCACGGAGATCCAGGGGCAGCGCCTGACCCGCGTCTGGCCCGACGGGCGCAAGGAGACCGTGGCCGAGACGGGCGGCGGTCCCAACGGCGCGGCGATCGGCCCGGACGGCGCGATCTATGTCACCAACAACGGCGGCAGCTTCCAGTTCTTTGAGGCCAACGGCCTGAACATTCCCGGTCCCACGCCCCCGACCCACACGGGCGGCGCCATTCAGCGCGTGGACCTGAAGACGGGCGCGATCACGACGCTCTACACCGAATGCGACGGCAAGCCGCTGGTCGGACCAAACGACCTGGTCTTCGACAAGCAGGGCGGTTTCTGGTTCACCGACCATGGCTGTTCGACGCCGGACGGCCGCAAGTATGGCGCGCTGTACTACGCCCTGCCCGACGGCTCGAAGATCACCCGCTGGCGCGATCACTTCGTCTCGCCCAACGGCGTGGGCCTCTCGCCCGACGAGAAGACCGTCTACATGGCCGACACCATGCTGGGGCGGCTGTGGTCCTTCGACGTCGCCGCGCCGGGCGTGCTGGCGGACGCCGTCCCGCTGCTTCCGGGCAACGTGGTGTGCAACCTGCCGGGCTATCAATTGCTGGACAGCCTCGCGGTCGAGGCGGACGGCAAGGTCTGCGTGGCGACGATCATCAATGGCGGCGTCACCGCCTTCGCGCCGGACGGCTCCACCGAGCACTACGCCTTCCCGGACGTGATCGTGACCAACATCTGCTTCGGCGGCGCGGACATGCGCGACGCCTGGATCACCGCGTCGGGCACCGGCAAGCTCTACAAGGCGCGCTGGCCCCGCCCGGGCCTGAAGCTCAACTTCAACGCCTGAGCCGGTCTATTCCTCCCGCAGGAACGAGCCGGCGATCAACAGGGCCACGGCCAGCACGGCCAGAAGGCCCGACACATAGGGCAACCAGGACATCGTTCACCTCCCAAGAGCGGAGGTGACGATGCGCCGGGGCCGCCCGCGCGGACAGCCCCGGAACAAGGGGGTTAGTACAGGGTGCCGAGCGCGGCGCGTTCGAACGCCTGCAGCTCGTTCGAGCGGCCTTCGCGGATCTTGGTGACCCACTCCGGATCCTGTAGCAGGGCGCGGCCGACGCCGACCATGTCGTACTCGCCGCGTTCCAGGCCGCCGATCACGTTGTCGATCGAGGTCGGCTGGCTGCCTTCCCCACCGAACGCGGCGATGAATTCGCCCGACAGGCCCACCGAGCCGACCGTGATGGTCGGGGCGCCGGTCAGCTTCTTGGCCCAGCCGGCGAAGTTCAGGTCGCTGCCCTCGAACTCAGGCTCCCAGAAGCGGCGCTGGCTGCAGTGGAAGATATCGGCGCCGGCGTCGGCCAGCGGCTGCAGCCAGGCTTCCATCTCCTTCGGCGTTTCGGCCAGACGGGCGGTGTATTCCTGCTGCTTCCACTGCGACAGGCGGATGATGACTGGATAGTCCGGCCCGACCGCCGCGCGCACGGCCTTGAGGATTTCGGCGGCGAAACGGCCGCGCTCACCGATCGTCGGACCGCCCCAGGCGTCGGTGCGGACGTTCGTGCCCGACCAGAAGAACTGATCGATCAGGTAGCCGTGGGCGCCATGCAGTTCGACGGTGTCAAAGCCCAGACGTTTGGCGTCGGCGGCGGCGGTGGCGAAGGCCTGGATGGTGTCGGCGATCTCGGCGTCGGTCATCGGCTCGGTGAAGGGGTTGCCGCCGGCCTTTGAGAGGCCCGAGGGGCTGTCGACCTTGCCCAGCACGTCCTTACCCTTGGCGGCGCCGACATGCCAAAGCTGCGGCGCGATCTTGCCGCCGGCGGCGTGAACTTCGTCGACCACCTTCTTCCAGGCCGCCAGTTCCTTCTCGCCGTGGAAGCGCGGCACGTTGGCGTCGTTCAGCGAGGCGGGACGCGCGACGCCCGTGCCTTCGGTGACGATCAGGCCGACCTGGTTCTCGGCGCGGCGACGGTAGTAGGCTGCGACCTCATCGGTCGGCACGCCGCCCGGCGAGAAGGATCGCGTCATCGGCGCCATCACCACCCGGTTGGGCAGCTTCAGCGACTTGAACTCGAAGGGCTGGAAGAGGGCGTCGAGCGACATGAGGGCTCCAGGGGAGAGAAAATTACGATCAAAATTCAAACACGCGTTCGAGAGCGAAGCCAAGGCAGAAAAACTGCAACGGCTACGGTTCCGCGCGTGAAGGCTTGCGCCGGCGCGTTGGCGACGCGAGAACCGGCGCGACGGAGATGGGAGCGCGGACGATGGGCGGCAAGCCGGCGAACTGGTGGATCATGCTGGCGGCGGGCGTTTTCGCCGCCGTGTTCCTGCTGAACGACTTCATGGACCATGGCCACGCGATCCTGGCGCACGCGGGACCCAAGGGCCTGCTGACCTCCCCGACCATTCACCACAAGATTGGTGAGGCCTTGATCGGCGTGATCCTGTTCATGACCGCCCTGATGCGACCGATCTGGACGCCGGAACGCCTGATCGCCAACCTCAAGGCTTCGTATCCGCTGATGCTGGTCGGCGCGGCGTTGAACGCCCTGGCGTGGTTCGGCAGCGGTCTGCCGGCCACGGACTTCAACAAGATCTGGTTCCTGCTGATGGTGGCCATCGGCGCGGGCGGGCCGCCCTTGCTGATCCGCTGGCTTGGCAAGTCGAAGAGGACTCAGGCCGAAACCTGAGTCCTCCTGAAGACGCCCTAGAGACCCAGAACCATCTTGGCCATGATGTTGCGCTGGATCTCGTTGGAGCCGGCGTAGATCGAGGCCTTGCGATAGTTGAAATAGGCCGGCGCGGCCGGCGCGGCGTAGTCGGGACCCGCACGGCCATCGTTGGCGGGCGACCAGGTGTCACGCACGAACGGCGTGGCGTAGTTGCCCACCGCCTCGAGCGTCAGCTCGGTGATCGCCTGCTGATGCTCTGAGCCGACGCATTTGAGCATCGACGAGGCCGGGCCGATATTCTTGCCCGCGCCGCGCCCCGAGAAGATCCGCAGTTCGGAGGCGTTGAGCGCCTCGACCTGGATCTCGAGGTTGGCGATCTTGCTGCGGAAATCCGGATCGTCGATCAGGCGTCCGCCATCGTCGGCCCGCTCCAGGGCCGCGATGCGCTTGACCTTCTTGAGCATGTTCATCAGGCCGGGCGCATAGGCGTTGCCGCGTTCGAACTCGAGCAGGTACTTGGCGTAGGTCCAGCCCTTGTTCTCTTCGCCGATGCGATTGGCGACCGGCACGCGGACATTGTCGAAGAAGACCTGATTGATCTCCTGCTCGTTGTCCGGCGGGCCGTCCAGGGTCGGCAGCGGCTTGATCTGGATGCCGGGCGTGTCCATCCGCAACAGCAGGAACGAGATGCCCTCCTGCGGCTTGCCCTCGGTCGAGGTGCGAACCAGGCAGAACATCCAGTCGGCCCACTGGGCGTGTGTGGTCCAGATCTTGGAGCCGTTCAGCACGTAATCGTCGCCGTCACGCACCGCCCGCATCTGCAGGCTGGCCAGGTCCGAGCCCGAACCCGGCTCCGAATAGCCCTGGCACCACCAGATGTCGGAGTTGAGGATCGGCGGCAGATGTTGAGCCTTCTGCGCGTCCGAGCCGAACGCCATGATCACAGGAGCGACCATCTTCAGGCCCATCGGCGACGAGGTCGGCACACCGGCAAGGCTCATCTCCATATTGAAGATGTAGCGCTGCGAGGCGGTGAAGCCTGCGCCGCCCAGCTCGACGGGCCAGTCCGGCGCCGCCCAGCCGCGCTCGGCCAGCTTCTTCTGCCACTTCACCTGACCGGCCTTGTCCAGATAGCCGTTCTTTGACTGGCTCATCTGCCGGCGCAGATCATCGTCATAGGCGGTGGCGATCCAGTCGCGCACCTCCTGCTGGAAGGCCAGGTCCTCGGCCGAGAACGCCAGATCCATCGCGCCCTACTCCACTGCGTCGAGATATTCGATGACGGGGGCCCCCGCCATGGTCGGGCCCATGGCCGCGCCGGCGGCCTTGAAATAGTCGGTGCCGCCATGGTGCTTCAGCGCATCCATCGAGGCGTAGAGCTCCAGCACCTTGTAGACGCCCTCTTCGGTCTTGGAGCGCGTGAGTTGGTACATCAGGCAGCCGGGTTCATTGGCCTTCACCTTGGCGGCCAGATCCAGGAACACCGTCTCGAACTCCGCCGCCTTGGCGGGCTGCACCTTCAAGGTCGCGACAACGCCGATCATGTCTTCCTCCCAACAATTGTTTGAATGGCAGGATGAGCGAGCGCGCGGCGCACGGCAAGGGCGACGTGAGGGAAGTTGAAGGACCTTGGCCGAGCGAAGGGCCGATCAGGCGCGATGCGCCCTATGAGCGCTCGTTCCAGCCGTAAGCGACCCAGGAATGGCCGCCGACATTGCGGGCCTCGATCAGGCCATCGTCGGCGGGCGTCTTGGCGACCTTGCGGCCCCGGAAGGCGAAGGCGGCCAGACCGAACAAGGCGCTGCCGATGAATCCGACCACCACGACGGTCGCCGCGAAGATCACCGCCAACACCGCCCCGACGACCACCGCGACCGACGTCGCCAGAGCGCCGGCAAGCCAGGCCAGGTTTCGCAAGGGCGAAGCGATGGTGCTCATCTGGGTCCTTTCGTCGGCGCTTATGATCAAGCAGGTTGGTTCATAAGCGCTGAACGTCAACTGAACACCCCCACGTGGAGGATGAAAAGCCTTTTTCGATCATCAGCGACGGGACGGATTGTCTCGCCTAGAGCGCGACACCAAGCGTGGGAAAAGGCTTCGGTGTCAGTCGCGCTCTAACTCGATTGTACATCGCCTTTAGCCGGCGACGGCCAGTCCAAGCTCCCGCCGCTCGCGCATCACCGTCGAGAAGGCCGCGTTGATGGTGGCGGCCTTGGCTTCGGCGACCGCGATGAACTCGGTGGGCAGCCCACGGGCGCGCGCACGGTCGGGGTGAGCGCTGGACAACGCCGTCTTCCAGGCCGAGCGCACGGTGGCGTCGTCAGCGTCCGGCGGCACCTCCAGGATGGCGTAGGGATCGTTGGCGTCGACACCCAGATGGGTGGCGCGAAGGCGGCGGAACGCCAGCGGCGACATGCCGAACAGATTCGACACGCGCTCCAGGTAGTCGAGTTCGTCTTGCGACACCAAGCCATCGGACTTGGCGATGTGGAACAGGCCGTCGACCACGTCCTCAAGCAACTGCGGGCAGCTGGAGTAACGCTTGGCCAGACGTTTGGCGTAGCTCTCGAAACCATGCGTGGTCTGGCGCGCCAGGTCGTACAGGCGGTGAATGTTCGGCTCGGAGGCGGGGTCGGGCTGAAACACCTCGCTGAAGGCGGCGAACTCGCCGCCATCGGCGCGACCATCGACCTTGGCCAGCTTGGCGCCCAGCGCCGTCACCGCCGTCGAGAATGCTGGATCCTCACCCGGCAAACCGCCCGGACATTCGGTGCAGTCAGCCAGGTCCAGGCGCCGGGCGGCGATGCTCGCGATGTTGCGCCAGAAGGACATGGCTCGCCTCGAAACCAGCAACGGATAAGAGAGATACGCACGACGAAGCGACCGGATCACCTCTTTCGGTGCTTCTAACACAATGAGAATGATCGTTCACATGACTTTAGTGCAATGCGGCGAATGCCCACGCCGACGGCGCCCAGGAGCTGAACGCCGTCTCGCGCATTGTGGATGCGCTCGACGATAAAGCTGCGTCGCCACGCAACGGTCCCAATCCGGACCGAAATGCTCTATCGACGACATCGGATCACTAAAAAGGACCTCCGCCCGCATGGCGAACGCCCTCTTCCTCGCCCTGGCCCTGCTGGCCCAAGACGGCCAAGCGAGCCCCCAAAGCCCCAACGCGCCGCCGTCGGACGAGTATGGCTATGTCGCCTGGTGCTACGGCGCGCTTGGCGGCTACGCCTCGCTCTACGATCAGGTGATGCCGGAGGTGACACGGATCGAGAAGGCGTTCCCGGGCCCGGACGGCGTGGCGGCGTCGCTGAAGACCTATCCTGAGCTGCGGGCGCAAGCCCAGAAGGACCTGAAGATCTTCGCCTCGGCGATCACGGCGGCCGAGAAGGCCAGCCCCCGCCCGATCTCCGAATATGGCGGCTCGCAGGTGAAGCGTGGCGCGGCCATCTGGCAAGGCGCCGGTTCGGTCGACAAGGCGCGTCTGGCGCAGATGTGGATGAGCTGGAGCCCGCCGGGCGACTGCGAGAAGCGCGCCAAGACGCTGGAGATGAAGTCCTCGATCCTGGGTCGCGCCCTGAACTTCAACGCGGCCTCGGCGACAACCCAAGCGCCCGCTACACCGGAGCCGACGCCCGCGCCAGCGCCCGCGGAGACGCCGGTCGCGGAGACGCCTCAGGCCCAGGCCGCGCCCGCCACGCCTGCGAAAGCGCCGACCCAGCCCGCCCAGGCCCGGAAGCTGAGCAAGGCCCCAAGCGCGAAGGCGGCGCCTGTGGCCGCTAACGAGATCATCATCGACCCCGCCAACCCCAAGCCCTGCGCCGGCAGCCTCGCGCCCGCCAAGCGCGACGGCAAGGACGTGTTGATCTGCAAGGCTGACTGAAGTCCGCCTCCCCTCACGGGGAGGAGGGCAAGGTCCCGCTTTCCGCCAAGGCCTTGAACCAGCCGTAGGAGGCCTTCGGAATCCTGCGGCCGCTCGCGGCTTCCATGGTCGTGAGGCCAAATTTCGAGGTGTAGCCGAGGTCCCACTCGAAATTGTCGATCAGGGTCCACTCGAAGTAACCGCGGATATCGCAGCCCGCCTCGCGGGCGGCCAGCACCGCCTCCAGATGGCGCCGCAGATACTTAATGCGGAAAATGTCATCCAGAAGCGCTGGCCCGCTGCTGAACGGGTCCGAGCATCCGTTCTCGGTCACCAGCATCTTGGGCGCGCCATACTCGCGACGCACGCGATCCAGAACCTCGAACAGGCCAGACGGATCGATATGGCGCCCGAACGCGTCCTGCTCCGCGCCAGCAGGCGAGTCGGCGGCGGCGATCTTGCTCGGCGCCGACAGGTCCAGCCGCACATAGGCCGGGGCGTAGTAGTTCACCCCCAGGAAATCGATAGGCTGACGGGTGATCTTCAGGTCGCCGTCCCGGACAACGCCCTTGAGCGGTTCGTCCATCGCCTTCGGGTAGGTTCCCTTGAACAGCGGGTCGAGCCAGGCGAGGTTCCAGATTTCGTCCAGCCCATCGGACGCCAGACGGTTCCAGAACGCCAACGGCCCACCCGCCGGCCGACACGGCTGCAGCGCCATCGTGGTGCCCACTGAAAGGTCGCTGCGCGCCGCCCGCAGCGCCTGGATCGCCAACCCTTGACCCAGGTTCATGTGGTGCGTGACCGGTCCCAGCAGCGCGGCGTCCTTGAGGCCCGGCGCGTGCTCGCCCAGCACATGCCCGAACACGGTGTGGACCGCCGCCTCGTTCAGGATGATGTAATTCTTCAGCCGGTCGCCCATCTTGTCGACCACGGCGCGCGCATAGTCCGCCAGACGCAGGGCGGTGTCGCGATTGGCCCAGCCGCCCTTCTCCTGCAAGCCTTGCGGCAGATCCCAGTGAAAGAGTGTGGCGTAGGGCGTGATCCCCTTGGCCAGCAGGGCGTCGACCAGTCTTGAGTAATGATCCAGCCCGGCCGCATTCACCGCCCCTGCCCCGCTCGGCAGAATCCGGGACCAGCTCATCGAGAAGCGGTAGGCGCTCAGGCCGGCGCCGGCGATCAGGTCGACATCGTCCTGGTAGCGTCGGTAGCTGTCGGTGGCGTCCGCAGCGGTATCGCCATTCTTGACGTGGCCTGGAATTCTCTCGAACACGTCCCAGATGCTGGGCCCGCGCCCGTCGGCGGTTTGCGAGCCTTCGGTCTGGAAAGCGGCCGTCGCCACACCCCAGACAAAGTCCTTCGGAAACTGCCGCCCCTTGGGGGTCAGGTCCGTTTCGCCCGGCCCCTCGCACGCCGATAGCCCCAGAGTCGCGCCGCCCAGGGCCAATGTCCCCAGCGCGCGTCGGCTGACGCCTGAGCGATCCATGTCGTCCCCTCCCGTTACGCCTTGGGAGGAGGATGCGTTGGGATATCGCGGTTCGCAATCCTTCCCCTAGCGGGGGAGGTGTCGGCTCGAAGAGACGACGGAGGGGGAAGAGGCAAGCTGAGCAGGACTCCCCCCTCCGGCCTTCGGCCGCCTCCCCCACGGGGGGAGGATTTTCTGTCCCTAAGCCGCCGCCCCGCGCGCCCGCGCCAGCGGATCATAGTTCAGGATCGGCGACAGCCAGCGCTCGGCGGTCTCCATGTCCCAGCCCTTGCGGCGGGCGTAGTCCTCGACCTGGTCGGCGTCGATCTTGCCGACGCCGAAATAGTGCGCCTGCGGGTGGCTGAAGAACAGGCCGGAGACCGCCGCGCCAGGGGTCATGGCGTAGCTCTCGGTCAGCTGCAGACCGGTGGCCGCCTCGGCGTCCAGCAGCTTGAACAGCGTGCCCTTCTCGGTGTGGTCGGGCTGGGCCGGATAGCCGGGCGCGGGGCGGATGCCCTGGTACTTTTCGGCGATCAGGCGCTCGACGTCGGCGTCCTCATCCGGCGCGTAGCCCCACAGCTCGACACGGGCCTTGTGGTGCAGCCACTCGGCGAAGGCTTCGGCCAGGCGGTCGGCCAGGGCCGAGGCCATGATGGCGTTGTAGTCGTCGCCGGCGTCCTTGAAGCGCTTGACGATCTCGTCCTCGCCATGGCCGGCGGTGACGGCGAAGCCGCCGACATAGTCCGCCCCCTGCCCGATCGGCGCGACGAAGTCCGACAGGGCGACATTGGCCTTGGCCTCGCCGCTCTTGTCGGCGCCCTTGTCCATCTGCTGACGCAGGGTGTGCAGGCGCGAGAACTCGGCCACGCGGGTCTCGTCGGTGTAGAGCACGATGTCGTCGCCCTGGGCCTGGGCCGGCCAGAAGCCGATCACGCCCTTGGCCCCGAACCACTTTTCCTCGACCACCTTGTCCAGCATGGCGCGGGCGTCGCGATAGAGGTCGGTGGCGGCTTGGCCGACCACGTCGTCTTCCAGGATCTGCGGGAAGCGGCCGATCAGCTCCCAGCTGGCGAAGAACGGCGACCAGTCGATGAACGGGACCAGTTCGGCCAGCGACGGCTCGAAGGTCCGCGTGCCGATGAAGGCGGGTTTCGGCGGCGCATAGCCCTTCCAGTCGATGGCGAAGGCGCGCTTGCGGGCCTCCTGGATCGAGGCGCGGGCCTTGGTCGTCTGGCCGCGCGCGTACTGTTCGCGGACCTTCACATACTCGGCGCGGGTCTCGGCGATGATCCGGTCGCGCTCGCCTTCCGACAGCAGGCCCGAGACCACGCCGACGGCGCGGCTGGCGTCGACGACATAGGTGGTCGGACCCCGGCGATAAGCCGGCTCGATCTTGACCGCCGTGTGGGTACGGCTGGTGGTGGCGCCGCCGATCAGCAGCGGGATGTCAAAGCCCTGGCGCTCCATCTCGGCGGCTACGAACACCATCTCGTCCAGCGAGGGCGTAATCAGGCCCGACAGGCCGATCATGTCGACCTTGTGCTTCTTGGCCTCATCAAGAATCCGGTCGGCGGGCACCATTACGCCCAGGTCCACGACCTCGTAGTTGTTACACTGCAGCACGACGCCGACGATGTTCTTGCCGATGTCGTGGACGTCGCCCTTGACGGTCGCCATCAGCACCTTGCCGGCGGCCTTGCGCTCCTGGCCTTCCTTCTCGGCCTCCATGAACGGCATCAGCCAGGCCACGGCCTGCTTCATGACGCGGGCCGACTTCACGACTTGCGGCAGGAACATCTTGCCCGCGCCGAACAGGTCGCCGACGACGTTCATGCCGTCCATCAGCGGGCCTTCGATCACGTGCAGCGGGCGCTCGGCGGCCAGGCGCGCTTCTTCGGTGTCGGCCTCGATGAACTCGGTGACGCCGTTGACCAGAGCGTGGGTCAGGCGCTCGTTCACCGTGCCCTTGCGCCATTCCAGGTTGGCGACCTGCTGCTGGCCCTTCTCGCCCTTGTAGCGCGGGGCCATCTCGACCAGACGCTCGGTGTTGGTCATCACCGGATCGCGCTGCGGACGGTTGAGGATCACGTCCTCGACGGCCTCGCGCAGGGCCGGATCGATGTCGTCATAGACCGGCAGGTCGCCGGCGTTGACGATGCCCATGTCCATGCCGGCGTTGATGGCGTGGTACAGGAACACCGAGTGGATCGCCCGGCGCACCGGCTCATTGCCCCGGAAGCTGAACGAGACGTTCGACACCCCGCCCGACACCCGCGCATAGGGCAGCATCTGCTTGATGCGGCGCGTGGCCTCGATGAAGTCGACGGCGTAGTTGTCGTGCTCCTCGATCCCCGTCGCCACGGCGAAGATGTTGGGGTCGAAGATGATGTCCTCGGGCGGGAAGCCGACCTTCTCCACCAGCGTGTTGTAGGCCCGCTCGCAGATCTCGACCTTGCGCTTTTCGGTGTCGGCCTGGCCGACCTCGTCAAAGGCCATGACCACCACGGCTGCGCCGTAGCGCAGGCAGAGCGTGGCCTGTTCGAGGAACTTTTCCTCGCCTTCCTTCAGGCTGATCGAGTTGACGATCGCCTTGCCCTGCACACACTTCAGGCCCGCCTCGATCACCTCCCACTTGGAGCTGTCGATCATCACCGGCACGCGGGCGATGTCGGGCTCGGCGGCCATCAGGTTCAGGAAGGTGACCATGGCCTGCTGGCTGTCCAACAGCCCCTCGTCCATGTTCACGTCGATGACCTGGGCCCCGGCCTCGACCTGCTGGCGCGCGACCGACAGCGCCTCGGGGTAGTTCCCCTCGACGATCAGCTTCTTGAACTTGGCCGAGCCGGTGACGTTGGTGCGCTCACCGATGTTGACGAAGACGGGGCGCATTTCAGGATCCAATAGCAGTCATCCCTTCTCCCCTTGCGGGAGAAGGTGGCCCGCGAAGCGGGTCGGATGAGGGGTTGAAGAACGTCGCCGCCGCGAGACAGCGGTTGAAGGGCCAGCGAGACCCCTCATCCGTCGCCTTCGGCGACACCTTCTCCCGCAAGGGGAGAAGGAGAATTGAAGTCACAGACACTAAGCCAACTCGAACGGTTCAAGCCCCGCCAGGCGCATGGCCTTGGGGCGCTCGGGGATCTGGCGCGGCGTCACGCCGCGTACTTCGTCGGCGACGTGGCGGATGTGGTCCGGCGTCGTGCCGCAGCAGCCGCCCAGGATGTTGACCAGGCCGTCCTTGGCCCATTCGTGCAGAGCGTGGCCGGTCTCGTGCGGCTCCTCGTCGTACTGGCCCATGGCGTTGGGCAGGCCGGCGTTCGGATAGGCCGCGACCAGGGTGTCGGCGATACGGGCCATCTCGGCGATGTGCGGGCGCATCAAGTCCGCGCCCAGGGCGCAGTTGAAGCCCACCGCGAATGGCTTGGCGTGCTTGACGCTGTTCCAGAAGGCTTCGGCCGTCTGGCCCGACAGGGTGCGACCCGAGCGGTCGGTGATGGTGCCGCTGATCCAGATCGGCAGCTCCTCGTGGCCCTCGTCGCGCCAGTCCAGGATCGCCTTGATGGCGGCCTTGCAGTTCAGGGTGTCGGTGATCGTCTCGATCAGGAAGAGGTCGACCCCGCCCTGGTAGAGGGCGTCCACCTGCTGGCGATAGGCCGCGTAGACCTGGTCGAAGGTCACCTTGCGCGCGCCCGGATCGTTCACGTCCGACGACATCGACAGCATGACGTTCAGCGGCCCCATCGAGCCAGCGATGAACTTCGGGCGGTCGGGATTCTGCGCGTTCCAGCGGTCGGCCACCGAGCGGCCGATCTTGGCGCCTTCCAGGTTGATGTCCCAGACATCCTGTTCACCCAGGTGATAGTCGGCCTGGGCGATGGTGGTGCCCGAGAAGGTGTTGGTCTCGGAGATATCGGCGCCGGCGCTGAAATAGGCGTCGTGCAGCTCGGCCACGAGATCGGGCCGCGTCAGGCAAAGGATGTCGTTGTTGCCCTTCATCTGGCCGTTGTAGGCGGCGAAGCGTTCGGCGCGGTAGTCAGCCTCGGTCAGGCCCTTCTTCTGGAACATCACGCCCCAGGAGCCGTCGAGAATGAGAATGCGCTCCTTGGCGGCGGCCTTCAGGGCGGCGACGCGGTTGGAACGGATCGTGAGATCGGTCATGGGCGGAACTCCGGGGCGCAAGCGCCCCCTCCGTCACGCTGCGTATTCGCAGCGCGCCACCTCCACCGCTGGGCGGGTGAGGAGGAAGTTGCAGCATCCTCCCCCGTGTAACGGGGGAGGTGGATCGGCGCGTCGCGACGAGACGGAGGGGGCGCTCTCATCGCGCCCCCCCCGCGGCCTGCTGGCGCGCGAGCTCCTTGTTGAAGGCGGCTTCGGAAGCGTCGACGAACCGGGCAAGCTCGCCTGGGTCGACAAAGGCGTTGGGATCGCCGCGCAGCTGCTTCTGGCGCTTGGCCAGCAGGTTGCCCTGCTCTTCGTGGGCGGGCAGCATCACGTCGGTGGGGATGGCGCGCAGCTTGGCGAAGCTGGCGCGATAGTCGACGACGATGGTCCGGTGGGTCTTGTTGCCCACGAGCACGTTACCAGCGACCGATAGCGAGCACGGGAAGGTCACGTTCAGCGGTCGCCCCTTCTCGACCACCGCTGTCGTCCAGCTGGTGCAGCCGATGGTGTGGCCGGGCGTCAGGTGGGACACCATGGCGATCTCGCCCAGTTTCAGCTTGGTCTGGTCGCCAAAGCTCCTGTCGGGCTTGGCCGCCGGCATCGGCGTTGGGCCATAGATGTTGTCGCCGATGTGGTGGCCCGCCGCCATGGCCGGCGCGTCGCCGCGCGAGATCCACAGCTTGGCGCCCGTATCGGCCTTCAACTGCGCCAGACCGCCCGCGTGGTCGTAGTGGGCATGGGTGTTGATCAGGATCTTCACATCGGCCAGCTGGAAGCCCAGCGCCGTGATGTTGCGCTCGACCAGCTTGCCCGTCTCGGCGTTGGGGCCGCCGTCCAGCAGCACATGCCCCGCCGACGAGGTGATCAGCCAGGACGAGATGCCCTCGGTCCCGACGTAGTAGATGTTACCGACCACGCGATAGGGCTTGGTCGGCTTGGTCCAGTTGGCCGGCATCTCGTCGGCGTGGGCCGCCGGGGCCAGGGCGAAAAACAGCGCCGCCAGAGCGGCCACAGCGCCCCCTCCGACACGATGCTTCGCATCGCGCCACCTCCCCCGCTTTGCGGGTGAGGAGGAAGATAGCGCATCCTCACCCGTGCAACGGGGGAGGTGGATCGGCGCGGATACGCGACGAGACGGAGGGGGCGCTAGCGGCGTCATGCGGCGACCTCCGACGCGGCGGGCGAGACCTCGCGCACGCCCAGCACCCGGCAGATGGCGTAGACCAGATCGGCCCGGTTCAGGGTGTAGAAGTGGAAGTCCTCGAAACCCTGCTCCTGCAGCTTGGCGCACATCTCGGCGGCCACCGAACAGGCGATCAAGCGGCGGGTCTCGGCGTCGTGCTCCAGGCCGTCGAACAGGTTGCCCAGCCAGGACGGGATCGCCGTCTGGCAGGCGGCGGCCATCTTCTTCAGACCGACGAAGTTGGTGACCGGCATGATGCCCGGCACGATGGGAATGGTGATGCCCGCCGCGCGCACCTTGTCGACGAAGCGCAGGAACGCGTCGAGGTCGAAGAAGAACTGGCTGATGCCCAGGGTCGCGCCGGCGTCGACCTTCTGCTTCAAGACGTCGATGTCGTGCTCCAGCGAGGGGCTCTCGGGATGCTTCTCGGGATAGACCCCGACCAGCACCTCGAACGGCGCGATCGCGCGCACGGCCTTGGTCAGCTCGGTGGCGTTGGCGTAGCCGTCGGCGCGCGGCACATAGACCCCGCCGATGCCGCCCTCGCCGGGCGGCGGATCGCCCCGCAGCGAGACGATGTGGCGGACCCCGGTCTCCCAGTATTCGCGGATGACCTCATCGACCTCGTCGCGGCTGGCGCCGACGCAGGTCAGGTGCGCCGCCGGCTTGAGGCTGGTCTCGTCCAGGATGCGCTTGACGGTGCGGTGCGTGCGCTCGCGCGTGGAGCCGCCCGCGCCATAGGTCACGGACACAAACGCGGGATCCAGCGGGGCCAGGCGCGTGATCGCCGCCCACAGGCTTTCCTCCATCTGCGGCGTCTTGGGCGGGAAGAACTCGAACGACACGCGGGGACGGCCGGTCCGCTCGCCGGCGCGCGCCACGGGGCCAATCACCCGACGGGTAGGCGGAAGGGTCATGCGGCGCTCCTTTCGAGGGATGCCTTGCTGGGACGGCGTGCGGTCCAGATCTTGACGGTCAGCCCCTCGGCCGTCGCCGGCGGCAGGGCGATATTGCTTTCCAGCGAAAGGCCCGCGACCTGTAGCCAGGCGACGATCTCGGCGTCGTCAAAGCCCAGCCGGCGGTGCTGGTGAACCTCGCGCAGGAACTCGTGATCATGCGGCGCGAAGTCGGCGATCAGCAGCAGCCCGCCCGGCGTCACCAGACGCGCGGCCTCAGCCACCGCCGTGGCGGGATCGGTCAGATAGTGCAGCACCTGGTGCACAGTGACGAGATCGGCGCAGCCGCCCGGCAAGCCGGTGCGGAAGATGTCGCCGTGGCGCAGCTCGCACGCGACCAGGCCCGCCTTGGCCACCTCGTCACGGGCGATGTTCAGCATCTGCTGCGACAGATCCAGACCCAGCGCGTTGGCGGCGCGCTTGCCCAGCAGGGTCAGCATGCGCCCCGCGCCGGCGCCCAGGTCGACCATCTCGTCGAAGGGACCTTCGCCGGTGGCCCGCAGGATCGCCGCCTCGACCTCGGCCTCGTCGACATAGAGCGAGCGGATCTCGTTCCAGCGCGCGGCGTTGCGGGCGAAATAGGCCTGGGCGTCGGTCGAGCGCTCGGCCCGCACGGCCGTCAGCTTGTCGGCGTCAGCCTGGATCGTCTCGTCGCCCTCGTCGATCAGGTCCAGCGCCTGCTCGACCAGCAAACGGCCTGGCGACTTGGCGGCCAGGCGATAGAACACCCAGGCGCCGTCCGGGAAGCGTTCCACAAGGCCGGCCTCGGCCAGCAGCTTCAGGTGGCGCGACACGCGCGGCTGGCTCTGGTCGAGGATCCGGCACAGCTCCAGAACCGACAGCTCCTCGGCCGCCAGCAACGCCAAAAGCCGCAGGCGCGTGGACTCGCCGGCGGCGCGCAGCACCTCGACAACCTGTTCGGCGGTAAGCTTCATAGGGATATAAAGATATCTTTATATCCGATTTGGCAAGAGAAACTTATGTCTCGGAGTCGCCTTTCAGGGGCTCCCAAAGCTCAATCTTCACCCCGGCGGGGTCCATGAGCCAGGCGAACCGGCCCATGCCGTCTTCGTCCTGACGCCCCACGGGCTCGACGCCCTCGGCGGCCGCCTTGGCCAGGACGCCATCCATATCATCGACAATGAAATTGATCATGAACGGCGCGGTCGACGGCGCGAAGTATTGGGTGTCGGCGGCGAAGGGCGACCAGGTCGTCGAGGTTGACCTGGGATGCTCGAACATCGCCCCGCCCCAGTCATGGATCTCAAAGCCTAACACACGCGCGTACCAGTCGCGGACAGCCTTGGGATTCTCGGCCTTGTAGAAGACACCGCCTACGCCCAGCACCTTGGCCATGTCACGTCTCCAGCGCGTTCGCCCAATCCTCGGACCACCTTAGCAGAGGCCAAAGCGCGACGATCAAGTCTCCGCCGCGGGGGCTCAGGCGATAGCCGCCCTCCGCCGCGACGATGTCGGCCGCGCGCAGTTCGGTCAGGCGCGTGTTCAGCGTGCCGGGCGGCAGTTCGGCCGCGGCCTGGAGCGCCCGAAAGGTCAGCACCCTCCCTTCGCGAAGCTCCCAGACGATCCGCAAGGCGCCGCGACGCCCCAGCAGATCAAGAGCCGCCATGATCGGCCTGCCGGTGTCCGACCCGCGAACGGCCCCGCCCGGAAGGGGCGCTTCATTTTTTGTAGCGTTTTCGCGATCCTGCATGATACAAATTTTGTAGCATGGAGGATTTCAGATGTCGCCCAGGATCGATCCCGCAAAACCGCCCTACCCGCCCGCCATCGCCAAGATGCTGGAACGCCTGAAGACGCCGGGCGAGGAACCGCTGTCGCTATTCCGGACCCTGGCCCGCGACGAGCGGCTCTTCGCGCGCTTCACCGGCGGCGGCCTGCTGGACCCGGGCCACCTGTCGCTGCGAGACCGTGAAATCGTCATCCACCGCATCTGCGCGCTCAACGGCTGCGGCTACGAGTGGGGCGTCCACGCGGCGATCTTCGCCCCGGCGGCGGGGCTGGACGCCGAACGCCTCGCCGCAACCCTCGCCCCCGGGATCGCCGACTGCTGGAGCGCGGGCGAGGCGTTACTGATCGCCTTTTGCGACGCGGTGAATACGCGGGCCGACATCAACGACACGCTCTGGGCCCGCATCGCCGAAGCCTACAGCGCAGAAGCCCGGATCGAGCTGATGATGCTGGCGGGCTTCTATCGGACCGTCAGCCTGCTGGCGAACGGCCTCAGGCTAGAGCCCGAGGCGTTCGCCGTTCCATTTCCGGCCTAAGCCGCCACCGGCGTCGCCAGCGGCTCGCCATGGAAGTACCGGCGCAGGTTCTCCAGGGTCAGGCTGACCATGGCCGGAAGGCTGTCCAGGGTGGCGCCGGCGGTGTGCGGCGTCAGCACGGTGCGCGGAACATCGGTCCACCGCGCAGCCGGCGTCGGCTCGGTCTCGAACACATCCAGCGCGGCCATGCCAAGCGCCCCAGACTTCAAGGCCTCGATCAGCGCGTCCTCATCGATCAGCGACCCGCGCGCGACATTGACGATCAAGCCCTGCGGCCCAACGGCTTCGATCACCGCCTTGTTGATCAGGTGGCGATTGGAGTCGTCCGGTCGGGCGCAGACGATCAGGACGTCGCTCTCGCGCGCTAGGGCCATTAGGCTTTCGGCGCGCGGATAGGCGGCCTCCTTGGCGCGCGGCGCCCACCAAGCGACCTTCATGTCGAACGCGCTCAGACGATGGGCCACCGCTTCGCCGATGTGCCCCAAGCCCACGATCCCGGCCTTCCGCCCCCGAAGCCCAGGGCGCGGAGCCATCCGCTCGGCGTGCGACCAGTGACCGCCGCGCAAGCGCTGGTCGCCCTCGACGATCCCGCGCCAGGCGGCCAGGACCAGGCCAACGGCATGGTCGGCGACATCGGCGGCGTTCAGGCCCGTCGAATGCGTCACCGCAATGCCGTGCGCCTTGCACCAGGGCAAGTCCACGCCGTCGTAGCCGACGCTGACGCAGGCGATGAGACCAAGGCGCGGCATCTCCGCCAACATGTCCCGACTCAACGCCATCTCGCCCGCATGGACGATCGCTCGAATGTTCTGCCCCGGCCCTTCAAGGAAGGCCATCCGGTCCGGATAGTCCCACAGCCGATGCACCTCGTAGGCGCTCTCCAGCAGCGGCCGCAGCGGCGTCAGCAACTCGTGCGACAGCAGGACCTGAGGTTTAGCGGCGGCGGTCTGGGGCATAGGTTTCCTCCGAAGCACGGACCCCATAGCTGGCGTCAAACGCGCGTTTTGTCCAAGCTACCCCACCTACTGCGTTTGCCCAGGCCAAAGCAGGGCGGCGGCTGCTCGCCATCCGCAAGGACGTGCGCTGCTACGGCCCGCCAAAGATGAAGTCGGCCTTGTAGTAGCCGCTCGACGGATCGATCAGGCTGATGGCGAACGGCGCCGAACCATCGGCAAGATCGGTGAGCCAGGCGTTGTTGGACCTCACCATGACGCCAAGGTCGGCCTTTTGCGCCTCAGCCAGAAGCCAGCCCACCATGGCGGCCTTGGTCCCCACGCCATTCGCACCGTCGCCGCCATAGGCCGCGAAATAGTCGACGCGTCCGTCGATCATCGCGTGGATCTTGGCGTCGGTCGGCGCCGCACCGAAAATGGTCTTGTAGGCCTCGCGCGTGGCGTCGACCATCGACAACGCCCCGTACTTGGCCGCGAACGCATCCTTACCCTCGCCCAGCTTGCCCAGGTTGACCGCGAAGTTGATGTAGCGGTTCTCGAGATTGAACGACTGGTAATAGGCGCTGTTGAGATTGTTGGCGTTAGGCCCGGTTGGGGAAACGAGGTAATCGACGCCGGCCTGGCTCGGAATCTTTCCGGTAAAGAACTGATAGGCTAGGGTTGCGACCGAAGTACTAGCTCCGGCCTTGGCAACAAGCTCCACCACAGCCTGCGTTGCGCCGATCGAGCCGCTGGACAGCCGGCTGGACAGGTCGTTGACTACGGCCAAGGCATGCGAGCCATTGGCGCGCAGGATGTTCCCGACCACCAGGGACATCCCATCACCAAGGGCCACTGTTTTATCGTAGTACTGGATATACTCCATGTTCCGGACAGTATCGACGCCGTCGTAGCTGTTTCCCGTCGAACCCGGCGCGGCATAAGTCCTATTGTCGGCTATCCGCCACCCATTCGTAGTCCAGGTGACAACGAAGTTATTGCTGTAACCGCGCACCCACAAGGTGTCTATGCCGGCCCCACCATCTATGATGTCGTCGCCATTGTAGCCGCCGATTACGTTGTCGCCGCTGTCGCCCGTCAACTTGTCGGCATAGTCGCCTCCAAACAGCCGCTCGACGTTGTTTATGGTCAACGTCAGTCCGGGCGCGATCTGCTGCGCTCCGGAGATGCCGAGGTTGATATTCAAGCCCGTCGTAGTGAAAGCGACATGCGCAGTGTCGTATCCATCCCCGCCGTCGACGACGTCTGATCCCATGTTGTAGGCGGCATTTTCGGACGACAGCCAGATATAGTCGTCGCCCGCGTCGCCGAAGACGAAATCGTTACCGGAGCCCCCCGCGAGGTTATCGTCGCCCGCGCCGCCGTGGACGATATCGTTGCCTGCGTCACCGCTTATGGAGTCGTTGCCAGCGCGACCATCGAGCTGGTCATCTCCATTCTGACCGCTCAGGCTGTTGGCTCCATAATCGCCATAGAAGATGTCCGCATAGCTGCTACCGCTTAAGGCCTCGATTGCTTGAAAGGTGTCGTTGCCTTCGCCCGTGGCCTGCGGCCCCGTGATCGCCAAATCAACACGGACACCTTGGATAGACTCATAAAAGAGCACCAAGTCTCGGCCATCACCGCCATCGTAGATGTCGTTGCCTGAGCCGCCGTAAAGGAAATCATCACCTCCGGCGCCACGAACAACATCATCGCCAACTGTGCTTCGCAAATTGTCGCTGGCGTTGGTCCCCAGGATTATGTTCTGGGGCGAAGCGACGAGCAGCACAATCTTGTCGCTGAACTTAAGTTGTTCGACGTTCCTAAGGGTGTCAACGCCCGTCAGCGCTGTAGTCCGCAGGTCCCTGACCGTCCAAGCGCCGTCTGCGCCCTGGCTCCAGCTGAAGCTCGCAGAAGCGCCAGCGTACTCCACCGTATCGGCGCCGTCCCCGCCGTCGATCGTGTCATCTCCCCCCTCGCCGCTGAACCAGTCGTCGCCGCCGCCGCCGCCCAAGCGGTCGGCGCCCGATCCGCCCGTCAGGCGGTCCGCGTAGGCGCTGCCGATGACGCCTTCGATGGAGATCAACTGATCAAGGCCAGCGCCGGTGTTCTGCGACCCCGTGTTCAACAAGTTGACTTGAATCCCGGATGTCGCGTTGGCGTAGGAGGCCAAATCGAAGCCGCTCCCCCCGTCCAAAATGTCGTCACCCGCTCCGCCATCGAGGGTGTCGTTGCCGCCCTCACCTCTAAGCGTGTCATTTTTATCGGTGCCGACGAGCACATCTGCGGCGGCAGAGCCGATAACGGTCAGTCCCGTCGCTCCGCTTAGTGTCAGGTATTTGTCGGCGAACCGGAGAATCTCGACGTTCTTGAGCGTGTCCACGCCGTCATAGCCCGACGTGCGCAGGTCTCTGATTGTAACGACACCGTCCGCGCCAATGGACCAACTATATTCGGTCGAGTCGCCATCAAGCTGCACGGCGTCCTCGCCAGCGCCGCCATCCATGAAATCATCGCCCTCGGCGCCAGTCAGGACGTCATTACCGAGACCGCCGATTAGCGTATCGTTGCCATATCCGCCCCTGAGCCCGTCATTTCCGCCCGAGCCAACGACGTAGTCATCACCTTCCCCGGCATCGAGGATGATCCCTGTCGTGTATCGATCACCAATGATGATCCTATCAGCGAGGTCGCTGCCATAGGCGTCGCCGATACGTTCGATGCTCCTGATCTTGGCGTCGGCAAGGCCCTCCCAGTTGGGCCGCAAATCGATGTTCAACGCCTCGATCGGCCGGAACCACCACGCACCGAAAGACAGGGTGTCGATACCCGCACCGCCATCGATCGTGTCATCGCCATCCATTACGATGGTGTCGTCGCCGGCCCCGCCGGATAACTTGTCGGCGCCCTGGTCGCCATAGATCTTGTCGGCGCCGCCCGAGCCGATGATCGTATCGTCGCCTCGGTACCCACGAATAATCTGCCCAAAGAAGGTCTCGCGCCCGGCGTAGGCGTAATAGTCGATGAGAGGCTTCACGCCATCGCCCACCATCAGGACGTCGGCCGCGTTGGTCCCATAGAGGTCGTTAATGTTCTCGACGTTGGTGACCGTTCCACCATTGAACGTTCCAGTCCCGCCAGCCCAAACGGCGCGAAGGTCCAGGTTCATCGCATCGCCAGCGCGATCCACGGCGAAGGTGATGGTGTCGAACCCAGCCCCACCATCGACGGTATCGCGGTCGCCCATGACGAGCTGATCAGCGCCCTCCTCGCCGTACAGGCGGTCGACGCCTAGACCGCCGAAGAGACCATCGGATCCAGCGCCGCCATAGAGTGTGTCGTCGCCATCGCCGCCAGAGAAGCTGTCGTTGCCGACGCCGCCGTAGGCCCGGTCATCCCCTGCGCCCAGCTCGACGCTAACACCAGCGGTGGCCGAGCCAACACCAACCGTCACCGTGTCATTGGCGTTGCTGGTCTTGAAGGCCCCTAGACGTTCGACTTCGCGGATTTCCAACCCGCCCACGAATCCCGAACCGCCTGTCCAGAGATTGCGCAGATCCACATTGATCGCCGTCTCGCCGAAGGTGTTGCGTTCAAAGACCACGATGTCATTGCCGCTTCCTCCGCCGACCAGACGGTCGTCGAGGTCCACGTAGAGGAAGTCATCGCCAGCGCCGCCGTCGATAGAATCCTGACCGAGCCCGCCGTAGATCAAATCGCCGCCAGCGCCACCCGACAGCGTGTCGTCACCAGCCTGGCCATCCAGTTCCACGCGATCAGTATAGGCAGCGCCGACGACAATGGTATCGGCCTGCGCGCTGGCGGTAATCCTCCCCAAGCGCTCGATCCCGGTGATCGAGGCGCCATTGACGACGCCCTGCCCGCCGCTCCAAAGCAGCGCAAGATCCGCCTTCAGACCTGCTGAACCAGCGATCAAATGCAGCGTGTCGGAGCCAGCCCCACCGATAACCCTGTCGGCGCCCACCCCAACATAGAACTGGTCGTCGCCGTCGCCACCGTCGAGCAGATCGTCGCCGGTTCCGCCGTAAAGCGCATCCCCGCCGCCGCCGCCCAAGAGCGTAGAGGCGCCGCTCGCGGCCTTCAGCACATCACCCTGGCTGGACCCGATGACTCCCTCGATATTCAGCAGGGTGTCGTAGTCACCTTGAGCGCCCTGCGACCCTGTCCGTGAGAGATCGATCGTGACGTTCCGGTACTCGGAGGCGCTGTAGTCAACGAAGTCGAAACCGTCGCCGCCGTCGATCAGGTCGGCGCCCGCGCCGCCGTCAAGCACATCCGCGCCGCCTCCGCCCATGAGCGTATCGTTCGAGTAGCCGCCAGCGAGTCTATTGTCGCCACTATCCCCGATGAGGTTGTCCGCGTAGTTGGAGCCGACAATCCCTTCGATACTCTTCAAAGTGTCGGAACCGGCTCCGCCGGTCGCCTGAGCGCTCTTGATGCTCAGATCGACTCTGACGCCCCCCGTGGCGTCGCTATAAACGGCGTAGTCGAAGCCCGAGCCACCATCGAGGATGTCGTCGCCTCCACCGCCGATCAGCCTGTCATCGCCATCGCCGCCTTCAAGCGTGTCGGTGCCCAGCTTGCCTTCCAGCACGTCATTGCCAGCTAGGCCGCTAAGGGTATCGGCGTCGTCAGTTCCAACAAGCGTGTCACTCGCTTCCGAACCGATGAGAATGGTCAAAGCTCGCCCCCGCATACACGAGCGAAAGCGCTCGAACTATACCTACGATTGATCTAGCCTTGCCGATGGGCGCTGGTCAACCTTGACTGGCGGCAAAGAAAAAGGGCGGTGGAAACCACCGCCCTTTTCGTTATCCAAAGCCTAGCGCCGCCCCTATCGCGCGAACTTCTGGAACTTGATGCGCTTGGGGATCAGGCTGTCGGCGCCCAGGCGGCGCTTCTTGTCTTCTTCGTACATCTCGAAGTTGCCTTCGAACCACTCGACGTGGCTGTCGCCTTCGAAGGCCAGGATGTGGGTGGCCAGGCGGTCCAGGAACCAGCGATCGTGGCTGATGACCACGGCGCAGCCGGCGAACTCTTCCAGCGCCTCTTCCAGGGCCTGCAGGGTTTCGATGTCCAGGTCGTTGGTCGGTTCGTCGAGCAGCAAGAGGTTGCCGCCGGTCGCCAGGGTCTTGGCCAGGTGGACGCGGTTACGCTCACCGCCCGAGAGCAAGCCGACCTTTTTCTGCTGGTCGCCGCCCTTGAAGTTGAAGCTGCCCACATAGGCGCGGCTGTTGATTTCGCGCTTGCCGACGATCATCACGTCGGTGCCGCCGCTGATCTCTTCCCAGATGGTCTTGTTCGGGTCGAGCGCGTCGCGCGACTGGTCGACGTACGAGAGCTTGACGGTCTCGCCGACCTTGACCGAGCCGCCGTCGGGCTGCTCGCGGCCGGTGATCAGCTTGAATAGGGTCGACTTGCCGGCGCCGTTCGGACCGATGACGCCGACGATGCCGTTCGGCGGCAGGCGGAACGACAGGTCCTTGAACAGCACCTTGTCGCCGTACTCCTTCTCCAGGCCGCTCACCTCGAGCACCAGGTTGCCCAGGCGCGGGCCGGGCGGGATCTGGATGTGGGCCTGGGTCTGGGCGGCGCGGGCGTTTTCCTGCGCTGCGACCATTTCCTCGTACGAGGCCAGACGGGCCTTCGACTTGGACTGACGGGCCTTGGGCGAGCTGCGGACCCATTCCAGTTCGCGGGTGAGCGCGCGCTGGCGGGCTTCGGATTCCGACTGCTCCTGGACGACGCGCTTTTGCTTCTGCTCCAGCCAGCCCGAGTAGTTGCCCTCGTAGGGCACGCCCTTGCCGCGATCCAGTTCCAGGGTCCACTTGGTGACCTGATCCAGGAAGTAACGGTCGTGGGTCACCAGGATGACGCAGCCCGGGAACTCTTCCAGGTGGTGCTGCAGCCAGGCCACCGACTCGGCGTCCAGGTGGTTGGTCGGTTCGTCGAGGAGCAGCATGTCGGGCTTGCTGAGCAGCAGGCGCGCCAGCGCGATGCGGCGCTTTTCACCGCCCGACAGGCTTTCGATATTGGCGTCGTTGGGCGGGCAGCGCAGGGCGTCGATGGCCATCTCGACCTTGGAGTCGATGTCCCACAGATCGCGGGCGTCGATGACCTCCTGCAGCTTGGTCATCTCCTCCATCAGCTCGTCGGTGTATTCCTCGCCGAGCTGGGCCGCCAAAGCGTTGTAGCGGTCGAAGATCTGCTTGTCTTCGCAGTCGGCGATGACGTTGCCCCAGACGTCCAGCGTCGGATCCAGCACCGGCTCCTGCGGGAGGTAGCCGCGCTTGATGCCGTCGGCGGCCTTGGCCTCGCCAGAGAATTCCTTGTCCAGGCCGGCCATCACCTTCAGCAGGGTCGACTTACCCGAGCCGTTGACGCCGACCACGCCGATCTTGGCGTCGGAGTAGAACGACAGCCAGATGTTCTCGAAGACCTTCTTGCCGCCGGGATAGGCCTTGGTCAGGCCCTGCATCTGGAAAATGTATTGCTGCGCCATGAGGCTCGCGATCTCGCTGGACGAAGTTTCGGGGATTGGGCGCTGAAATAGCGGTCTGGAGGCCTTCGCGCAATCGTCGCCGGACGGGCTTGGCGGATCACCAGCACACTGACCGTCACGGTTCGTTCGCATGAGCGTCGAAAACTCGACACGGAAGCTTCGCCTTGCCGTTGCTAAGCGCTGCTAGCCGAGCCCCCAGCCGGCGCCACCAGCGCCGGAATAAAGGGGATGCCATCATGAAGAACCACCTGTTGCTGAGCGCCGCCGCAGGCGCGCTGCTGATCGTGGCCGCGCCGGCCTTCGCCGCGGACACGGCCGCCGACACCGCGCCCATCGCCACCAACCCCGCGCCGACCGAGACTTCGGAAGTCTCCGCGGTCGTCATCATCGGCCAAGGCCAGAGCCGCCAGGTCCAGACGCTGAACACCGAGGCCATCGGCCAGCAAGCCGCCGGCACCAGCGCCCTGAAGGCGATCGACAAGCTGCCGGGCGTGACCTTCCAATCGGCCGACGCCTTCGGCGCCTATGAGTGGTCGACCCGCATCTCGATCCGCGGCTTCAACCAGAACCAGCTGGGCTTCACCCTCGACGGCGTGCCGCTGGGCGACATGAGCTACGGCAATCACAACGGCCTGCACATCAGCCGCGCCATCGCCAACGAGAACATCGGCCGCGTCGAGCTGGCCCAAGGCGCCGGCGCGCTGGGTACGGCCTCGACGTCGAACCTGGGCGGCACGCTGCAGTTCTTCTCGCGCAATCCGCAAGAGACCCTGGGCGGCCAACTGGACGTCACGGCCGGGTCGGACAGCATGCATCGCGTGTTCGGTCGCTTCGAGACGGGCGCCATCGAACAACTCGGCGGTCTGCGCGGCTACATCTCGGCGGCCGACCAGAAGAGCGACAAGTGGAAGGGCGGCGGCGAGCAGAAGCAGCGCCAGTACGACGCCAAGCTGGTGATGCCGCTGGGCGACCGCGGCGAGCTGGCCGGCTTCTACCACCGCTCGGAGCGTCGCGAGCAGGACTATCAGGACCTGTCGTTCGACATGATCAAGCGCCTGGGCCGCGACTGGGACAACACCCAGCCCAACTGGGGTCTGGCGGTCGCCGCCGCCCGCGCCTACCAGACCGGGACCGCCCTGCCCGCGCCGTTCGCCACCGTTGACGACGCCTACTACGCCGGCGCCGGCGTGCGCGATGACGACCTGTACGGCGCGAAGCTGAACCTCGACATCACCGACCGCGTCACGCTGGACGCCACGGCCTACCAGCACAAGAACGAGGGCCAGGGCCTGTGGTACACGCCCTATCTCGCCAGCCCGGGCTTCGGCACGGCCGGCTCGACCGCCGCGCCGCTGTCGATCCGCACCACCGAGTATGACATCGACCGCGGCGGCCTGACCGCCGGCCTGACCGTCGACGTCGGCGCCCACCGTCTGCGTGGCGGCTTCTGGCACGAAGTGAACAACTTCAACCAAGCCCGCCGCTTCTATGCCGAGACCGCCGCCGCGCCGTCGCGTAACCCGCTGGACTTCCAAGGGAACCCGTTCTTCACCCAGTGGCAGTACGCGTTCGAGACCAAGACCACGACCGGCCACGTCGAGGACGAATGGACGATCAGCGACGCCCTGAAGGTCAATTTCGGCTTCAAGGCGATCCAGGTCGAAAACACCGTCAAGACCGTCGTCGGCAACGCGCTGGCGGGCACGATCGAGAGCAAGGACAACTTCCTGCCGCAGGTCGGCTTTGTTTACAAAGCCACGCCGGACTTCGAAGTGTTCGGCGGTTACACCGAGAACATGGGCGCCTATGTCTCGGCCGCGACGGCTGGCCCGTTCGCCTCGCAGAACCAAGCGCGCGTCGACTACATCGCCCAGACCCTCGAGCCGGAAAGCTCCAAGACCTTCGAACTGGGCGGTCGCTATCGCACCGAACGCTTCCAAGGCGTGGCGGCGGTCTATCACGTGACCTTCGACAACCGCCTGCTGGCGGTGGCCCAAGGCTCGGCCATCCAGGGCAACGCCCCGGTTCTGTCGAACGTCGGTTCGGTCGAAACCAAGGGCGTTGAGCTGGCCGGCACCTACCGCCTGACCGACGCTTGGAGCCTGTACGGCGCCTACACCTACAACGACTCCAAGTACGAGAACGACGTCGTGGCCCTGGACGGCAAGGTCCAGGCCCGCACGAAGGGCAAGACCGTGGTCAACACGCCCAAGAACATCTTCAAGGGCGAGATCGCGTTCGACCAGGCCGGCCTCTTCGCCAAGCTGGGCGTCGCCTACACCGACAAGCGTTACTACACCTACGAGAACATCGGCGGCCTTGCGCCGTCGACGACGGTCGCGGACCTGACCCTCGGCTATCGCTTCGACAGCGAAGGTTGGGCCAAGGGCACGCAGATCCAGATCAACGTCACCAACCTGACCGACGAGGACTACATCTCGACCATCGGCTCGGGCGGCTTCTCCAATAGCGACCCGACCGGCACGGCCCAGACCGTTCTGACCGCCCCGCCGCGTCAGGTCTATTTCTCGATCAAGAAGTCCTTCTAGGTCGACCTTCTTACCCCTCGAACTTGGGCCGGGCGCGCGTCGCCCGGCCCTTCTTTTTTGGGGCTGTCGAGAGGTTGAGTGTTGATGGCGTCGTGGGGCTCGTCCCCGCCCTTCGACGAGCTCAGGGTGAGGACGACGGCTGACCCAGGTTCGCGGAAAATCCTCATCCTGAGCTTGTCCAAGGACGTGGATTTCCGTCCAGATCAGCGCCCCCTTTTCAACGTGAACATGGCCAGTTCCTGCGGTTCGCAAGTAACGCGGATGCTTGTCCGGACACGAAATCTGACCGTCCCGACACGGTCTTGCTGGCGAACGCCGGGCCGTTTCGGCTCAGCTCAGGACATGACCGACATCGCCTCGCCCTCTGACGCCACCGCGCCGAACACGCTCCGCCACGAGATCCTTGAAACCCTCCGCATCGTCGGAGCCGGTCTCGCCATCGCTCTGGCGTTACGCGTCGTGGTCTTTCAGCCCTTCACCATCCCCTCGTCCTCGATGGAGCCGGGGCTGGTGACCGGCGACTACATCGTGGTCTCCAAATTCGCCTACGGTTGGAGCCGGGCGTCCGTTCCGTTCCATCCGCCGCTTCCCACAGGCCGCCTGTTGGGCAAGGGCCCCGAACGCGGCGATGTCGTGGTGTTCCGCCTGCCCCGTGATCCCAGCCAGGTCTGGATCAAGCGGGTGATCGGCCTTCCGGGCGACCGCATCCGCGTCGCCGGCGGCCAAGTGTTCGTCAACGAGGCTCCGCTGCCCCAGACGGCTCTGGGCCTGACCCAGGATCACGACGCGCCCGACCGCACCGTCCTGCAGGTGCGCGAGCGGCAAGCCGACGGTCGCGACTACGTCACCTATGACGGCGGCCCAGGCCAGCCGGGCGACGACACCCAGACCTATGTCGTGCCCGCCGGGCAATATCTGATGATGGGCGACAACCGCGACAACTCGCTCGACAGCCGCTGGCCCCGCGAAGTGGGCGTCGGCTTCCTGCCGGCCGACAACATCATGGGCAAGGCCGGCTTTGTGCTGGCGTCATGGAAACCCGGCGCGGCGCTGTACAAGCCCTGGACCTGGCTGAATCTTCAGTGGGACCGCTTCGCGCGCCCGATCCGCTAACACGCCTCAGCGGGCGCGGAACTCCTCGACGCTGAGGACGCCGTCGTGATTGACGTCCAGGCGCTGGAAGGTCGCATCCGTGGTCGCCGTGCGGGCGAGCGAAGGCGCAGCGACCGCGCCGACGGCCAGGCCCGCGACCGCCGCGGCCAGCGCATGCCAGGCCAGACTCCGCCGGCGCGGCGCGGGCTTCGGCGTCACCAGATCTTGCTCGATGAAGCCGCGAAGCGCCTCGCTAGCGGTCCGGCGCGACGCCTGGCAACGGGCCATGAACGCGGCCTTGGTCTCCGGCGGTAGGCGGATTTCCAGGGTCTCGGTCTTTTTGGACAGCTTGCCGGCGGGCATGGCGGGTCTCCGAACTTGCCAGGGCAGTCTAAGCCCCGGATCGCCCAATGCGCAAAAAGAAAGCCCGGCCATGAAGACCGGGCTGAAAAGTCATAGGGAGGAAACGCCCAGGAAGGGCAGAGGCGCTCGGCACCTCACCCGCTATTGATAGCGCTAACATGCGATCAGTTGCAAGCGATTCCTATGAACCGCGACGAGCGGTCGCATGCGGCGGCATCGACGCGAGACAAAGCCGGACGCTTTACGCGCCCCGCAGGGCGCCCTACGAATGTTACCGCTACCGGCGAGGGATGCGGCGGGGCGGGAGAAAGCGCGTATGAAGATGTTCAAGCGATCAGCCTGGGTCGCCGCCGGCCTGGCCTTTGCCCTGGCCCTGCCCGTCCAGGCCGAAACCCAACGCTGGGTGGGCGCCTGGGCCAGCGCGCAACTGGCGCCCGACGCCAAGAACAGCCTCGCCCCGGAGGACTATCCGAACGCCACCTTGCGGCAGGTCGTGCGCGTGTCGATCGGCGGCGATACGCTGCGGGTCAAGCTGTCCAACCTCTTCGGAACCCAGCCGCTGACCATCGCCGCAGCGCGTATCGCGGTCTCGGCGGCGCCGGCCACGGCGCGCATCGACCCCACCACCGACCGGGCTCTGACCTTCGCCGGCGCGACGCCGGTGACCCTTCCCGCCGGCGGCGAGACCTGGTCGGATCCCGTCAAGCTGACGGTGGAGCCGCTGGCCCATCTCGCCATCAGCCTGCACTACCCCGCCGCCCCCAGCGTCCAGACCGGCCATCCAGGCTCGCGGGCGACGTCCTATGTTCTGGCCGGCGACCAGACCGCCGCCGTGGACCTGCCCGGCGCCAAGGCCGCCGACCGCTGGTTCCAGATCGCCAGCATCGACGTCCAGTCGGAGAAGGCCTCGGCCATCGTCGCATTCGGCGACAGCATCACCGACGGCTACGGCGTCCAGCCCAACACCAACCTGCGCTGGACCGACGGCCTGATCGAGCGGCTGAAGGGCAAGAACATCGCCGTCCTGAATCTCGGGATCGGCGGCAATCGCGTCCTGGCCGACGGTCTGGGCCCCAGCGGGGTGTCGCGCTTTGATCGCGATGTCCTCTCGCAGTCGGGCGTCACCCACCTGATCGTCCTCGAGGGCGTCAACGATCTGGGCGTCCTGAACCGCGACCAGAGCCAGGACGCGCAGACCAACGCCCGGATGGCCAAGGACCTGATCAGCGCCTACGCCGGCATGGTCGCCAAGGCCCGCGCCAAGGGGATCAAGGCCATCGGCGCCACGATCCTCCCCTATTCCGGCTCGGCCTACTACCACCCGCCAGCCGAGGCCGAGGCGGCGCGTCAGACGATCAACGCCTGGATCCGCGCGCCCGGCAATTTCGACGCGGTGATCGACTGGGACGCCGTACTCCGCGATCCCGCGCGCCTGACCCATCTGCTTGCCGCCTACGACAATGACGGCCTGCACCCCAACATGGCGGGATACAAGGCGATGGCCGACGCCATTCCGCTGAGCCTGTTCGAGCGCCGATAGCCCATGCGCATTCTGTTTTGCGCCGTCCTGGCCCTGACTCTGGCGGGCGCGGTCCAAGCGGCCGACAAGCCGGTCATCGCCGTCACCTGGGATGACCTTCCGGCCCACAGCGCCCTGCCGCCGGGCGTCACCCGCGTGCAAGTCGCCGCCGATCTTCTGAAGGCCTCAGCGGAGGCCAAGGCGCCGGCCTTCGGCTTCATCAACGCGGTGCAAAACGAGCGCGAGCCCGACTCCGCGCCCGTGCTGACGATGTGGCGCGAGGCGGGCCAGCCGCTGGGCAACCACACCTGGTCGCACCAGAACCTCGCCAGCCTCACGCCCGAGCAGTTCATCGGCGAGATCGAGCGCAACGAGCCAGCGCTGAAGACCCTGATGGGCCAGGAAGACTGGCGCTGGCTGCGCTATCCGTTCCTGTCCGAGGGCGATACGGCGCAGAAGCGACTGGCGGTCCGCGCGTGGCTGGCGGCTAACCACTACAAGATCGCCAGCGTGACGATGAGTTTTGGCGACTACGCCTATAACGAGCCTTATGCGCGCTGCATGGCCAAGGGCGACCAGGCTGCGGTCGCCGAGCTGGAACGACGCTTCCTGGCGGGCGCCGCCGCCGACGCCGACCGCGCGCGGGCGATGAGCCACGCGCTCTACGGCAAGGACATCCCCTATGTGCTGCTGATGCACGGCGGGGCCTTCGACGCCCGCATGGCCCCTCGCCTGTTCAAGCTCTACCAGGACAAAGGCTTTGGCTTCACCACCCTGGCGGAGGCCCAGAAGCATCCCTTCTACAAGACCGACCTTGATCCCAGCCTGCCGCCCGAGCCCACCACGCTGGACGGCGCCTTGCGCGCCAAAGGTCTGCCGGTTCCGCCAAATCCTGTCGACCTATCGCCGCTTGACGCCCTGTGCCGCTGAGCGCCGCCCGCATTTCAAACGCGAAACAACTTCACTGCTGACAAGCGCGGCGCGCCCGCATAGCGTCCCGCGCCATGAAAAAGCCCTCGCTCACGGCGCTCGCGGCCGTTCTCGCCCTTTCCACGCCGGCCCTGGCGCAGAAACTCACCCCTGAACGCATTTTCGCCGATCCCAGCCTGAGCGGCCCCGCTGCGCGCGGCGTGGCGCTGTCGCCGGACGGCAAGCGCGTCACCTATCTGAAGGGCAAGCCCGAGGCGGCCAATATCCAGGACCTGTGGGCCGCCGACGTGAAGGGCGGCGAGCCCTATCGCCTGATCGACAGCGCCGCGCTGTCCTCGGGCGACAAGGAGCTGTCGGAAGCCGAGAAGGCCCGCCGTGAACGCGCCCGCGTCTCGGCCCGCGGCATCATCGAGTACAGCTGGGACCGCCAAGGCCGCTTCATCCTGGTGCCGCTGGACGGCGACCTCTATCTGGACGCCGTCGCCGACGGGAAGATCACGCGCCTGACCGAAACCCCAGGTGATGAGGTGGACGCCAAGGTCTCGCCCAAGGGCGGCTATGTCTCGTACGTCCGCGACCAGAACCTCTACATCAAGCCGGTCGCCGGCGGCGCTGAGACGGCGCTGACCACCGACGGCAAGGACGCCCTGTCGTTCGGCGTCGCCGAGTTCATCGTCCAGGAGGAGCTCGACCGCTTCACCGGCTATTGGTGGAGCCCGGACGAGAGCCGCATCGTCTACACTCGTGTCGATGAAAGCACCGTCGACATCGTGCCGCGCGCCGACATCGGTCCGGGCGGGGCCACCGTCGTCAACCAGCGCTATCCGCGCGCGGGTCGCCCGAACGCCGTCGTCGATCTGTTCGTCCGCGACCTGGCTTCCGGCAAGGTCACGGCCCTGGACCTGGGCGCCAACAAGGACATCTATGTCGCGCGCGTCGCCTGGTCGGCCGACGGCAAGACCGTCTATGTCCAGCGCCTGTCGCGCGATCAGAAGACGCTGGACCTGCTGGCCTTCGACGCGGCCACGGGCGCGGGCAAGACCATCCTGACCGACACCGATCCGCACTTCATCGAGGTCAGCAACGACTTCCGCCCGCTGAAGGATGGCACCTTCCTGTGGGGCTCGGAGAAGGACGGCAACCAGCATCTCTATCGCTACGCCGCCGACGGCAAGCTGATCGCCCAGATCACCAAGGGCGACTGGCCGGTCATCGGCCTGGAAGGCGTCGACGAGGCCCGCAAGGTCGCCCTCTTCTCGGCCTCGATAGATACGCCGATCGAGCGTCGCCTCTACGAGGTGAGCTACGCCAAGCCGGGCAAGCCCAAGGCCCTGACCTCGGCCGGCGGCTGGTGGGCCGCCAGGGTGGCCGACGCCGGCGGCGCCTTCGCCGGCACCTACAGCGATCCGAAGACCCCGCCCCAGACCGCCCTCTACGCCGCCGACGGCAAGCGCGTGCGCTGGATCGAGGAGAACAAGCTGGCCGAGGGCCATCCCTACTGGCCCTACGCCGCCAACCTGCCCGAGCCGGAGTTCGGCGCGTTGAAAGCGGCGGATGGCGAGACCCTGCACTACGAGATCCTCAAGCCGATCGGCTTCGACCCTGCCAAGAAGTACCCCGCTATCGTCTCGGTCTATGGCGGCCCGCACGCCCAGCGCGTCATGAAGAGCTGGCACAGCCCGTCGGAGCGCACCTACCTCGAAGCCGGCTATGTGATCTTCAAGCTGGACAATCGCGGCAGCGGCAACCGCTCGGCCAAGTTCATGCGCGCCCTGGACCGCAAGCTTGGCACCGTCGAGGTCGATGACCAGCTGCTGGGCGCCAAGTTCCTGGCCAGCAAGCCCTATGTCGACGCCGACAAGCTGGGCGTGATGGGCTGGTCGTACGGCGGCTTCATGACCCTGATGCTGCTGACCGCCGAGAACACGCCGTTCAAGGCCGGCGCCTCGGGAGCCCCGCCGACCGAGTGGAGCCTGTACGACACGGCCTATACCGAGCGCTACATGGGCAAGCCCGAGGAGAACAAGGCCGGCTACGCCTATTCGGACATCAACAACCGGATCGACAAGCTGGCGCCGGGCAGCCTGCTGCTGCTGCACGGCATGGCCGACGACAACGTGATCTTCGAGAACAGCACCCGCCTGATGGCGGCCCTGCAACGCAAGGCGATCCCGTTCGAGATGGCGCTCTATCCCGGCGAGCGCCACAGCGCGCCCGGCAGCAAGACCAAGGGCCTCAGCGTCCTGAAGACCCATCTGGACTTCTTCGATCGTAAGCTGAAGGGCCGATAGGGTTCAGAGTGGCCCGCGCCCGACCTGGGGCGCGGGCTCGCCCCCTGCGACATCGCGCGCACCCCGCTCGACCTTTTGTCGCAGGGTGAGGCCGCCGCACCGGGCGTATGGTTAAGCGCGCTGATCAAGGAAAACCGCGCCATGACCAAGTCTCCCGACGCCGCCGTTGAATGGCTGCTCGACACTGTCAAGGAAGCCATCGAGGACGGCCGCGCCACGGTCGAAGACCTTGAAGAATGGCTGCTGGCCGCCATCCTGCTGGAAGAAATGACCCTGGACGAAGAGCAAGACCGCCAGGAAGCCCGCGCGCTGGACACTTGGCTGAGCGTATCCCAGACGCTTCACTAGTCGGGCCAAGGCGTTCGCAAATGACGCTCCCGCGCAGGTCGCGCGGCGTCCCTGCGCTTTAGCGCTCCTCCCGGAAGGGCGAGTATTCTTCGGTGAGCATCTCCATGTCGCTCTCCACCGCCGAGCGCTCGCGCTGCAGATAGCGCGCCACCGGTTCACGCAGCATCGGGTCGGCGATCCAGTGCGCGGAATAGACCGCGCTCGGCAGGTAGCCGCGGGCGATCTTGTGCTGCCCTTGCGCGCCGGCCTCGACGCGCGGCAGGCCAAGGCGGATCGCGTGCTCGATGGCCTGATAGTAGCAGAGCTCGAAATGCAGGAACGGCACGTCCTCGACGCAGCCCCAGTGGCGGCCATAGAGACAGTCGCGCCCGATCAGGTTCAGCGCCCCGGCGATCCACGGACCACCCGGGCGCCGCGCCAACAGCAGCAGCACCTTGTCGGCCATGCGCTGGCCTAGCAGCGAGAAGAACGGGCGATTCAGGTACGGCCGCCCCCACTTGCGCCCGCCAGTGTCCATGTAGAACGCAAAGAAGGCGTCCCAGTGGTCCTCGGTCAGGTCCGGGCCCGTCAGCGCGACGATCTCCAGCCCTTCCTGGGCGTCGCGGCGCTCGCGGCGGATGGTCTTGCGGCGGTTGGCCGATAGCGCGGCCAGGAAGTCGTCGAAGGTCGCGTAGCCTCGGTTTTCCCAATGGTACTGCTGGTCCTGGCGCAGCAGCATCCCGCGCTCGCCCATCCAGCGCCACTGATCCTCGACCGGAAAGGTCACGTGCAGCGACGAGGCGCCCATGCGCTCGCACAGGGTCAGGGCGCCGCCCAGCAGCGCCGAGCGTCCCTCGTCGGCGTCGATATCGGGCCGGACGATCAGTCGCGAACCGGTCACCGGCGAGAATGGCGACGAGCATTGGAGCTTGGGATAGTAGCGACCACCGGCGCGCTCATAGGCGTCGGCCCAGGAATGGTCGAAGACGTATTCGCCCTGGCTGTGGGACTTCAGATAGAGCGGCATGACGCCGGCGACCTGATCGGCCTCGTCCAGCACCGAAAGATGCTGTGGCGCCCAGCCGGTGCGAGCGGCGACGCAGCCGCTCTCCTCCAGGATCGACAGGAAGTCGTAGGAGACGAACGGATCGCCGGTGGCGGCGGCGCAAGCGTCCCAAGCGTCCTGGCCAATTTCAGCGATCGCCCGATGGACGCGAACCGCCGACTGGACCCCGATGGCACCCGCCATCACGCGTGGAAACCCTCGAAGATGAGGTTATCGCAGTGATCCTTCACCGCGTCCCACTGTTCGGGCCTTCTGACCGTCCACGCGATCACCGGCATGCCGTTGGCGCGAAGCGCGTCGGCCTTGGGGCTGGGCAGCATGTCCAAGCCCAGGGCCAGGAAGTCCGGTCGCGCGATCTCGACGTGCTCCAAGGCGGCCATGGACTTGCGAATCTCGGGCGCCACGTGACGCGCGCCCTCGTCGTTCCAGCCGTAGCTATCGAGGCCCCGCAGGATCTGCGGGTGATGGTCGGCGAACCAGGCGTGAGAATAGGGATTGAAGCCGATGATGGCCGTTGGGCCATTGTGGTCGATCAGGACCTCGGAAACCCGCTTCTCCAGCGCGCCGACCTCGCCGAACGGGGTCTTCAGCTCGATGTGGACCATGGCGCGATGGCCGATCACGGTCAGGGCCTCGGCCAGGGTCGGAATGGTCTCGTCCGTGCCCTTCAAGGAGAGGGCGGCCAGTTCGGCCGCGGTGTGATCGCGCACACGGCCCTCGACGCCGGTCATCCGCTCCAGACGCTCGTCATGGAACACCACCGCGTCCCCGTCGGCGGTCAGTTGCACGTCCAGCTCGATGCCGTAGTCTTGGGAGCAAGCGGCCTGGAAGGCGCCCAGCGAGTTCTCCGGGGCGCCGTCACGAGTCCACAGGCCGCGATGGGCGATCGGTCGATCAAACAGCGCGCCCCACGCCGCTCCGAAGGTCTCGACCGGAGGGCGTTCGCGCGCGCGCATCAGGCGATCTCCACCACCGCGTCGACCTCGACCGCAAAGCCGAGGGGCAGCTTGTAGACCCCGACCGCCGAGCGGGCGTGACGCCCCTTGTCGCCCAGGGCTTCGACCATCAGGTCCGAGCAGCCGTTGATGACCTTGGGGATGTCGATGAAGTCGGGCCCCGCCTGAACGAAGCCGCCAAGCTTCACCACGCGGACCACGCGTTCCAGATCGCCGTCGCAGGCGGCCTTCATCTGGGCCAGCAGATTGATCCCGCAAAGACGCGCGGCCTTCTGGGCGGTCTCCAGATCGACGTCGACGCCGACCGTGCCTTTGATCCCACCGTCGGCGGCGATCGAGATCTGACCCGAGATGTGAACCAGGTTCCCGGCGCGCACGAACGGCACATAGTTGGCCACCGGCGCCACAGGCTGCGGCAGCTCCACGCCCATGGCCTTCAGGCGGTCCTCGACGGTCGACATGCACGCGCTCCACTCAGTTTCTGGAGGCATGCTTACCGCGCCGAACCGGTCGGCAAAAGGCCTAAGCCGCACAGGGCTTGCAGCGCAAAGCGCCCAAACAGAAAAGGCCCGGACCTTGCGATCCGGGCCTTCAAGTTCTGATGTCTCAGACGCGCCGTCGGGCGCGCCTGGAGCAGGCCTTAGCGGGCGGCCTGGAACTTTTCGACGGCGGCGCTGACGCGCTCGTTCAGCGGCTTCACCGAGTCCTTGATCGAAGCCGAGACGATCTCCGAGGCCTTGCTGACCTGGGCGATGTAGGCTTCCAGGGCCGACTTGGCCCAGGCGGTCTGCAGCTCGACGGCTTCCTGCACGCTCTTGGCGGCGGCCAGCGACTTGGCGGCGGCGACTTGGTCTTCGGCGGCCTTCTTCGAGTAGGCGAAGGTCTGGGCGCCCAGCGCTTCAGCGCCCTTGGTGGCGGCGGTCACCGAGGCGACGACGGCTTCCAGGTTCTTCTTCGAATGGGTGTTGGCTTCGGCCAGCGCGGCCAGAGACTTCTCGACGCCGTCCTTGAACGCTTGGTTCGAGGCGGTGGTCATCTGCTCGACGGTGGTCTTCATGGTTTCGGCGGCGGCCATGGGAAGTCTCCTGGGGAGGAAATGGGGCGGGGCGGAAGGTCGAGCTGCAACTCGTCCCTTTGCGCTTGGAACAACGCCGGTTTGCCATGTTGCAGTGCAGCAGTCAAGGATTTTGTGCACCGCACCATAACCTAAGGGCAAGCTGCAGCCTTGGCGCCGCGCGCCTTATTTTTCCGCGTCCGCGGCAAGATCGCTCACCAGTTGTTTACTTTGGCGAAACACCGCATCCACCATGGTAGGCTCTACGCGTGTGGCGGTGCGGAACCGCTTCCAGTTCAAATGACGGACGTCGCTTCATGTTCGCCAGGCTTACCTCCGCCCGCTCCCTGCTCGCCGCCACGGGTCTGGCCCTGGCCTGCCTCGTCGGCGCGGTCGCGCCGTCGGTGGCCGTGGCCGCCACGCCCTACCTGCAGCTGAATGCGTCGGAGCCCAAGTACGCGGCGATCGTCATCGACGCCAATTCGGGCGAAGTCCTCTACGACAAGCGCGGCGACAGCCCGCGCTATCCGGCTTCGGTCACCAAGGTGATGACGCTGTACCTGACCTTCGAGGCGCTGAGCGAAGGACGGTTGAAGCTGACCGATCAAGTCGTGATGTCGCCCCGCGCGGCGGCTCAGGCGCCCACCAAGATTGGCCTGCGCCCCGGCGAAAGCATGACCGTCGACGAGGCCATCAAGGCCATGACGGTCAAGTCGGCCAACGATGTCGCCACCGCCATGGCCGAGCGACTCGCCGGCAGTGAGTCGCGTTTCGCGGCCTTGATGACCCTGCGCGGCCAAGAGTTGGGCATGCGCAACACGCGCTTCGTGAACGCTTCGGGCCTGCCCGACAGCCGGCAGATTTCGACCGCCCGCGACCTGGCCATCCTGTCGCGCGCCACGATGCGAGATTTCCCCCAGTACTACAGCTACTTCTCGGTGAAGGGCTTCTATTTCCGGGGCAACTACATCAAGGGCCACAACCGCCTGCTGGACAGCATGGAAGGGTTTGACGGCCTGAAGACGGGCTACACCAACGCTTCGGGCTTCAACCTGGCCGGCTCGGCCGTGCGCGATGGTCGCCGCCTGATCGCCGTGGTGCTGGGCGGCCCCTCGACCGCCTGGCGCGACAACAACATGGAAGACCTGCTGCTGACCGGCTTCGACGTCATCAAGCGCCGGTCGCGCGGCGAGCGCACCACCATCGCGGCCAACATCTATGAGGACGAACCGTCGGGCCCGATCGAGCGTCCGTCGGCCGAGCAAGGCGACGGCGAGCAGGCCGGTCTCAGCATTGTCCTGACCGAGAACCCCCGCTCCGCGCCCGTGAAGGTCTCTCCCACCCTGCGCGGGGCCCAGGCGGCGACGCCGGTCAAGGCGGTGAAGAAGCCCAAGGGCGAATGGGGCGTTCAGGTCGGCGCCTTCCGCTCCAAGTCGCTGGCCAACGAACAGCTGAAGCTGGTGCGCGGCCGGATCACCAAGCTGGTCAGCGACGCCGAGGGCGCCGTGGAAGGGGCCGGCGGCATGTTCCGGGCGCAGTTCCAAGGCATGACCGGCGAAGCCGCCCGCGAGGCCTGCACGGCCCTCAAGGCCAAGCGCATGCCCTGCATCGTGCTGAAGCCGTAGGCCAAACCCGCCTTCGATTTTCCCCGGCCAACGCTGGGGCCCAGACGAACCAAGAGCGCCGGGCGGCTTCGCTCCGGCGCTCTTTGCAATCACGGCCAAGACCCCGACTGGATCTGGACCCCGGCCTTCGCCGGGAAGGTCGGACTAGGGGTTGATCGCCTTTTCGACCAGCCGCGCCAGGCGCTGCACGCCCTCCTCGATCTGCGCGTCGGTCGGCAGCGAGTAGCTGAGGCGGATCGCGTTGGTCGTCTGCTTTTCAGCGAAGAACGGCGCGCCGGGCACGAAGGCCACGCGCTCTTCCTCGATGGCCCGCGCCAACAGAGCCGCGCCGTCGACGCCCTCCGGGAGGTCGATCCAGACGAACATGCCCCCTTCGGGGTGCGACCAGCTCACGCCCTTGGGCATGGTCCGCTCCAGCGCCGCCAGCATCACCCGCGCCTTGGCCCCATAGGCGCCGCGCAGGCGGTGCAGGTGTTGGTCATAGCCCTCTGTCACCGCGCGATGGGCGACCATCTGGTTGATCGTCGAGACGTGCAGATCCGCGCCCTGCTTGAGCAGCACCAGCTTCTCGATCACGGGCTTGGGCCCGCAGACCCAGCCGATCCGCAAGGCCGGCGACAGGGTCTTGGACAGGGTGCCCAGGAACAGCGTACGAGCGTTGTCGATCCCGCCCGAGCGGGCGATGTCCAAGCCCAGCACCGTCGGCGTCGCCTCGCCGGCGAAACGCAACTCGCGATAGGCCGCGTCCTCGACCAGAGTCATGTCCAGGCGATCAGCCATGGCCAGCAGCGCCTCGCGCTCGGCCAGGGTCAGGCTGACGCCCGTGGGATTGGCGAAGTCGGGCACGAAATAGCCCAGAGGCTGCGGCGCGCGCCCGGCCATCAGGGCCGCTTCGTCGACGCCCTGGCTCAGCGCCGTCTCCGGCAGGTCCAGATAGGCCGGCTCATAGCCGTTGAAGGCCTGCAACGCGCCCAGATAGGTCGGACGCGCGACCATCACCGTGTCGCCCTTGGTCAGGAACAGCTTGCCGATCAGGTCCAGCGCCTGCTGCGAGCCGGCCGTCAGCATGATGTTGTCCGCATCGCACGGCATGCCGTCGCGGGTCATGCGCTCGGCGATCCACTGGCGCAGCGGCAGGTAGCCTTCGCTCACCGAGTACTGCAGCGCCTGCCGCGACAGGACCGGATCGGCGAGGATGGCGTCGTAGCCCTTCTGGATCTCCTGGGCCGGGAACAGGCCCGGATCAGGAATGCCGCCGGCGAACGACAGGATATCGGGTTGGTCGAGCAGCTTGAGCAGCTCGCGGATCTCGCTGGCGCGCACGCGGCTCATGCGTTCGCTGAAGCGGCCGGCCCAGTCTTGGGCGCGCTCTTGGGTCTGGGTCGTCATGGCAGTGATCAAAGTCCGAACTTAAAAATGACATCGGGAGCCACGGATCGCGGCTCGTCCTGAACCGGGTTCAGGGCGTCATACCGAGCAGGTTTGGCCCGACGAGCGGCGGCGCCAGAAGCGTTCGCGATTGATCATGACTCGAACCTAGCTGAGCCGCGCGACTTGATCAAACGGTCCCGCGCTGCGTTCAGCTGGGCGGCCAGCCCCTCGGTGCCGCCCTTGTCGGGGTGGGCCATCTGGATCAAGCGCGTGTAGGCGGCCTTGACCTCGGCCAGGCTGGCCTCGGGGCCAACGCCCAGGATCGCCCGGGCCTCGGAAAGGCTCAGCTCAGGCTTGGGCGGGTGCACCACCTCGCGACGGACGATGGGGCGCCGCCGCGCTTCGGTGACGCTCCACAGACCGATGACCCCCAGAACGATCCCCGTGCCCCAAGAGCCCCGGATCGTCGCATAGGCCGCGACCGCGAAGGCGGCGATCGCCGCCGCCCCGGCCCCGACCCGCCAGCCGTCGCCCTTCAGCAGCGTCCGGCCGCGGGGCCAGAGCAGGAAGGTCATGATGACCGCGCCCAGCAGCAGATAGATCATCGGCGCTCCAGAAACGAAAACGGGCGGCGAGGTCTCCCCGGCCGCCCGCTGACTTCGATGTGTACCGCCTGACCTACTGCGCCGCCAGCATGGTCTCGCCCGAATAGGCCGACAGACCCAGGCTGTGCATCAAGGCGCGCAGTTCCTGACGCGCCGCCAGATGCTGCAGCGACACCGGCACCGGGCGCACCTGCGGCGACAGATCGGCGATCGTCAGGCCGAACGGGAACAGCTCACGATAGATCACGCGGTCACGCAGGCCGGGTCCAATCCGGAAGCCGACGCGCTTGGCCAGGGCGTTGAGGCGGTCTTCCAGGCGCTTGCGGTTCCGCGCCTCGGTGGTGGCCAGGCGGTTACGCAGCACCACCCAGTCCATGGCCTGGCGCTGGCCCGACAGGGCGCGTTGCTTGCGACCTTCCCAGACGGTCAGAGAATAGAGGCTGGGCTTGGTCAGCTCCAGGGTGACGGGATCGACTGTGCCCAGCATGTCGAAGTCGACGAAGCTGTCGTTCATCGGCGTCACAACCAGGTCCGCGCGGCCGTGGGCCATGCGGGTGATGGCGCTGTCGCCGCCGGGGGTGTCGATCAGGATGAAGTCGCATTCGGCCAGCGCCCGGGCGAAGGCGGCTTCGAAACCGGCGACCTGCTCCTCTTCCGGCCTTTCGGCCAAGGCGACGTCGTTGTCGCTGAGGTTCAGCGCCAGGGGCTCGGGAAGCTCGATCTTTTTGTTGTCCAACCACGCGCGGCGGTTCTCGAAGAACCGCGCCGAGGTGCGCTGGCGCAGGTCCAGGTCGATGACGGCGACCTTGGCGCCGCCGTAAAGCAACGCGGTGACGAGGTGCACGGCGATGGTCGACTTGCCAGCGCCGCCCTTCTCGTTGCCGACGACGATAACGCGCGTTTCGGCCATGGCTTGGGTCCCTCTGCGTCGCGACTCAGCGACTCTTAATCGAAGGTTAACACGATGTTCCTCACCCCAGAGGGGGCTAAGGGCCTCAATCCACAGACCTTATTGTCGCAGCCTGCTGGCCCGTTCCCGTTGGGGGATGGTGGACCTTCCCCATCTCTAAGGCCATAAGCGCTCGCCAGTTCGCGTGGAGCCCCCCAATGACCAGCCCGATCATCGTTCGCACCGTCGCCGAGATGCGCGAGCATGTGCGCGCCTGGAAGGCGGCCGGGCAGCGCGTGGCGGTCGTTCCGACCATGGGCGCCCTGCACGAGGGCCACCTGTCTCTGGTGCGCCTGGCCCAGCAGCACGCAGAGCGCGTGATCGCCACGGTCTTCGTCAATCCCAAGCAGTTCGCCCCGCACGAGGATTTCGACGCCTATCCGCGCGGCGAGGCCGCCGACGCCGAGAAGCTGGCCTTGGTCGGTTGCGACCTGCTGTTCGCGCCGAACGCGACCGAGATGTACGCGCCGGGCTTCTCGACGCTGGTCAGCGTATCGGGCGTGTCTGAACCGCTCGAAGGCGCAGCGCGCCCGCAGTTCTTCGGCGGCGTGGCGACCGTAGTCGCCAAGCTATTCATCCAGTCGCAGGCCGACGTCGCGGTGTTCGGCGAGAAGGACTACCAGCAGCTTCAGGTCGTCCGACGCATGGCCCGAGACCTGGATATCCCGGTCGAAATCATCGGTGCGCCCACCGCGCGGGCCGATGACGGCCTCGCCCTCTCCTCCCGCAACGCCTATCTCTCGGTGGAAGAACGGGCTGCGGCCGTGGCTCTGCCGACGGCGATGAAGGCCGCAGCGGCCGCTGTCGCCCAAGGGGCCCGCATCGACGAGGCCGAGCATACGGCGGTGGAGGCTCTGAAGGCGGCCGGCTTTGGTCAGGTCGACTATGTCGAGGTGCGCGAGGCCGGCGATCTATCGCGCCTGGGCCCAGGCCCGATCGGCGACGCGACCGGCAGGATCCTGGTCGCCGCGTGGCTCGGCAAGACCCGCCTGATCGACAATATGGCGGTTCGTTGAACGAGAGCGTGACGCCGAAAGTGGGAACCGGTTTCGGCACGAGTCACGCTCTAAGCGTTTGATTTAGAGCCTTATTATCGCGTCAAAACGATTTCGTTTTGACGCAGGGCTTTAGCCGATCGGGCGAAGCGCGAGCAGCAGCCCGCCGACCAAGCCTATGAACAGCATCCCCACGCCCAAGGCCGCATAACCGGACTTCATCGTCACCCCTCCAGTCCCACTGGTGACGAGAAAACACCCGTACCGGTTGCCACTATACTAACGCGCGCGCGCAAGTTACCAGGCGCCGAGCTCTCGCAGCTGGCGCGCCAGGTCCGCCGGCAGATCGGCGGACTCCGCCTCGCTCAAATCGGGCGGCGCGTCCTCGGGCTTCAGATAGCGCCAACCCTGAAACGCCCGGCGCGGCTGCGGGGCCACCCGGATGATGGGCGGATCCACCGTCACCTCGCAGCGCGAGGCGGCCCCGGATCCGACGGTGTCGATGGCCAGGATCTTCTGCCGGCACAGAACCTGTCCCTTGAACACCCGATACAACGAGCCGCCGTCCAGCACCTCGTCAATGCGCTTGGGGGTCATGCGCGTATGCATGACCCAGGGCACGCCCGTCCCGTGCCAGGCCAGGAGATCCTCGATCGTGTCGCATCCGACAACCAGCTTGATGATGTGCAGCGCCATGGCGCGTAGATAGCGCGCGATCGGGGCAAGGCAACATGAAGGTTCGCCCAAGGGGAGAAACGTGTCGACGCCCGCATGACAGCGTTATCCCTTAGACCCAATCGCGTTCATGTGGGGGCGCGGGAGGGTCCAGGAGACCCCATACCGCCGTTACGGACGCCTTGTGGGAGGCGTTCGCAGCGGCGGTCTCGTTTCTGGGCGGCGGCGTGTCGGTCTTCAGCGTTGGTCGACCGTTCACCCCGCGACGGGACTCAAGCGGACGCCGGCGTCACCGCCGTTCCGACCAGGTCGCTCAATCCTGCCCCTTGGCCTGCCGCGACAGGACGATCAGATCTCGGAACGTCACGCCTTGGTCGCTGAAGGCCAGACCTGGCCACTCCGGCATGAGGCCATCCAAGGCCAGCATGGCGCCGAGCCCTTCATCCTGGCTCCACCAACGCCGACCGCCGCGGACGAATGCGGTCGCATCCTGGGGCGCCATGGCTCCGCCCTTGGGATCCGTTAGCCAGGCCCACGCCGCCCAGTTCCCCGTCCCTTCGAAGGTCAGAAACACGTCGTCGGCCTCTCTCCAGAGCGGCTTGTCCGCAAGATAGGTCTCGCGCCGACGGTCCATGGCAGCGGCGGCTTCGTCCAGCTTCGCTCGCCGGACTTCATAGGTCGCGGCCTGAGCCGACGCGTACAGAAGATCACGCTCATGCTCATACGCCTCGACATAGCCCGGAACGGAGCTCCAGGTTTTCTGAAGGCTGTCGTCGTCGGCGCTTTCCGGCAGACCTCGCCGGATCAGGTCATCGATGCGACGGCCAAGGCCCGCGCCCTGCTGCGTGTGCGCGAACTCGTGCATGAACACGACCATGGCCAGTCGCGCAGGATCGCGCGCTTCGGCCTTGTCCGCCCTCCACACCGCCGGCAGGCTCATGACGAAGAACATGCCCCCGTCCTCCGTCGGGGCGGCGAAGGAGAGCTTGCGAGCGGGAACCTGTCCGCCGCCGGGCAGGTCAACCATGCCCGCGTGGGCTTCGGCGCGAACGGAATAGGTTCGGCGATTGACACGAAAGGGACCCGCCGTCGCCGGCGTGAAACGGTAGACGCAGGCCTCATCGAACAGGATCAATGTCGGCGTCGTCGGCGCTTGCATGCGGATGCGGTCGTGATCGAGCTGATCCCATGCCTGCAGAGCCTGCTCCGTCCACCGCCGAGGCTCGTCTTCGAAGACGCAGCGGGGCGGAACCGAGGCGGTGAGTAGAAGCGCTGATAGCAGGGCGATCATGATCGAGAGTCATCGCCCGCTCGCCCTGACGATGCAAATGAACTCGCGGTCAGCAAACCAAGCGCTACAGGTCCTGCCCCCGGCGGGGGAGGATTTGCACTGACCCTCCCTTGACTTCCGTAGCGAAAGAAAACGAACCTGTCGCCATGACGCTCTACACCGACCTCGTCGCGGCCATCGCCCCCACCGAAACCGGCTTTTCCGCCCATGTCTCCGACGACTGGAAGCAAGGGCGCACCACCTATGGCGGCTTGAGCGGCGCGCTGTGCGTCGAGGCCGCCCTGCGGGCCTTTCCCGAGGCCCCTCCCCTGCGCTCGGCGCAGTTCGCCTTTGTCGGTCCGGCGGCCGGCGAGCTGGCGATCTCGGTGCGGCCGCTGCGGCAAGGCAAGTCGACGCTGTTCGTCGCCGTCGACCTGATTGGCGAACAGGGCGTGGCCACCCACGGCGTGCTGACCTTCGGCGCGGCGCGCACGTCAGCCATCGCGTACGAGGAGGTGCTCTGCCCGCCCGTGGCGCCGGCCAGCGCCTGCGAGTCGTTCTTCCCCGAAAACCGTCAGGGCGCGCCGCACTTTTCCGCGCAATTCGAAGTGCGCAAGGCCGGCGGCACGCGCCCCCTGGCCGGGGGCGAGCCGGAGTACCTGCTGTGGATCCGCCACCGCGATACGGCCGCGACCTCGATGTCGGCCCTGGTCGCCCTGGCCGACATGCCGCCGCCGCCGGCCATGGCGCTGTTCCCGCAGTTTGGGCCCATCTCGACCATGACCTGGTCGCTGGACATCGTGGGCTTGCCTCAAGCCGATGACGACGGCTGGCGCCTGTTGCGCTCCCGCGCCGAAACCATCGGCGATGGTTACTCCACCCAGGAGATGCACCTGTGGGACGCCAAGGGCCGACCGCTGGTCCTGGCGCGACAGAATGTGGCGATCTTCGTCTGATCAGGGATGAATGAGGCGGTTGGCGCTTGGCGAACGGGGTTTTTTGCCCCCATCCTCCGCCCCGTTCGGCCGCCGGAGTCGCGGCCGCGTTGGGGGAAACGCTTCATGACCAAGTTCGCCATCCTGGCCGGCGCCGCCGCCGTCGCCTTGCTTGCGGGACACGCCTCGGCCCAGACAGCCGAACAGGCGACCAAGGCGGCCCTGGCCACGATCAAGGAGCGCAACCCCGTCCTCCGCGCCGTGATCGCTACGAACCCTAACGCGATCAGCGACGCCAAGGCGCTGGACGCCGAGCGCAAGGCCGGCAAGGTCCGATCGGCCCTGCATGGCGTGCCGATCCTGCTGAAGGACAATATCGAAAGCGCCGATCCCCTGCCGACCACGGCCGGCTCGCTGGCGCTGAAGGACAACATCACCGGCCGCGACGCGCCGGTGGCCAAGCGCCTGCGCGACGCGGGTCTCGTTATCCTGGGCAAGGCCAACCTGTCGGAGTGGGCCAATATCCGCTCCAACCACTCGATCAGCGGCTGGAGCGCGGTGGGCGGCACGGTGCGCAACCCCTACGCCTTGGACCGCAGCGCCTGCGGCTCGTCCAGCGGCTCGGGCGCGGCGGTGGCGGCGGGCCTGGCCCCCCTGGCCATCGGCACCGAGACCGACGGCTCGATTACCTGCCCCTCGGCGATCAACGGCCTGGTGGGCCTGAAGCCGACCGTGGGCCTCGTGTCGCGCACCCACATCGTGCCGATCAGCCACAGCCAGGACACCGCCGGCCCGATGACCCTGACGGTCGAGGACGCGGCCAAGGTGCTGACCATCATCGCCGGCTCCGACCAGGCCGACCCGGCCACCAAGGAGGCCGACGCCCGCAAAACCGACTACGCGGCGGGCTTGTCCAAGACCGCGCTGAAGGGCGTCAAGCTGGCCGTGGCCCGGTTCTACACCGGCTATTCGCCCAAGACCGACGCGGTGTTCGAGCGGGCGCTGAAGGACCTCGAGGCCCAGGGCGCGACCCTGGTCGACGTCAAGGAGTTCAATGAAGGCCCGATCGGCCGCGCCGAGGGCGTGGTGCTCTACACCGAACTCAAGGCCGACATGGCCGCGTACCTCGCCTCGACCGATCCCAAGAAGGTCCCGACCCGCACGCTGGCCGACCTGATCGCCTTCAACAAGGCCACGCCCAAGGAGTTCGAATGGTTCGGCCAGGAGAGCTTCGAGCGGGCCGAAAAGACCAAGGGCCTGGAGGATCCGGAGTATCTGAAGGCGCTGGCTGACTCCAAGCGCATGGCCGGTCCTGAAGGCATCGACAAGATCCTGAAGGACACCGGCGCGATGGCCATCATCGCCCCGACCACCGGCCCGGCCTGGACCATCGATCCGTTGAACGGCGACAACTACGGCGGCTCCTCGACCACCCTGCCCGCCGTGGCCGGCTATCCGCACCTGACCGTGCCGATGGGAGACGTGTCAGGCCTGCCGGTCGGGCTGTCGTTCATCGGCCCGGCCTGGAGCGAGAAGCTGCTGCTGAACCTGGGCTACGCCTACGAGCAGGCCACCCAGCACCGCAAGGCGCCGACCTTCAAGACGACGATCGCGCCCTAGAGCCTTCTAGCTGCTGTGATCGGCGATGATGCGCCAGCCGCCGGGCTCCAGGGCCATGATCAGGCTGGTGTATCCCTTGGCCGAGGTCCCGTTGGGATAGGCCAGCGCCCACCGGCCCACGTACAGCGCGTGGGTCGGGTCCAGCAGGCGGAAGTCGACCGACGTGAAGGTCAGGACGCCGCGCTTGGCCGGATCGCCGAAGTCGTACTTGGCCTTGTAGCGGGCCAGCATCGCGGCCTTGCCGCGCACCAGGCCTTCCTCGGTGACGAAGCTGGTTTCCGGCGCGTCCGAATAGCTGGCCATGAAGCGGGCGACATCACCGGCGTTCCAGCCGGCGGCGCTATCGGCGATTACGGCCTCGACCGCCCGTTGTTGCGGCGAGACCTCGGCGAACGCCAAAGACGGCGCGAGCACCAACGCCAGGATCGACAGAAGCTTCAGCATCGGGGTCTCTCTGGCGGAAGGGGCGCCCCAGTCAGTAGCGCGGGCGGATCGCCTCGATCGGCGGCGGCGGCGGCGTCACCTTGGCGCGGTTCGGGGCCGACGGCGGCGGCGGACCAGGCGGTCGTGGCGACGCGCAGGCCGACAGGCCGATCACCAGAAGGCCGACCGCGAAGGCCGACCTCAGCATCCGACGAGGCCCGCGCCGACGAAGTTGCGGTTGGCCCCGACGCCGACGCCGCCGAAGTGCTGACCCGCCGCGATGCCGACGCCGACAGCGCCGGGCGGAGTGGCCAAGGCCACGCCATAGCCGCCGGCGGGCGTGAAGATGCCGAGGCCCGACTTGAAGCAGCGATTGTCGCCGCGCGGGTCCCAGACCTCGACCTTGCCGTCGGCGCGGGTGAACGCCCAACGCTCGCCGCGCTCGTCACGGCCCGAAACGACCACTTGGCCCGGGCGGGTGGCGTCAACGCCGTAAGCCTGACGGCTGAAACCATCGACCGAGCACGACGACACCAGGCCCGGACGGCTCAGGTCGCCGGAGAACTGGGCGGCCGAACCGCTCTGCGCATTATAGGCCGAGACGTCGGTGCCGGTTGCCCGGCCGCTGTTGACGAAGACCTGCGTCCCGGTTGCGCTGTCATAGCTCATGATGTCGGGCGCGGCGCCCGTCATCGGCGCGCCGCAGACCTCGCGTCCACGCCCCGGGCCGCCAGGACCGCTCTGGGCCCAGGCCTGGGTCGCCACGACGCTAGACAAGGTCACAAGGGCGCAGAGGCAAGCGGCCATCGGGCCGCGAACGGACGTGCTCATCGCGGAGCTCCCCCTTGTTGAGGCGCGGAAACGGGCGCGCTGGCCGGCGGCGGGCCGGACAGTTCAGCCGGCGTTTGAGCGGCGACGCCGGCGATCACGGCGGGCGCGGGCCAATAGCTGTCGAAATCCAGACGGGCGCGGTCACGGGGCGTGCGGTAAAGCTCCGGCGCCTCGAACCACGGACGGCAGGTCAGTTCGCCGTTGAAGAAGCCCGTGACCAGGGCGCGGCAGCCTTCGGGGCGCGCATAGACGCGGTTGTCGACCGCACGCACCTGACCGCCGGCGTCGGCGTAGATGCCCGAGCGCATGACGCCCATGATCTTGTTGTTCGACGCAAAGACGACGCCAGACGCCGCATAGATGCCAACGTCCACGGCCTCCAGCTCACCCTCGACCACCCGCAGGTTGGCGTTCTCGAGCGTCACGGCCCAGTCGCTGTCGCGAACCACCGGACGCAGCAGCGTGGTCTCGTCGCCGCCGCCGACATAGATGCCGCGCGAGAAGCCGTCGACATAGAGCCCGTCGATCTGGACCAACTGCTGGCGATTCATGCCGGCGATGATGAAGCCGGCGGAGTTGCGGGTGCGCGACGATCCCGTCCAGTCGCCGAGACGCACGACACGCACGTCGCGCAGACGGCTGTCGCCCGAGGTCTCGAGCGCGGCGCCGATGGCGGTGGCGGCGATCTCGACATCGGCGGCCATGATCGTGCCGGTGGCCTTGACCACGGGCTGGCGGGTGCGGCCGATGAAGGTGCTCTGCGCCAGCTCGATGCGGCTGTCGCCGACGTCGAAGGCCGAGCCCTCGCCGTCGTAGCGGACGGTCACGCCGCGCAGGGCGATCTCGGTGGCGCGACCGACGATGCACGAGGCGGCGCCGGCGCGGGTGGCCTCGATACCCAGGCCGTCCAGAACCACGTACTGCACACCGGGCTGGATCTTGATGCAGGGCTGGCCGCTGCCGGCGATCAGGATCGGACGCGTGCGGCTGGGCGAATAGTCGCGCACCACGATGCTGATCGACTTGGTGATGTTCAGCGAGTCGACACAGGCCCCGCCATTGGTCGAGGTCAGGGTCAGCACATCGCCTTCATAGAGGCGATACAGCGTATCGGAGACCTGGCCCGGATAGGCGTAGTCACAGTTGATCTCTCGCGAGACGTAGGCGTAGCCGCCGCCGTTGTTGTACGGCACGACGCAGCGCCCCTTCGAGCGGATCGTGCCTCGCGGGCAGGGCTTGGGCCGCACATCGCGGACCTTGCAGCCGTGGGAAAGATTGGGCTGCAGCAGCAGCCCGAAGCAGGGGCGGATCTGCTGATCGATCTTGGCGTCGGGCGAGGCGACGGCCAGCTCGGGCGCGGCGGCGAGAGCGGCGCCGAGGGTCACAGCGGCCCAAAGCGCCAGCAGGCGGCTGAGGCGGCGCATCTAGTAGTTCCCTTCGTTGTACGGACGCCCGCCCCGGTCGGAGCCAGGCTGGTCCTGTCGCGGGTCACGGTCCTCGGCGCGCGGCGCGGCCCGGTAGTCGTCGGCGCCGTAGATCGGCCGGGGCGGCGCTCGCTCGCCCGCCGCACGCGGCGGTCGCGAGACCTGCGCCAGCAGCTGCTGCAGTCGCCAAGCCGAGGGCTTGAAGCCGGCCAGGGCGCCGTCGATCTGATAGACCACCGCCTTGGCCCGGTCCTGGTCCGCCACGCCCTGCAGGCCCAGCGAGAAGAAGGTCGACATGGCGTACTTGGCCTCCGCCGATCCCTGGCGCTCGGCCTCTTCGTACCAGTGGTAGGCGCGGGCGTAGTCGCGCGGCACTCCGACGCCCTCCGAGTACATGACCGCCAGCACCAGCTGGGCCTTCGAGGAGCCGTTGACCGCCGCGTACTGCACGGCGCGCACCTTTTCGATGGGGGAAAGACGACCGGTGTTGGGACGTCCGATCATGCTCTGAAGGGTCTGGACCTCGGTGACGCTCAGCATCTTCTCGTCCAGCACCGCCGTGGGGATCAAGCGCAGATAGGAAAGCGACTCGCCGACGTGGACGAACGGCAGCTCGGCGATGCGATAGAGCGCCGACTCGCGCGCCTCACCCGACAGGTCGGCCTCATCGGAGTGAGGAACGCCGGAGTCCGGAGATTCGGGCGGATAGAACTCGTAGGGCGGAATCCAGCGCTTGGCCTTGGTCTCCACGAACGACCCGTACGAGGCCCGCTGCGGCGAGGACCGCTCGAAGTCCTTCAGCATCACATAGGCCGAGACGTCGCCCGTCTGTACGGCGAGGTAGTTGTACAGGTAGGCGTCGACGTCGTTGCGGCGGAACAGATCCAGCGCCGCAGCCGCGCCGGGCTGGCTGGGCTTGCCGTAAGCCTCGATGGCCTGGAGGTTGTCGGAGGGCTCGCCGAAGGGACCGAAATAGCCGTCGTGCATCCGCGCGAGCGTTCGGAACCCGTCCGCGCTCTGAGTTGACAGGATATAGATCACGCGGTTGCGGACCTTTTCGCGCTCCTCGGTCGACATCCGCGAAAGCAGGCGATCCAGCGCCCCATAGGCGCTACGGCGCTCAAAGGCGCGGCAGTCGTCAAAGCGCGAAACCGCCCGCGATTCCTTGCCGCGACGCTCATAGGCGGCGATCGGCGCATAGCCGCCGGAGTTGGCCAGCGCCATGGCGTACCAGACCGCGGCCTCGACCGGGTCTTCCAGGTTTTTATCGACGGCGCGCTGACCTTCGTATCGCCGCGCCAGCTCGAGCTGGGCGAAAAAGTCGCCGCGGAAACCGCCTTGGCGAAGCGACCGGATTTCCTGCTGTTGCTGGTTGAATTGCCCAGAGACGCCCTGCGCCGCCTGGGGACGCGGGCAGGCGCTGGCGCGCTTGTTGAACCAGAAGTTGGGGCCGGTGTCACAGCCGACGAGCGGGATAACCACCGCCGCCACCAAGGCCCCGACAGGCGCGCGGCGCAGCAGGAAGGCGCGGCTGGCGACAAGGCGCCCCGCCGCGTCGCGGAGCGTGCGAAGGCGCGCAAATGCGTCCCCGGCCTCGCGCATGAATCCCCCTTCAGCCGTCGCCGTTAACTATAAAACAACGATCTCTCATGTGCCCGGGATTGGCCCCTGTCAAGGTCAGCTCAACCCGCCGGACAATGAAGTCTTCTTCATGAGAGCCGGGGTTCGCTTGGCAGGCGAATTTGTGGGATTTCCGCACGTTTCCAGAGGTCGGAAACAACTAGGCGAAGTGTCGGCGAGTCGATGGCTAACCTAGTCCGCCACCGACTCGCCTGCTTTGAAGTCGTTTAAAGATTCGACGAAATCAACGTCCGGTCGGCATGTCCTTGAACGCAACGTCCTTATCGACTCGCACGTCGCCGGGCAGGCCCAACACGCGCTCGGCGATGATGTTCTTCAAGATTTCATCGGTGCCGCCCGCGATCCGCAGACCCGGCGCCCACATCAGACTTTGCTGGAAAGCCGCTTCGGCGGGCGCAACCTCGGGATCGGAGAGGATGCCGTACTGGTCCTCCATCTCGACGGCGGTGTTGGCCAGTTCCTGCAACTGGTTGGCCGAGATGATCTTGCCGATCGAGCTTTCCGGTCCAGGCGTCTGGCCACGCGACAGCGCGGTCATGGTGCGGAAACGCGTGAACTTCAGGCCCTCGGACTGCACGTACCAGTCGGCCAGCTTTTCGCGGAAAGACTGATCCTTCAGCGACGGACCAGTGGCCCCCGCCAGCTCGCGAGCCAGCTTCATGATCTCGCGATAGTTCGGACCGGCCGAACCGCCGACGGCGAGGCGCTCGTTCATCAGGGTGACGAGGGCGACCTTCCAGCCGTCGCCGACCTCGCCCAGACGCTGGCTGTCCTTGACGCGCAGGTCGGTGAAATAGACCTCGTTGAACTCGCGTCCGCCCGACATCTGGTGGATCGGACGGCACTCGACCGCCGGATCCTTCATGTCGATCCAGAACATGGTCAGACCCTTGTGCTTGGGCACATCGGGATCGGTCCGGGTCAGCAGGATGCCGTAGTCGCAATAGTGAGCGCCGGTGGTCCAGACCTTCTGGCCGTTGATCACCCACTCGTCGCCGTCCTTGACGGCGCGGGTGCGCAGGGCGGCGACGTCAGAGCCGCCGGCCGGTTCCGAGAACAGCTGGCACCAGATCTCATCACCGCGAACGGCGGGGCTGACGAAGCGCTTCTTGGTCTCGCCGTCGGAGAAGGCCATCACCGTGGGCACGCACATGCCCAGGCCGATCGTGAAGTAGCCGTAGCCGAGCCCGGCCTTGGTCTCTTCCTGGCCAAAGATCACCGACTGGATCGGCGTGCCGCCACCGCCGCCAATCGCGGCGGGCCAGGTGATGCAGGCATAGCCAGCGCTGGCCTTGGTGGCCTGCCACTCCTTGGCGGCCGCCATGTGCTCGGGCGTGTTCGGCTTCAGCTCGCCCCACTTGGCGCGGTGCGCGGCGGCGTTCTCGGCCAGCCAAGCGCGAGCCTTTTCGCGATAGGCGGCTTCTTCGGTGGAATCGTTGAAATCCATGATCTTCCGCTCCTTAAGCCGCGTTTTTCTTTTCGAGTTCCGACACCAAACGCTCTTTCCAGACCTTCGGGGCTCCGGCCACGAGGCTCAGCTGGCGCGAGCGGCGGTAGTAGAGGTGGCAGTCGACATCCCAGGTGAAGCCCATGCCGCCGTGAACCTGGATGTTTTCCTTGCTGGCGAACCAGAAGGCCTCCGAGGCGGCGATCCGCGCCGCCGCAGCAGCGACAGGCAGTTCCTGAGCGCCGTCGTTCAGCGCCCAGGCGCCGTAGTAGGCGTTCGAGCGCGCGACCTCGTTCTTGACGTACATGTCGGCCAGCTTGTGCTTGATGGCCTGATAGCCGGCGATCACGCGACCAAAGGCGTAGCGGCCCAGAGCGTACTCCTTGGCCATCTCCAGGCATCGGTCGGCGCCGCCCAGTTGCTCGAAGGCCAGCAGAACGGCCGCGCGGTCCAGAACGCCCTGCACGACCTCGAAGCCCGCGCCCGCGTCACCGACGCGCTCAGCCGGCGCGCCGTCGAACACGATCTTGGCGACGCCACGCGTGGGGTCCAGGCTCTTGAGGGTCTCGCGCGAGACGCCCGCGCCCTTCAGGTCCACCAGGAAGAGGCCCGGGCGACCGCTCTCCGAGGCCAGCACCAGAGCGATATCCGCGACATCGCCGTCGGTGACCGGAATCTTCGTCCCGCTCAGCTTGCCGCCGTCGACGCGGCATTGCAGCGTCGCGGGCCCCACGACGCCGGGACCTTCAGACGTCGCCAGGCAACCGATCACCTCGCCCGCCGCGATGCGGGGCAGGATCGAAGCCTTCTGAGCGTCGGATCCGTAGGCCATCAGACCCTCGGCGAGAACATAGACCGTCGACGCGAACGGGATCGGCGCGACGGCGCGTCCCAGTTCCTCGGCGATGGCGCAAAGCTCGACACGACCAAGACCCAGGCCGCCGTGCTCTTCGGGGATGGAGGCCCCCAGCCAGCCCTGCTCGGCGACGCCCTTCCAGAGCTTCTCGTCAAACGAGCGGTCGGCGTTGTCGAGAACGCCGCGGACAACGCCGACGTCACAATGCGCGGCGAGGAACTTGCGCGCCTCCTCCTTCAGGAACTTCTGATCGTCCGAATAGTCGAAATCCACTGGAACCTCCCTGGCCGCGCTCTTGGGCGCGTCACAGGCGGCACACTGAACGACGTTCACGCGAAGGGAAAGATTGACCCGGCGTCAAGAATTTCAGGTTCTTATGCCCATAGTCTCACAACTCGGACACGTCGCGTTTCATGGCCAAGACCGTCTTCCAGAAGAACCAGCGGGTCTGGGTTGACAGCGTCGGGTGCTGGGCGATCGTCGAGCGGATCGTGCCCGTATGGGCCAAGGGCTTCGACGAACCCGTGCGCGTGACCTACGACGTCGGCCTAGGTCGCGAGTTCCAGGCCCAGGAACTGAAACCCGAGGACAAGGTCGACCCGCAGGAAAGCGGTCTGGCCTCGAACTGGCGGGTGCTTCGGGCGCGCAACAAGTGGCAGCAGGAAGGCGACTGCGCCCACCACCCCTATCCGGGGACCTATCCCGTCGTGGTCACCGACCCCAACGACTGGGGCGGCTGGCGCACGCCCGGCGCGGAGTACGATCGCGATCCCCACAAGATGGAGTATCAGGCGCGTTTGATCGCCAGTGCGCCCCGTCTGCACGCGATCGCCCGTGAAGTCCTCACCCTCGTGGCTGACAACCCCGAGGACGCGCCGCCCGCGCTAAGCGCCTTGGCGCAGAAGATCATGGTGGTCGAGCGTTACCTGCAGGAGTCACCGTCGGCGCCGCCCTCCGGCGACTAGGTCGCTTCGGGGCGGACGGCGCATTAATTCAAGCCGCCGCGTCAAGGTCCCTCGCGGAGGGCGGCGAGCCGGATTAAATAAAGCCGATGCGCACCGACACGCCCCAAGCCGTAAGCCTCGCGGACTATCGCCCGTTCCCGTTCGCCATCGAGACCACGCGCCTGGTCTTCGACCTGCATCCGACCCGGACGCGTGTCACCGCCGAGCTCTCGGTCCGCCGCACCGGCGCTGAGGGCGAGCCACTGGTCTTGAACGGCGAGCGCCTGACGCTGGTGTCCATCGCGATCGACGGCCAGACGCTGGACCCGACCCAGTATGTCGTGGACGCCGAACATCTCACCTTGGCGAAGACGCCGGACCAGTTCGTGCTGACGACGGAGGTCGAGATCGACCCTTCGTCGAACAAGGCCCTGATGGGCCTCTACATGTCGGGCGGCCGCTTCTGCACGCAATGCGAAGCCGAAGGCTTCCGCACCATCACCTATTTCCCGGACCGTCCCGACGTGCTGTCTCGCTACAGCGTGCGGATCGAGGCGGACGGAAAGTTCCCGCATCTGCTCAGCAACGGGAACCTGGTGGCGACCGGCTCGCTGGAGGGCGGTCGCCATTTCGCCGAGTGGTCCGATCCCTTCCCCAAGCCAAGCTATCTCTTCGCCCTGGTCGCCGGCGATCTCGACGTTCTGATCGACAAGTTCATCACGATGAGCGGCCGTGAAGTCGCCCTGCGCGTGTTCGTAGACCCCGGTCAGGCGTCGCGCGCCGCCTATGCGCTGGACAGCCTGAAGCGCGCCATGAAGTGGGACGAGGAGGTGTTCGGTCGCGAGTACGACCTGGATCTCTTCATGATCGTCGCCGTGCGCGACTTCAACTTCGGGGCCATGGAGAACAAGGGGCTGAACATCTTCAACAGCTCGCTGCTCCTGGCCGATCCCCAAACGGCGACCGACCTCGACTATGAGCGGATCGAGGCCGTGGTCGCCCACGAATACTTCCACAACTGGACGGGCAATCGCATCACCTGCCGCGACTGGTTCCAGCTGTGCCTGAAGGAAGGCTTCACGGTCTTCCGCGACCAGGGCTTCAGCGCCGACATGCGCGGCGCGGCCGTACAGCGGATCAAGGATGTCCGCGCGCTGCGCGCCCGCCAGTTCGCCGAGGACGCCGGTCCCCTCGCCCACCCCGTCCGTCCGTCCAGCTACCTGAAGATCGACAACTTCTACACCGCGACCATCTATGAGAAGGGCGCGGAGATCATCCGGATGCTGAAGGCCATCCTGGGCGCGGCCGCGTTCCGGAAGGGCTGCGACCTCTACTTCCAGCGCCACGATGGCGAAGCGACGACGGTGGAGGCGTTCATCGCCTGCTTCGCCGAAGCCTCCGGCCGCGACCTTTCGGGCTTCTTTGGCTGGTACGAGCAGGCCGGCACCCCATCGGTCACCATCGAGACCGCCTATGACGCCGCCGCTGGCGCGCTGACCCTGACCCTGGCCCAGACGACGCTCCCGACGCCGGGCCAACCCGTGAAGAAGCCCCTGCCGATTCCGATCGCCATCGGCTTGCTCGCATCGGACGGGCGCGTGCTTCGCGACACGGAGATCGTCGTCCTCGACCAGGCGCGGATGACGGTGCGGTGGGACAAGATCCCCGAGCCGCCGGTGCTCTCGGCGCTTCGCGGGTTCTCCGCCCCGGTGAACCTTTCGACCGACGCGCGCCCCTCGGACCGCTACGTCCTGTTCGGGTCGGACACCGACCTGTTCAATCGTTGGGAGGCCGGCCAGACCCTGGCGCGGGACCTGATCCTGACGCGCACGGCCGGCGCGCCTGACGAGGTCGGCGAGGAACGCTACGCCGACGCCCTGGGTCGCGCGCTCGCGGACGACGCCGCCGAGCCGGCGTTCAAGGCGCTGTTGCTGGCGCTGCCGTCCGAGCCGGATCTGGCTCTGATGTTCGAGGCCGCCGACCCGGCCGCCCTGCACGAGGCCCGCGATCATCTTCGCACCCGCATCGCGGTGCATCTGGGCGACCTGCTGCGCCGCCTCCACGGCGAAATGCAGATCGACGGAGAGTTCTCGCCTGCGGCTTCCGCAGCCGGTCGCCGGGCCCTTCGCAACGCCTGCGCCGAAGCCCTCTCGGCCGACAACCACGCCGACAACCTCACACGCCTGCTCGGCCATTTCAGCGCGGCGCGCAACATGACCGACATGATCGGCGGCCTCTATCCGATGGTCGCCATGGGCGGGGTCCCGCGTGAAAAGGCCCTCGACAGTTTCCATCACGCCTGGCGGAGCGAACCGCTGGTGCTGGACAAGTGGTTCGCCGTGCAAGGCCGCGATCCGAACCCGGACGCCCTCGAACGCGTGATCGCCCTGACCCGGCACCCCGACTTTGAGCCCACCAATCCCAATCGGCTGCGCGCCCTCGTCTCGACCTTCGCCAACTTCAATCCCGCGCGGTTCCATGACCCCAGCGGCGCGGGCTATGCGTTTCTGACGGACGAGATTCTCAAGGTCGACGCGTTCAATCCGATGACGGCGGCGCGACTAGTCGAGCCCTTGGGCGGTTGGCGGCGCTACAAGCCTGAGCTGGGCGACCTGATGCGCGCCCAGTTGGAACGTATCGTGGCCCACCCCAATCTGTCCAAGAATGTCCTCGAACTGGCCAGCAAGGCGCTCGCCTGACGAGTCTGCGCTAAGGCGCGCGCACCCCGGATTGCGACCAATAGGCTCACACGTTCGAAATCCAGCGCTTCAGCGGTGACGCGCACGGCGGCGGTGCGTTAGATTCACGCTCTGGCGAAGTGACTCGCCATGGGGTTCCACGGGAGTTCGGGCGCGTTGAACAAGGGCATGGCCAGACACGGAGGGCCGGCGGCAGCCGGGCCGACCGCGCCCTCGGCTGTTCGCGCCAAGCCCGTAGGCGCGCCGTCTCAGGCGCTCGTGCGCGTCACGATCCTCGCAGCGCTCCTCCTTTTGGCCGTCTACACGGCGTTCGGCGTCCATCGGCTGCAGCGCGAAGCCTCGACGCAGCCCGGCGGCGCCCCGCTGGCGGCGAAGGCCCACCTGATCGCCGGGCGCGTGGACGCCAATCTGGCCGCCCAGCGGGCGGGCCTGTCCGCCGCCGCCGACCTTCTGAAGCGTGATCCTGGTGCGACCATGGACGCCGCTGAGACGACCTTGCGCGCGGCGGGCGGCGAGGCTGCGGCCGTCGCTGTCGTCAGCCAGGCAGGCGTCGTCGCCGTCGCAGGTCGTGACGACGGCGCTGACTGGAAGGCCGCCGCCCTCGCGGCGGGCAGTTCGGGCCGAACGAACTGGATCGGGTCCGTCGGCGAGACGGGCCGCCTCTATGTGGCCACCACGACCACCCTGGATAGCGCACGCGCCTTCGTGATCTCCAGCGGCGACGCCTCGCGCCTTGTCGCCGATCCTGAAAAGGGCGAGAGCGGCGCCTTGGCCTTGCCCGACGGCAAGCTGATCGCCGCGCGCGGGCGCGGCGTGCAAGGCGCGAGCGCGCTTCGCGAGGCGTTCGCGGTCTCGGTCGATGACCTGGGCGATGGTCCCGCCGCCGTGCGCGGTCAAGGCGCGGACGGCGCTGTCTTGGACGTCGTCGTGCGTCCGGTCGCCGAAGGCGCCCTGCTCGCCGTTGCGGCGGCGCCGACGCGATCGGTGGCGAACCTGGACCGTCAGGTCATGGAGGGGGCCTTTGGCCTGCTGGTTCCCCTGGGCGTCGGGATCGCGCTGGCGCTGCTGCTGATGATCCAAAGCCGAAAGGCCGAGGTGGCCCATCGCGAGTTCATTGACAGCGAACGTCGCTTTCGGCTCGCCGTGGAAGCGGCCCGTTGCGGGATCTGGGAATGGGACCTCAACGGCGACCAAGTCTATCTCTCCGATGTGACGGGCGCGATGTTCGGTTGGGGCGGCGGCGGGGTGGTCTCCGGCCAGGACCTTCTGGAACGCATCTCGATCGACCACCGCGAACGCGTTCGTCAGGCCCTGGCCAATGCGGCCATGTACGGCGCGTTCGACGTGTCGTTTCGTGTCCCGTCGACGGAACAGGGCGCACGCTCGCTCTGGATAGACGCCCGGGGCCAAGGGTTCGGCAACCCAGGCGCCGAAGGTCACGCCCGCATCATCGGCGTGGCGCTGGACGTCACCGAAGAGCGGATCGCCCAGGCGCGCGCCCAGGCCGCTGAAAACCGCCTGCGCGACGCCATCGAAAGCGTGTCAGAGGCCTTTGTGCTGTGGGACCGCCAAGGCCGCCTGCTGATGTGCAATCGCAACTATCGCAGCGTCTTTTCGCTTGAGCCCAAGATCCTCAAGCCCGGCGCCGCCCGCGCGGAGGTCAATCGTTTCGCCGCCCTGGCCATCAAGCAGGAACACCCCGCGCCCGACGGCGCCAAGGGCGTTCGTGAAGCCGAACTGATGGACGGTCGCTGGATCCAGATCAGCGAGCGCCGCACCGCCGAAGGCGGGCTCGTCATGACCGCCGCCGACATCACCGCGATCAAGACCCAGGAAGAAGCGCGGCGACGGAACGAAGAACAGCTTCAGAACGCCGTCACGGGCCTAGAGCGCAGTCAGGAGCAACTGGCCGAACTGGCCCGGAAGTACGAGACCGAGAAGGTCAAGGCCGAGAGCGCCAACAAGGCTAAGAGCGAGTTCCTGGCGAACATGTCGCACGAGCTGCGGACGCCGTTGAACGCCATCAATGGCTTCTCCGAGATCATGATGAACGAGATGTTCGGACCGCTCGGCGACCAGCGCTACAAGGGCTACAGCCAGGACATCCACTCGTCGGGCCAGCACCTGCTGGCCCTGATCAACGACATCCTCGACATGTCGAAGATCGAGGCCGGCAAGATGAACCTCAAGTTCGAGCCGATGCATCTGGAAGACGTCGCCGAGGACGCCGTTCGACTGGTGCGCAATCGCGCCGAGGCTGCGGGCCTCAAGCTGGACATCGACTTCCCGCAGCTGCCCGAGATCGAGGCAGACTATCGCGCCGTCAAGCAGGTGCTGCTGAACCTGCTGTCCAACGCCATCAAGTTCACCCCCCGCGCCGGCAGCGTGACCGTGCGCGCGGAAGTCCGCCGAGACCCCTTCGGCGACCTGATCAAGGTTTCCGTCATCGACACCGGCATCGGTATCGCCAAGGAAGACCTGGCGCGATTGGCCAAGCCCTTTGAACAGGTCGAAAGCCAGTTCTCGAAGACGACCCAAGGCACCGGGCTGGGGCTGGCGCTTACAAAGTCCTTGATCACCATGCACGACGGCGCGCTGGAAATGCACTCGACCCCGGGCGAAGGCACCACGGTCAGCTTCACCCTTCCCGTGCGACACAGCGAGCAGAAGATCACGCGGGACTTCGTGGCGGCCTAAGACGAAAAACCCCCGCCGGTGAACCGGCGGGGGCTTGCTTCGTCAGTTGACGAGCTGTTGCTTACGCGCCGCCCGGGAAGCGGAACGGAACCTTCACGGTGCCGGTCTTGGCGCCCATCGGCAGCTTTTCAGCGATGCACATGGCGGCCTTGTCGAAGCCCTTGCCGGCGGCGCTGTTGTCAACGACCTTGCAGTCCGACAGCTTGCCGCCGTCGGCATTGCATTCGAGCATGACTTGCGCGGCGTCGCGCGTGTTGGCGTGTTGTTGCAGGCAACGGGCCATCTGGTCTTCGAAACCGCCGGCGGCCGTAGCGGCCTGAGCGACAAAGAAGCTGCCAGCGATACCCGCGGCGATCGCGATCGAGAATTTCATAGCCGCCCATCCCTTCTGGCGAACAAAGTTGATGGGTGTGTTGTGACAGAAGCCGGCTAACGAAGACCCAAGGTTTGCGGTTAATCATTTACGAAAGCCGCGCACGCAAAGAGGCCGTACTCGGAACTCGCCAATTATGACTTCTTTTTCATAGACTTAATTCGGCGTCATGAAGCAGTCGTAACGGGCGTTCGGCGTCTGGCCGCTCTACATCCTCGATCAACGGATCGCCAAGCGACCACCCAAGCCGAGGATCAAGACATGAGCAAGTTCGTCAACCGCATCGCCGTCGCCGCCGCCCTGGCCCTGGCCGCCACGCCGATCATCGGCCTCACCGCCGCCCATGCTGGCGATCGCTCGGAAGCCCCGATCGTCCGGGTCAAGGTTGGCGATCTGGACCTTTCCAGCCCCGCCGGTGCGCGCGAGTTCGCCCGCCGCGCCAACATCGCCGCCAATCGCACCTGCGAAGCCAAGGGTTTCCGGGGCCTGTCGGTCAAGGCCTGCCTGATGGACTTCAATGAGGATCTGCAGGACGCCCTGTCCGAACGTCAGTCGGCGGACCTGAAGCTGGCGCGCCGCAGCGGCGCCGACATCGCCCTGGCTTCGAACTGAGGCCACCTCAAGACCAGCCTAGAGCCTGTCTGGTTTAGATGAAACCATCTAAGCCAGATAAACAGGCTCTAAAATCAAACAGTTAGAGCCCTTTCAAACGCTTTAGATGATTCCAATTAAAGCTAAAGGGCTCTAGCCGCGTCGCATCCAAGCCGCGACCGCCCAAGCATGGGCGTCGTGGCGGAGGGCGACGACCGCGTCGCGGGGATCCAGCCAGACAAGGGCGTGGTCATCCTCGACCTTGAGACCTGGCTCCAGGCCTAGGACCCGGACCACATAGACGCCGCCGAAGTTCCTGACGGGCTGCCCGTCAGACTTCAGGAAGACCTGCGAGACGCGATCAATCAGCACGCCGGCCTCCACGATGAGGCCTGTCTCTTCACCAAACTCCCGGACGACGGCCTGGGCCTCGGTCTCGTCACCATCCACCGCACCGCCCGGGAGGTCGAAGTACGGGGCCTTTCCGGGCTTGGTGACCTGGGCCAGGGCGATCTGACCCAGGTTGTTCTCGGCCACGCCGAACGCCGCGGAACGGTCCTTGTAGGTCAGCCCCGCGACGGGCGCGCCGAAAGCCAGCATCGCTGGATCAGTCCTTGCCGTAGAGATCGAGCCAGGGATCGGCTTTGCCCGTCTCGACGTCGGCGACGCTGATCTCCGGACGATAGCCGATCTTGCCGGTGGCGCTCTCGGTCCAGGCGTCGACGACCAGATCGCGCAGGGCCGTGGCGCCAGCGGCGATCCGGGCCTGAACAAAGGTCTTGGCGCGAGGATCGGTCGGGACCAAGGCTCCCGCCTTCTCCAGCTGGTACAGCGGTTCAGTCTGCTTCCAGGTCTCGGTCAGGTATCCGACGACGCGGGTCTCGATCGAGCACGCACAAGACTTGTAGGCCGGAACCAGCGCCTGGATCGACGCCTGATCGCCCAGCGCCTTGGCCAGGGGCCCCTCGAACTGAGAGTGGATCTGGCGCGAGTTGGTGTAGCCGTTCGGATTGGGATAGTCCCCCCAGCCGTTGTAGTGCACCGACAGGTGCAGCGGCTGGCTGGCGTCGCCCACATAGTGCGCCCAAACGCCCAGATCGCGGAGCAGCAGCTCCTCCCGGCGCTTCAGGTCGGCCTTGTAGTAGGCGAGCTTTGTCGCGTCCTTCTCGATCTTCACCACCGCCGTCAGGATGCGCCAGTAGGTGAAGTCCTTCACCAGCTGCTGGTAGCCGTCGATGATCGCGTAAGGCAGGTAGCCGGCCTTCCAGCTATCCTGCCCGACCGCACGCAGCGCGGTCTCATAGTCGGCGCGCGTCGGCGGCAGGGTCGCCACCGTGAACATGGGGCCGCCATACATGCGGCCCTGGTCGTCGAGGTCCAGGAAGTGGGCGGAGTCACGATCGGTGCCGTGGATCTTCCCCGAGCCCTTCCAGCGGTCCGGTTCGCGCGCATACTCGCCGATGGCGGCGATGGCGGTCTGGGTGCGCAGGAACGCCGGCACATCCGCCGGAAGGTTGCTGGCCGCGACCACGCCGACGACGCGATGGCCCGACGCGCCCCAGGCGAGCGCCGATGCGGCCGGCGCCGACAACGCGGCGGCGAGGGCGAGAACTTTCAGGCTGGACGACAGGCGCAAGGACTTAGCTCCGGGAGATTATTTAATGCCGAGATCGGCTTCGACGCGCCCCACCCACGCCTCAACGGCCGGATAGAGCGAAAGATCGAACCCACCCTCATGCGCGACGCGGGTGTAGGCCACCAGGGCGACATCCGCCAGGGTCAGCTTGTCCCCGACCAGAAATGTTGATTGTTGCAGCTGTGTTTCGAGGCGCGCCAGCGCGGCCGCCCCGCGCTCGATGAGGCGCGGCTCAAGGCTCTCGACCGGTTTGCCCAGATAGAGCATCTGGAAGCGCGCGACCGCGATATAGGGCTCGTGGCTGTACTGCTCCCAGAACATCCACTCGAGCATCTTCGCGCGATCGAAGGCGTCGCCGGGGATCAGATCCGAACCTTCCGCCAGATGGAACATGATCGCGTTCGATTGCGCCAGCGGTCGCCCGTCCGGAAACACCGCCAGCGGAACCTGGCCAGCGGGGTTCAAGGCCATGAACGCCGAGGTGCGGGTTTCAGCGGTCAGGACGTTGGTCTCGATCCATTCGTAAGCGACGCCGAGCCGATCAGCGGTCCATTTGACCTTCAGGCAGTTGCCGGAAATCGAGTCGCCATAGATCTGCAACGCCATGCTCGCACCCTCTTCACGCAGCCTGGGAACGAAAAACGACTCCCCTAAGGCCCAGTTTCAAACCCCTGAATCGATGCCGGTTTTTCGCGCACGGCGCGAGACCCTGCGTCGCCATATCGACTCACAGGGTTGTCACGGAGCCGTGATCGGACTATCCAGAGCCCGCCCGACAGACCGCCGATAAGAGGACACCCTCGATGCGACGCAAGCTCGCCGGAATTTTGGCCACCGCGGTCATCTCCGCATTCGCCGCTCCCGCCATCGCTGCAACCGCCCCAGAGGCGGACTCTGCGACGGCTTCCGCCACTCCCGCCACGCACGCCGATCCGCTCGGCGATCTGATCACCTCCGCGCTGAGCGGCGGCGCCCTGCCCGGCTCGGTCGAGTGGAAGATGAAGGCGACGATGTACCACGCCGGCGCCAAGGGCATTCGTGCGTTCGACTCGCTGGGTTGCAGGGTCGCCGCCATGCGCACGGTGGCCGTCGATCCTAAGGTCATTCCCCGCCGCACCGTCATCTTCATCAAGGAGACGGTCGGGCTGCCGATGCCGAACGGCGAAAAGCACGACGGCTACTGGTACGCCTCGGATATCGGCGGCGCGATCAAGGGCCTGAAGCTGGACCTGTTCAGCGGTGTCGGCGCCAGCTCGATGAAGGCGCTGCGCGGCCTGGATCTTTCCAGCCTGTCGGTCTCCAAGGTCGGCGAATTCAAGGGCTGTCCGCCTCAATAATGCCCCTGATCCGCCAGGCGGACTGGCGTTGATCCCCGAACTCGGCTTGGATCGCGGCTTCTTTCGGGGCGCGTCTAGTTTTCGGGGGTCGTCATGCGTCGCTACTCGGTCAGCATCCTGGCGCTGTGCGCCGTGCTCTGCGCAGGCTCGGCCCAGGCCGGCGATGATCTGTCTCGACTGAAAGCCCGCGCGGCCAAGGTCGAGATCACCCGCGACACTTGGGGCATCGCCCACATCCACGGCAAGACCGACGCCGATGCGGTGTTCGGCATGGCCTACGCCCAGGCCGAGGACGACTTCAACCGGGTCGAGGCCAACTTCATGACCTCGCTGGGCCGCACCGCCGAGGCCGAGGGCGAGAAGGCGATCTGGGCCGACCTGCGCCAGAAGCTGTTCATCGATCCGGCGATGCTGAAGGCCGACTACGCCAAAAGCCCGGCCTGGCTGAAGGCGCTGATGAATGCCTGGGCCGACGGCCTCAACTACTATCTGGACACCCACCCGACCGTGAAGCCGCGGGCGATCCAGCGCTTCGAGCCCTGGATGGCCTTGAGCTTCTCGGAAGGCAGCATCGGCGGCGACATCGAGCGCGTGGCGCTGACGCAGCTGGAAGCCTTCTACGGCAAGCGCCAGCTGGCCATGACCGCCGATGAGAAGGGCCTGCTGTTCAAGGAGCCCACCGGCTCGAACGGCATCGCCATCGCGCCAAAGCTGACTCTGGATGGCGCGGCGATGTTGTTGATCAACCCCCACACCAGCTTCTTCTTCCGCTCCGAGATGCAGGTCTCGAGCAACGAAGGCCTGAACGCCTACGGCGCCACGACCTGGGGCCAGTTCTTCATCTATCAGGGCTTCAACGCCAAGGCCGGCTGGATGCACACCTCCAGCGGCGTCGACGTCGTGGACGAGTTCATCGAAACGATCGTCGAGAAGGACGGCCAGCGCTTCTACAAGTACGGCGACCAGCTACGTCCCCTGAAGACCGAGGTCATCACCGTCCCCTATCGCACCGCCGACGGAGCGATGGCCGAACGCAAGTTCACCGTCTTCAAGACCCATCGCGGCCCCATCGTGCGCGAGGAGAACGGCAAGTGGATCAGCATCGCGCTGATGAACAAGCCGGTCGCCGCGCTCCAGCAGTCGTTCCTGCGCACCAAGGCGACCGACTACGCCTCATTCATGAAGGTGGCGGAGCTGAAGGCCAATTCGTCGAACAACACCCTGTTCGCCAGCGCCAAGGGCGAGATCGCCTATCTGCACCCGCAGTTCATCCCGATGCGTGACGATCGCTTCGACTACACCAAGCCCGTCGATGGCGCAGACCCCGCGACCGACTGGAAGGGCCTGCATGCGCTGAAAGACGCGCCCCAGGTGCTGAACCCGCCGAACGGCTGGACCTTCAACACCAACAACTGGCCCTATACGGCGGCGGGCCCCTATAGCCCCAAGCTGGCGGACTTCCCGAAGTATATGGACACCTTCGGTGAAAACCCGCGCGGCCTGCACGCCGAGTTGGTTCTGAAGGACGTCAAGAACCTGACGCTCGGCGGCCTGATCGAGAAAGCCTACGATCCTTACCTGACCGCATTCGCGCGCCTGATCCCGACGCTTGAGACCGCCTATGCGGCGACGCCCGACAGCGACCCGATCAAGGCCAAGGTCGCCGCGCAGGTGGCCGCCCTGGCGGCCTGGGATCGCAAGTGGTCCGCGCGCTCGACGGAGACGTCCCTGGCGGTGTTCTGGGGTGAGGCGATGTGGGCCAAGGCCGCGCCGGCCGCCAAGGCGCAAGGGCTCAACACCTATGACTATATGGCCGACAAGCTCTCAGCGGCCGACAAGCTGGCGGCCCTGGCCGAGGCTTCGGACCGCCTGACCGCCGACTTCGGGTCGTGGAAAACCCCGTGGGGCGAGATCAACCGCTTCCAGCGCAATGACGGCGCCATCGTCCAGACCTTCGATGACACCAAGCCCAGCCTTCCGGTGGGCTTTACCTCGGCCCAGTGGGGCTCGTTGGCCTCGTTCGGGGCCAAGCGCTGGCCGGGCACGAAGAAGTACTATGGCACGCTGGGCAACAGCTTCGTGGCGGTCGTGCAGTTCGGTGACAAGGTCCGCGCCCGCGCCATCTCGGCCGGCGGCGAGAGCGGTGACCCCGCCTCACCGCACTTCAACGACCAGGCCCCGCGCTATGTGATCGGCAACCTGCGCGACGTCTATTTCTATCCCGAGGACGTCAAGAAGCACGCGGTGCGGACGTATCGGCCTGGGGAGTAGAGCCAGAAGATCCTCCCCCCAGCGGGGGAGGTGTCGGCTCGAAGAGGCGACGGAGGGGGAAGAGATGATGCGTTAAGCGCTTCCCCCTCCGGCGCTTCGCGCCGCCTCCCCCGCTGGGGGGAGGATTTAGATCAGATATCCCCACCCACGTTCGGCGCGACACCGGGCGCCCGCGCGACGTGGATGCCGCACTCGGTCTTTTCCTGGCCCGCCCAACGCCCGGATCGTCCGTCGTCGGAAGGCTGCGTGCACGGCCAGCAGCCGACCGAGGCATAGCCCTGGGCGACCAGCGGGTGGGCCGGCAGGTCGTGCTCGGCGACATGGGCGTCGAGCTCGGCCTTGGACCAGTTGGCCAGCGGGTTGAACTTGATCTTGCCGTCGGCCTCTTCGACCACTGGCAGGCTCAGGCGATCGCCGCCGTGGAAGCGCTTGCGACCGGTGATCCAGGCGTCGAAGCCGCCCAACGCTCGATCCAGCGGCAGAACCTTGCGAATGTGGCAGCAGCCGTCGACGCTGGTCCGCCAGAGGTCGGAACTGGGATCCTGGGTCGCCAGGTCCGCGAAAGCCGGTCGCAGATCGCGGACATCGGTCAGGCCAAACTGAGCGGCGAGATTTTTGCGATAGTCCAGCGTCTGACCAAACAGCATGCCGGTGTCGAGGAACAGAACCGGCAGGCTGGGCGAGACACGCGACGCCAGATGCAGCAGCACCGCCGACTCCGCGCCGAACGACGACACCAGCGCCAGCTTGTCGCCGAAATGGTCATGAGCCGCGCGGAGGATCGCGCTGGGATGGGCGTCGCGCAGCTCGGCGTCCAGCCGGGCGGCAAGGCCTGGAGCCGTCGCGCTCGTCTGGTCGTAGGCCACTAGACCGCCCTCTCATCCAGCGCGATCGGGCGATCGTCAGCCGCGCGCTGATAGACGTGCCGGAAGCGGTTGGCCGCCTTGGTCAGCACGTCTGGCGTCGCGCCATCGGCGGGTTCGAACGCGTCGAAGCCGCAGCGGACCATGAAGCCCGCCTGCTCCTGCAGCACATCGCCCACGGCGCGGATCTGACCCTGATAGCCGAACCGCTCGCGCAGCAGACGCGCCGAGGTATAGGCGCGACCGTCGCGGAACTTCGGAAAGGCCAGGGCCACCACCGCGATGCGCGCCAGGTCATAGGCCAAGACCTCGACCTCCTGGTCGGGCTCGATCCGCACGCCGACGCGACGGCTGTTGGAGGCCAGCAGCGCGTCGCCCTCGGCCTGGAAACGGGCCAAGGACAGGATCACGTCGCCGCCGGGCGGGATCGCGTCCTCGTCGGTCAGGGCGGTGAAGGCGTCCTCGGTCCAGCGGGCCTGTCCGTCAACGAGCTCAATCAGCTTGGGCATAGACCGCCTCCTTGAAGGGCTCGAGACCGACCCGGCGATAGGTGTCGAGGAAACGCTCGCCGTCGTTTCGGACGTTGAGATAGGCCCCGACCAGCTGATCGACCGCCGTGGCGACCTTGTCGGCCGGAAGCGCCGGCCCCAGGATCTTGCCGATCGAGGCGTCTTCGGCGCCCGAGCCGCCCAGCGAAAGCTGGTAGAACTCCTCGCCCTTCTTATCGACGCCCAGGATGCCGATATGGGCCACGTGGTGGTGACCGCAGGCGTTGATGCAGCCGCTGATCTTGATCTTCAGCTCGCCGACCTTTTCGGCGCGATCCAGGTCCGCAAACTGCCGCGCGATGTCCTGCGCGACCGGAATGGCGCGGGCGTTGGCCAGGGCGCAATAGTCGAGGCCCGGGCAGGCGATGATGTCGCTGACGAGGTCGATGTTCGGCGTGGCGAGGCCGGACGTCTGCAGCGTCGCGAACACCGTCGGCAAGTCGTCCAGCTTGACGTGCGGCAGGACGAGGTTCTGCGCATGGGTCACGCGCAGGTCGTTCAGGCTGAACTGTTCGGCAAGATCGGCGACCACCTCGAGTTGGTCGGCCGAAGCGTCGCCCGGCGTCTGCTCCTGGGCCTTCAGCGAGACCTCGACGATCGCATAGCCCGGCTGCTTGTGCGGCTTGACGTTGTTGCGAACGAACCGCGCGAAGGCCGCGTCATTGGCCTTGGCGGTTTCGAAGGCGTCCGAGCGCGCCGGCAGGGTCTCGAACGGGGTCTTGGCGAAGGCGGCGCGGATGCGGGCCAGTTCTGCGGTCGGCAGGTCGGCGCGGGCGGCGTCGATCTTGGCCCACTCCTCGTCGACCTGACGGGCGAACTCTTCCGCGCCGAGGGCGGCGACCAGGATCTTGATCCGAGCCTTGTAGATATTGTCTCGCCGACCGTGGCGATTATAGACGCGCAGAACGGCTTCCAGATAGCTCAGCAGCCGGTCGGTCGGCAGGAACTCTTTGATGGTCGGGCCGACATAGGGCGTGCGCCCCTGTCCGCCGCCGACGATCACCTCGAAGCCCAGCTGGCCATCGCGGCCCTTGCGCATCAGAAGGCCGATATCGTGGACCTTGGCCGCCGTGCGGTCCTTGGCCGAGGCGGTGATGGCGATCTTGAACTTGCGCGGCAGGAACGAGAATTCCGGGTGCAGGGTCGACCACTGGCGGATCACCTCGGACCACACGCGCGGGTCATCGACCTCCTCGGCCGTGGCGCCGGCGTAAGGGTCGGACGTGGTGTTGCGGATGCAGTTGCCGCTGGTCTGGATGGCGTGGAGATCAACCTCGGCCAGCTTGTCCAGAATCTCGGGCGCGTCCTTCAGCTTGATCCAGTTGAACTGGATGTTCTGCCGCGTGGTGAAGTGGCCATAGCCCTTGTCGTAGTCGCGCGCGATCTGCGCGAGGCGCCGCGCCTGGACCGGGTTCAATGAGCCGTATGGGATCGCCACCCGCAGCATGTAGGCGTGTAGTTGCAGATAGAGCCCGTTCATCAGCCGCAGCGGCTTGAACTGGTCTTCAGTCAGCTCGCCGGAGAGACGGCGGGCGACCTGCCCTCGGAACTCGGCCGAGCGGTCGGCCAGGAATTCCTTGTCGATGAGATCGTACTGGTACATGCCGCCCTACTTCCTGCGGATCAGGTCAACGCGACCGGTCGACCGCGCCGCGCCCGCAGCGTGACGCAGCGCCTCGACGACGTCGCCGCCCTCGGCCTGCTTGCCGTGCGTGGGCTCATTGGTGGGGCCCAGGGCCCGGATGCGTTCGCGATAGCTGAGCGGCGCCCAGCGACCGTCGGACTGCACGAGGTCGATCGGATAGACGTCGACCACGACGGTGGGCTGGCCCTTACCGACCGACACGGCGTGCTCGACCGGCGCTTCGGCGTCGAACAGCTCGGCGTCGCCGAAGCGTTCGACCCACTGGCCTGACTTCCAGAACACGACCTCGCCGTCGATCAGGCGATTGGCGACTACGGCTTTCATTTGAACTCTCCTGCCCAGCGAAGCGGGGGAGGTGTCAGCTCGCCCATGGGCGAGATGACGGAGGGGGCGCGCTTTGCGGCGAGCGCCCCCTCCACCGCTTCGCGGTCCCCCTCCCCCGTCAACGGGGGAGGAGATTGAACTTCCGCCATCGCCATGGCCTCGCCCACCATCAGCAGCGCGGGGCCCTTCACGCCTGCGGCGGCTTCGGCCAAGCCGGACAGGGTCGTCAGAAGCCGACGCTCGTCCGCGCGGCTCGCATTCTCGACGATCAGGGCCGGCGTCGACGCCGCGCGACCGGCCGCGACCAGGCGTTCGGCGATCAAGGCGGCGGTCGAGACGCCCATATAGACGACGACGGTCTGGTTCGGTCGCGCCAGCGCCACCCAGTCGAGGTCAGGCTCTCCGTGCGCCGCGTGACCCGTGACGAAGGTCACCGCCTGGGCCGAGCCCCGATGGGTGAGCGGCGCCCCGGCGCCGGCGCTGGCCGCCAGGGCGGCGGTGACGCCCGGCACCACATGGCAGTCGACGCCTGCGGCGCGACAGGCCGCCAGCTCCTCGCCGCCGCGACCAAACAGGAACGGATCGCCGCCCTTCAGCCGGACCACGGTCAGCCCTTCCAGCGCCAGGGCGACCAGCAGTTGGTTGATATCGTCCTGCGGCAAGGTGTGGCGCGACTTGCGCTTGGCGACGTTGATCCGCCGGGCGCGGCTCGGGGCGAGGTCGAGAATCTCTTCGGACACCAGGCCGTCGTGCACCACGACGTCGGCGGCCCGCAGGGCGTTGAACGCCCGGAACGTCAGCAGGTCCGGATCGCCGGGGCCCGCGCCGACAAGCCACACCGCGCCGAGCGGGCGGCCCGCCTGTTTGCCACCGACGACGACAAGTCCGGGCGGGCGATTTCGGGCTGGCTGGCGGGCCATGGGTTTAGAACCTCTATCAGGCCGCTTGGAATAAAGCGCTGGAACGCAAGGCGGGGTCATCCCTAAGGACAACCCCGCTCGCACGCGCCGACGAAAAGGGCCAATCCGCCAGCGAACGCTTGCAAACTCAGGCCGGAGGGGCCAATTCGCAAACAAGGACTTCTGCCGGGGCGTTCAGGAAAACTATGGAAAGACCGACCGAGCGCCGTCGCCTGCCGCCGCTGAACGCCCTTCGCGCGTTCGAGGCCGCCGCGCGCCATTTGAACTTCAGCCGGGCGGCGGACGAGCTGTCGGTGACCCCTGGCGCGGTCAGCCAACAGATCCAGAACCTGGAAGACTATGTCGGCGCGGCGCTCTTCAAGCGCACGCCCAAGGGCCTGCTGCTGACCGACGCGGCGCAGACCGCCCTACCCGCCCTTCGCGAAGCGTTCGATCGCTTGGCCGAAGCCGCCAGCCTGCTCACCGCCGCCGTGGATGGCCGCCGCCTGACCCTGACCGCCGCGCCCTCGTTCGCAGCCAAATGGCTGGTGCCGCGCCTGGGCAAGTTCGAGCAGGCCCATCCGCAGGTCGACGTCTGGCTGTCGGCGGGCATGGAGGTGGTGGACTTCGCCACCGGCGAGGTCGACATGGCCATCCGCTACGGCTCGGGTCGCTATCCGGGCCTGGAGGTCATCCGCCTGCTGCACGAGACCGTCGTCCCGGTCGCCAGCCCCGACCTGCTGGAGCAGAACGCCCTGGAGCGCCCCGAGGACCTGCAGCATCATATCCTGCTGCACGACGGCTCGCCCGACGCCGATGACAGCTGCCCGGACTGGGCGATGTGGCTGGCCGCGCGCGGGATCAAGGGCGTCGACGGCGCGCGGGGACCCCGCTTCAACCAGTCCAGCCTGGTGATTGAGGCCGCCGCCAACGGCCGGGGCATCGCCCTGGCCAAGCGCACCCTGGCCCAGGCCGATCTCGACTCCGGACGCCTGGTCATCCCGTTCGAGGCGTCCACAGCCGTCGACTTCGCCTACTATGTGGTTCACCCCAAGGCGAAGGGTCGACTGCCGCAGGTGAAGGCCTTCGTGAACTGGCTGAAGGCGGAAGCCGAGGCGCACGAGGCGGCGCTGCGCACCCTGGACAACGGCGCGGGCATCTGACGGTGGAATCGTCAGGTTTTGGGATGGTCCGACCGCCCCAAAACCGCTTAAAGGGGCGCATGAAAACGACGACTCTCACGGTCGATGAGCGCCTCGCGCCCGCCGACTGCCAGACCATGGTCGATGTGCGCCGGGGCGTTGACGCCCTGGACCGGGCCCTGGTCCAGCTCCTGACCGAGCGTCAGGGCTACATGGACGCAGCGGCGCGCATCAAGGCCGACCGCAACAAGGTCTTCGACCGGGCGCGGATCGAGGATGTGGTGGAAAAGGTCAAGGGCGCCGCTCGCGAAGCCGGCCTGTCCGAAGCGATCGCCGAGCCCGTTTGGCGCACGCTAATCGACCGCTGCATCGCCTATGAATACGACAGCTGGGATCGGACGAAGGGGTGAGCCCCTGTGCCCTCTCCCCTTGCGGGAGAGGGTGGTCCGCAGGACCGGGTGAGGGGTCGCAAGGGCGACGCCGAGAGACCCCTCATCCGTCAGCTGCGCTGACACCTTCTCCCGCAAGGGGAGAAGGACGCTAAACTAGTTCCCGTCGATCATCCGACCAAAGCCGCCCAGGATCGAGCCCTCGCCCTGATTGCCGCCCTGGTGGTTGGCCGCCTGCAGCATGCGGCCGGCCAGGCGCGCGAACGGCAGGGATTGGATCCAGACCTTACCGGGACCCCGCACGCGGGCGAAGAACAGGCCTTCGCCGCCGAACAGCACGCTCTTCACGCCGCCGGCCATGACGAGGTCGAAGTCGACATCCGGCGTATAGGCGGCCAGACAGCCCGTATCGATGTGCAGTTCCTCGCCCGGCGCCAGGGTGCGCTCGACCAGCGTTCCGCCCATCTGGACGAACACCCAGCCGTCGCCTTCCAGCCGCTGCATGATGAAGCCTTCGCCGCCGAACAGGCCGGTCATCATCCGCTTCTGGAAGTGAAGGCCGATCGAGACGCCGCGCGCGGCCGCCAGGAAGCTGTCCTTCTGGCAGATCAGCGTCCCGCCCAGTTGCCCCAGGTTCAGCGGCAGGATGGTGCCGGGAGTCGGCGAGGCGAACGCTACACGCGCCTTGCCCGTCCCGTGGTGCGTGAAGACGGTCGTGAACAGGCTTTCGCCGGTGATCAGACGCTTGCCCGCGCCCAGCAGCTTGCCCATGAAGCCACCGCCCTGGTCGGCGGCGCCGTCCCCGAACACCGTGGTCATCTGCACTGTGGCGTCCTTCCAGACGAAGGCGCCGGCTTCAGCCACCGCGCTTTCGCCCGGGTCGAGCTCGATCTCGACGAACTGCAGATCCTCGCCCTTGATCTCGAAGTCGATGTCGTCAGCGACGTTGGCGTTCCGCTGGTGGCTCCAGGGGCTGGTAGGCATGAAAGACTCCTGATGTCAGAGCCACTCTTCTAGCCGCGACTGCGCCGTCTCGCCAATTACGCTTCCTTTATCCGGCGATCCGCCGATGGGGGCGTCCGGTCAAACCGCACCTTGGTATCTGGTCATACCATTGGTCGGATAAATCAACGTCAAAGTACGCTCCGTATTGGCGACTCAAGTGCGCGACGCCGAGGCGACAGGGTGGTTTGATCGCCGCTGAAAGTCGGCAGGGCAGGCCGGTTGGGGCGAACATCGCCAGAAGACGCGCCAACTGTTTGGCCTGACCAGGTGAACGACGACCTCAACAAAGTGGCATTACCAATTCTTGACAACGCAGCGAACTGGTCGGATAAGTCACCCAAGGGCGCCAGGTCAGTGCGCCGGGGGAGGCATTCTCATGATCCTTGCACGCAACACCTTCGCACTTCGCACCGCGCTGATGGCGTCCTGCGCGACCCTCGCGGTCGGCGCCGTGGCCCACGCCCAAACGACTGATAGCCAGAAGGCGGAGGCCGAGACCGTCGAAGCCGTCGTCGTCACCGGCTTCCGACAAGCCTACGCCAACGCGATCGCGACCAAGCGCGAGACGCTGGAAATCTCGGACGGCATCTCCTCTGACGGCCTGGGCCGCTTCCCGGACCTCAACGTCGGCGAAGCCATCCAACGCATTCCGGGCGTACAGATCAATCGCGAAGCCGGCAGCCGCAACGCCACGATCAGCCTGCGGGGCCTTCCCGGCAGCTTCGCCCGCACCACGCTGAACGGCGGCGCGTTCGCTGATCCGATCCTGAACGGCTCGACCCCGCTGGGCGCGTTCAACTCGGACATCTTCACGGCGATCAACGTCATCAAGACGCCCTCGGCCTCGAACCTGGCTGGCGGCCTGTCGGGCAATGTCGATCTGCGGATCAACCCCGCCCTGTCGCGCAAGGACGGCGGCTTCGCCAAGCTGTCCTACGAGTACAATGACCTGGGAAGCCTCGGCAGCCCGCTCGCCTCGCTGGGCTACAACAAGCACCTGACGAACGACTTCGCGGTGTTCGGCGTGGTGGCTTGGAAGGACGAGAAGTTCCGGCGCGACTCGATCACCGTGAACTCGTGGGGCAACCGCCTGGGCGCGATCCAGGTGGGCAACCAGGCCGCCGCCGGCTCGAACCCGGTCTACGATGCGCTGATCGCCCAGAACCCGGGCGGCGTCTATTATCCCAGCCAGACGCGCCAGCTGGTGAAGTTCAACCGCGGCACGACCCTGTCGGCTTCGACGGGCTTTGAGTACCGGATCAACGACTCCTGGAAGTTCGGGACCAACGCCTTCATCACCAAGCGCAAGCTGGATGAGGCCACCAACCACCTGCTCTATATCGACGCGGGCGCAGGCAACGGCACCAATACAGGCCTCGCCGCCACCTCGGCCGTCGCCAAGATCAGCGACATCGGCACGCCCTTCATCGTCAAGACGCCGAACGGCGACCGCGCCTACATCAACACGTTCAAGGCCGAGAACATCAACACGTTCGACTCGGTCCGGTCCGAGCCGGCCGAGAACTCGACCTGGGCCATTAATCCGAGCCTTGAGTTCAAGAACGACGACTGGAAGGCCACCGCCACCCTGACGGTCTCGCGCGCCAAGGCCTACGCCAACCAGATCGAATTCGACGTTGTCCAGAACCCCTACCGTAACCTCGGCCCCGCCGGCCTGAACGGTATCGTCGCGCTGGTGAACCTCGGCGGCTCAGACCTGTCGAACTACTCGGCGAACCTGACGACGCCCAAGGCGACCCACCTGCCCAACGGCGGCTTCCCGATCCCGGCGACCGCCACGGCCACCACCCAGGCGGGCGCGCCGATGCCGGGCCAGAGCGCCACGACCGCCGCCGACCGGTTTGGCGTCACGGGCACGAACGGCAAGGCCGAGAACGAACTCGACGCTTTCCAGGTCGACTTTGAACGCACCCTGGATGGCTTCTTCACCGTGCTGCAATTCGGCGGCCGCGCCGAACAAGCCAAGTTCACCTCCAGCGGCTCGCGCAACACCGCCCTGGGCGCGCAGACCCAGAACGTCACGCCGGACATGGCCTTCCAGCTGTCCTATGCGAACGACTTCTTCGGCGGCAAAGCGCCCGGCGCGACAAGCAACTGGATGACGGTCGATATTCAGCGGGTGCTGAAGGCGGTCACGCCGCTCAACACCAATCTGCGTACGCCGCTGAACCCCAACGGCCTCCCCGACCAGTTCCAGCTGGGCGCGCCTGGCGTGTTCCTGACGCCCTATGGCTTCGTGAACAACTACACGGACGGCAACTACTGGAATAACAACTTCAGCAACCAGAACGACGTCTACTCGGCGTATGCGGCGGCCAAGTTCAAGGGGGACCTGTTCAGCATCCCGTTCCGCGGCACGGTCGGCACGCGCTACGAGCGCACCGAGCAGAAGATCGTCGCTCTGAACTGTAAGAACTGCACCACGGCCCTGTCGAACCAGGCCGGCCCGATCAATCACTCGCTCAGCACCTCGGTGCGGAAGAACGAGTATGACTACTGGCTGCCGTCGGCGATCTTCATGGCCGATCTGCGTGACGACCTGGTGTTCCGCGCCGCCGCCTATCGCACCTATGTGCGTCCGCAGCCGCGTGACAACGTCCCGACGACCTTCGTTCAGATCCCGGTGGACGTGAACCCGCCGACCGACCCGGTTTATACCGTCACGCTCGGCGCCACCGACATCAAGCCCTACACCGCCGACTCGTTCGACGCGTCGCTGGAGTGGTACAACCGTCCGGGCGGACTAGTCTCGCTCGCCGCCTACCGCAAGGAGATCAAGGGCTTCATCGGCCCGATCACCGACCCGTCGGTGCTCTGCCCGTCCAGCGGCAAGATTGACGGCATCGATGTCGATCTCGGCACGCTGACCATCGACACCTCGGCGGGTTCGCCCAGGTGCGTCAGCTCCAACCGCTTCGTCGGCTCGGGCGGCGTCCTCAAGAACGCCGAGGTGCGCGTCAGCGGCCGGACCAACCAATCACCGATGACCGTCACCGGGCTGGAGTTCAACATCCAGCAGAATCTGGATTTCTTGCCGGGCTTCTGGAAGAACTTCGGCGGCGCTTTCAACTATTCGTACACCAAGATCGACGGCGTCGACACGGCGGGGAAAAAGATCACCCTGCCCAGCGTGTCCAAGAACAATCTCAACCTGATCGGATACTATGAAGCCGGCTGGGGCGGCCTCCGCCTCGTTTACAACTGGCGCGACAAGTACGACCTCGCCGCCGGCAACTCGTTCGTCGGCGACGCCCGGACCGTCAAGGCGCGCAGCCAGCTTGACGCCTCGGCCTCCTACAAGCTCACCGAGCGCATGACGGTGTCGGTCGACGCGTTCAACCTGACCAACGCCCAGCGCGCTGAATACGAGAACGACCCGATGCTGCCGCGCTTCATCGACTACGACGGTCGCACCTATCAGGTGACCCTGCGCGCCACCTTCTAGCGCGCCAATCCCCTCCACTCCCCTGCGGGCCGAAGCGAGAGCTTCGGCCCTTTTTTCTTGGGCTAACCCTTGAGCGAGCGCAGCGCCTGTTCGTGCGCGTAGGCGGCGATATCCAGCAACGCCGTATCCAAGGCCGTCCTGACCGCTTCCAGGCTCTCCAGCCCCGCTTCACAGCGTTCGCAGACCTCACCCAAGGCGAAGGCCCCCACGCCCCGTGCCGCGCCCTTCACAGTGTGCACCGCGTCCTTCCATCCAGGATGCGACGGATCCAGCATCGGAGACCACAGCGCGGCCTGCTCGCGGAACAGCGCCAGCACCTCGTCGACCACCGCGAAATCTCCGGCCGCGAACCCCTCCAGGTACGCGAAATCCACCGCGCCGCTAATATCTCGTCTGGCCATGCAAAAAGCGCTTGCGCTCCCAAAATCATTGCGTATGTTCCGCGCCTCGCCGCCGGGGCTCGCAAGTGCTTCGGACCGTCGAATGGGTGTATAGCTCAGTTGGTAGAGCAGCTGACTCTTAATCAGCGGGTCGTAGGTTCGAATCCTACTACACCCACCATTCTCCTCTTGGAGATCTAGGCCTTCCGCTGAGGCCGCGTTCGAAAACTCCCCTTTTGCTTTACAAGTGATGCTTGCGCTGGCGTTACCGCGCTTGCTTCGACTGTTCTTGAGCCGGCTCGACGACGGCTCCGTTGCGCGGCGACCTGAAGCTTGCCGCCCACCGCCTTAAGCCGAGCCCCCTCGCCTCACGACACAGAACCTTGGTTTTTCCGTATCGAAACCGCGACGAAAGCTTAGTCTTCGCGTCGTCGAGCCTCCGTATCACCGGCCCCACAAAGCGTTGGAGTGGGCTCGTGTCGAAACTGATGTCTCGTAACCTGATCACCGGCCTGCTGGCCACGAGCGCCCTGTGCGCCCCGATGATCGCTTTCGCCCAGGATGCGACCACCGTCGACGCGGTGGTGATCACCGGTCAGCGCGAGGCCCAGCGCGCCGCCATCGCGGTCAAGCGCCAGGCGTTCGTCGTGTCTGACGTGGTCTCCGCCGACGACATCGGCAAGCTGCCCGACCACAACACGGCCGCCGCTCTTCGCCGCATCCCCGGCATCTCGGTCATGGAAGACCAGGGCGAGCCGCGCTTCCCCGTTATTCGCGGCCTGCGCTCGACCTATAACCGCACCACGATCGACGGCGCCCTGGTCGCCTCGGTCGATGAAAGCGGCCGCACCGTGCCGATGGACATCGTCCCCTCGGTGATGGCCGGCCGCTTGGAGGTCATCAAGACGGTGACCCCGGAGAACGACGGTAACGCCATCGGCGGCGTCATCAACGTCACCACCCGCAGCGCCTTCGACGCCAAGCGCCCGTTCTTCAACGGCATGGCCTCGTACGGCCAGTACGAGCGCAGTGGTGACGTCCGCAACGACAAGCCCTCCTACCGCCTGGCCTTCGCCGCAGGCCGCACCTTCGGCGCCGAGGATCAGTGGGGCGTCGTGATCGGCGCCTCGCACGAGCAGCTCGATTACGACATCCCCCAGGTCGAGGCCGCCGACCCCAGCGTTCGCGAATACACCGCCGCCGGCGCGCCGGTGTTGTCGGGCTCGCCCACGGGCAATGGCCTTCAGGTGCCGACCCAGGTGCGTCTGTTCTGGTACAACAACACCAAGCAGCGCAGCGGCGTGAACGCCAAGCTCGAGTACCGCCCGACCGACGCGTTCCGCTGGGACGCCTCGGTGCTGGCCTCGCGCATGGAGGATGACGAGGAGCGGATCGAGTACCGGATCGAACCGCTGGGCAATGTCGCCAACCAGACCCCGACCAGCGGCGCCTTCGCGCGCGGCCGTGGCATCATCCACCTGAACCAGCCGATCACGACGCGTGAGATCGGCCTGGCGCGTACGGGCTTTGCCTGGTCCTTCGCGCCGAACTGGAAGCTCGACGGCGACCTCGTCTACTCGCTCGCCGGACTGAAGGTTCCCAACCACTCGGTCGAATTCCGCACCGTGGACGCTCAAGGCGCCAACTACGCCTTCACCTACGACACCACCAACCGGCTGCTCCCGACGTTCAATCCCGTCAACGAAGCGGCCCTGCGTAACCCGGCCAACTATGTCCTGCAGCAGCACCGGGACGCGCTGACCAAGACCAACGAAAGCACCACCCAGGCGCGCCTGGACGTCACCTTCGACGACGACATGCGCTGGAAGCTCAAGTTTGGCGGCGTCCTGCGGTCGAGCGAACGCGACTTCCGCAACAGCCAGGTCAACTATCGAGCCGCCACGGGCTTCGTCTACACCCTGGCCGAGGTCGACAAGGCCGGGCCGAGCCAGCTGATCGCCGGCCGTTACCGCCTCGACCCGCGTATCGACGCCGAAGCCGCCACGGCGTTCTTCCAGACCAACCGCAGCTGCTTCACCACCACCGTCTCGGCGCCGACCGGCAACTACGATGTCAGCGAAGACGTTCAGGCCGGATACGCCCAGGCCAGCTATCGCGTCGGCGACCTGACCCTGCTGGGCGGCCTGCGCTATGAGCGCACGAAGGTGACGTCGGACGCCGTGCGCAACACCGGCGGCGTGCTCACGCCGGTCTCGAACGACGGCAGCTACGGCAACTGGCTGCCCAGCCTGCACCTGCAGTGGAAGCCGCGCACCGACCTCATCGTCCGCGCCGCCTGGACCAATACGATTGGCCGCCCGGACTACGGGTCGCTCGCCGCGACCGAGACCCTGAACTTCGACGGCAGCCAGCCGACCCTGTCGCGCGGCAATCCCGACCTGAAGGCGCGCGAAAGCGAAGGCTTCGACCTCTCCGTCGAGTTCTACCCGACCGACGGCATGGTCTCGCTGGCGGTGTTCTCCAAGGACATCAAGAACGAGATCTTCACCCTGTCGTCCAGCGAGCGGCTCGATGTGGGCCGGGGCGTCGAAACGGTGCTGATCTCGACCCCGCGCAACGCCGAGACGGCCAAGATCAAGGGCGTCGAGTTCGCCGTACAGCAGGCCTTCACCTTCCTGCCCGCGCCGCTGGACGGCTTCGGCTTCAACGGCAACGTCACTTGGCTGGACACCGAGTTCACGTTCCGGACCTCGACCGGCCCGCGCGTGACGGGTCTGTTCCAACAGCCCGAGATCACCACCAACGCGGCGGTCTACTACCAGCGCGGACCGTTCGAAGCCCGCGTGTCGCACAACTATATCGGCGGCCAGCTGGAAACGATCAACGACGCCAACGTCAATTCCGACCAGTACTGGAAAGGTCGCCACGTCTTTGACGCCAGCCTGTCCTGGCGCTGGAACAAGCATTTGAGCCTGTTCGTCGAGGGCCAGAACCTCTCGAACACCGGTCGCCAGGAAGTCACGGGCCCCGGCCGGCGCTATCTGCAAGAATGGGCGAACTACGGTCGCACCTACTGGGTCGGCGCGGCCGTGAACTTCTAAGGGACAAAGGGGTCGATCGTGTCACTCGTCCTGGCCATCGCAGCGACACTTCAAGTCGCCACGATCACCCCGCCTGCCGCCCCTACGACCGCCGTCGGATTCGAGACGGCCCGCCGCTACGCCAGCAACGCCACCCAGGGCGTGGCGGTCGGCCCTCACGACCTCTACGCGGTCAGCAATTTCAACATCGTCCGCCTGGACAAGAAGACCGGCGAGAAGCGCGGCGAATGGACCGGCCAGCGCTCGCGCTTTCCGCACATCAATTCCTGCGCCGTGATCGCCAAGGATCTGGTCTGCGCCAGCTCGAACTTTCCGGGCACGCCCCATGTCAGCACGGTCGAATTCTTCGATCCGATGACCCTGGCGCATCGCAAGAGCGTCTCCCTCGGGCTCGGCACAGGCTCGATCACCTGGGTCGATCGCAAGGACGGCTTCTGGTGGGCGATGTTCGCCAACTATGACGCCAAGGGCGGCGAGGCCCCGCGCGATCACCGCCATACGACCCTGGTCAAGTTCGACGACCAGTGGCGACGCCTGGAAGGCTGGGCCCTGCCCGCCTCGATCCTGGAGCGCATCAAGCCGATGAGCATCTCCGGCGGCGGCTGGGGCCCGGACGGACGGCTGTATCTGAGCGGCCACGACCTGCCTGAACTTTACGTCGTCGCGCTTCCGAACGGCGGCGGCGTGCTCGACCATCTCGAAACCCTGCCCATGGAGGCCGAGGGCCAGGCCATCGATTGGGATGAGAGCGACAAGGGCACGCTCTACGGCATCACCCGTCGCAGCCGAGAAATCCTGCGGATGACCGCCCCGACCTCGGTCAAGCGCTGAGGCCTGCGACTTCCCCATCGTCAATCTCGAAAACCGTTGAGGCTCCGACCTCGCGCATCTAACAAGTGTTTGATCGCGATGATGGGAGAGCTCGCATGACCGCCGCCTATATCTGTGACGGGATCCGCACCCCGATCGGTCGCTATGGCGGGTCGCTCTCGAAGGTGCGCGCCGACGACCTGGCGGCGATCCCGCTGAAGGCCCTGGCCGCCCGCAATCCCGGCCTTGATCTTTCGGCGATCGACGAGGTGGTGCTGGGCAGCGCCAACCAGGCCGGCGAGGACAACCGCAACGTCGCCCGTATGGCCCTGCTGCTGGCCGGCTATCCGGTGTCGGTTCCGGGCGTGACCGTGAACCGCCTCTGCGCCTCGGGCCTGGAGGCCGTGGGCTACGCCGCCCGCGCCATCGCCTCGGGCCACAATGACCTGGTCATCGCCGGCGGCGTCGAGAGCATGAGCCGCGCGCCGTTCGTGATGGGCAAGGCCGACAGCGCCTTCTCGCGCAACGCCGAGATCTTCGACACCACGATCGGCTGGCGCTTCGTGAACCCGGCCATGCGCAAGCTGTACGGCGTCGACTCCATGCCCGAGACCGCCGAGAACGTCGCCACGGACCATGGCGTCAACCGCGAAGACCAGGACGCTTTCGCCCTGCGTAGCCAAGCCCGCGCCGCCGCCGCCCAGGCCAACGGCTTCCTGGCCGGTGAGATCACGCCCGTCGAGATCCCCGGCAAGGCGGGTCCGACGATCGTCGATCGCGACGAGCACCCGCGCGAGACCACCATGGAGGCCCTGGCCAAGCTGAAGCCCATCGTCCGCGAGGGCGGCACGGTCACGGCCGGCAACGCCTCGGGCGTCAATGACGGCGCGGTGGCCCTCGTCATCGCCTCGGAGGAGGCCGTGAAGCGCCATGGCCTGGCGCCCCGCGCTCGGATCACCGGCTACGCCACCGCCGGGGTCGAGCCGCGCGTGATGGGGATCGGTCCGGTTCCGGCCGTCCGCAAGCTGATGGCCAAGACCGGCCTTTCGATCGGCGACTTCGATGTCGTCGAGCTGAACGAGGCCTTCGCCGCTCAGGGGCTGGCCGTGCTACGCCAGCTGGGCCTACCCGACGACGGCGCGCATGTGAACGCCAACGGCGGGGCCATTGCGCTGGGCCACCCGTTGGGCGCATCCGGCGCGCGTCTGGTCCTCACCGCCTTGCGCCAGTTGGAAGCCACCGGCGGCCAGCGCGGTCTGGCCACCCTCTGCATCGGCGTCGGCCAGGGCGCGGCCCTTGCCTTCGCGCGCGTCTAGTGTCGCTCGCCGATCCCGAACTGATCGAGGCCCTGCGCCACACGGTGCGGGCCCTGTGCCGCGACTTCCCCCCGCCCTATTGGCGCGGCCTGGATCGTGAGAAGGCCTATCCGACCGACTTCGTGGCCGCCATGACCAAGGCGGGCCTTCTGGGCGTTCTGATCCCCGAGGAATACGGCGGCGGCGGCCTTGGCCTGACGGCGGCGGCGGCGATCCTGGAAGAGGTCCACGCCAGCGGCGGCAACGCCGCAGCCCTGCACGCCCAGATGTATACGATGGGCACGGTGCTACGGCACGGATCGACGGCGCAGAAGGAAACCTGGCTGCCGCGCATCGCCGACGGTTCGATCAGGCTGCAGGCCTTCGGCGTCACCGAGCCCACGGCCGGCACCGATACGACCTCGATCTCGACCTTCGCCCGCCGCGAGGGCGACACCTATGTCATCAACGGCCAGAAGGTCTGGACCAGCCGCGCCGAGCACTCCGACCTGATGGTGCTCTTGGCCCGCACCACGCCCAAGGACCAGGTGACGCGCAAGGCCGACGGCCTGTCGGTGTTCCTTGTCGACATGCGCGCCGCGCTGGGCAAAGGCCTGACGATCAAGCCGATCGCCACCATGCTGAACCACGCCACGACCGAGGTGTTCTTCGACAACCTCGTCATTCCGGCCGACAGCCTGATCGGCGAGGAAGGCAAGGGCTTCCGCTACATCCTCGACGGCATGAACGCCGAGCGCATCCTCATTGGGGCCGAATGCCTGGGCGACGCCGCCTGGCTGATCGGCAAGGCGCGAGACTACGCCAACAGCCGCGTCGTCTTTGGTCGCCCCATCGGCCAGAACCAGGGCGTGCAGTTCCCGATCGCCCGCGCCTACGCCCAGGCCCACGCCGCGCGGCTGACGATCTATGACGCAGCGGCGCGCTACGACGCCGGCCAGCCCTGCGGCGAGCAGGCCAATATCGGCAAGATGCTGGCCTCCGAGGCCTCCTGGGCGGCGGCCGACATGTGCCTGCAGACCCACGGCGGCTTCGGCTTCGCCGAGGAGTACGACATCGAGCGCAAGTTCCGCGAGACGCGCCTCTATCAGGTGGCGCCGATCTCGACGAACCTGATCCTGGCCTATGTCGCCGAGCACGTGCTCGGCCTGCCACGCTCCTACTGATGTCGCCGCACGCGGACTGGATCGGGCGGACACGCAACAGAACCGCCGTGCTGGAGGCCGCAGACCTCGCCAGGCTGGCGGCGCTGCTGAACCGGGACGCGCCCAGCGAGGTCCCGCCCGCCTGGCACTGGGCCTGCCTGGCCGAGCCCGTTTCGCGCGCTGACCTCGGCCCCGATGGCCACCCGCGCCGAGGCCTGTTCCTGCCGCCGATCGAAGCCCCTAGGCGGATGTTCGCCTCGGCCGACATGACCTTCTCCGGCGCGCTTGTGGCCGGCCAGGAGACGGATCTTGTCGAGACCATTGCCAATATCGAGGAGAAGCCGGGGGCCAGCGGCCCCCTCGCCTTCGTCACCGTCGATCGTGTGATCTCCCAGGCTGGCGAGATCTGCGTTCGCGAGCGCCAGACCATCGTCTACACGAGCGCATCGCCGGCGCCGCGTGTGGCGGACAGCGGGCCTCCCCCGCCCGCCGCCTGGAGCCAGGACACGGCCACCGACCCCGTTTTGCTGTTCGCCTTCTCGGCCGCGACCTCGAACAGCCACCGCATCCACTACGACCTTGGCTATGCGACGCAGGTCGAGGGCTATCCAGGCCTCGTCGTGCATGGCCCGCTGATCGCCTTGCTGCTGCTGGACGCCATGCCCCGCCAAGCGATCAGCCGTTTCTCGTTCCGCGCGCTCAAGCCCGCCTTCGCCGGGGAGACGGTCACGGCCGAGGGCCGCCTGACAGACGACGGCGCCGAGCTCTGGGCCCGATCCGGCGACGCCACCCTGATGCGGGCCCGCGTCGCCTTCTGAGCGCCCTACTCCTCCAGGGTCGACGTGTCGAAGCCGTGATACAGCGACAGGAAGCGGAACGGATGGCCGGGCACGTACTGGCTGAACATCACGTTGTTTATGTCGCTGAGCGTGTCGAAGGCGCCGATCCTCGCGTCCTGGACCTGCAACGCCAAGTGATGGCGCGCCAGGTTCAAGGCGACCTGATCGATCCAGCGCGTGACCGTCTCGCGCGACAGCCGCTCGTCGAGATAGGCGCGTAGCCAGCGCAGCATGATCGCGGTCGTCGCCGTGGGTCGCGCCAAGAGCAGATTGGCCGTGATCCGCGAGCCCGCCTGGGTGTTGCGCTCGTTCTCGTTGATCACGAAATCGGCGTCGCGCCATTGGTCCAGAAGGTCCTCAACGCCCCGCTGCAAAAGCAGGTCGATGTCGGAGACGAACACCGGCCTCTGTAGCAGATCCAGAAGCCCGCCCAGACGCTGGAAACGCACCGACTGATAGTGCGCGACCGGAATCTCGATCAGCCCCTTGGGCGGGGCTTCGTAGCAACGCGTTGTGACGGCCGAGGCGTCGAAGACATCGCCGGTGAAGATGAGGCGGGGATCGCTCACGCCGACGGTTGCGGCGGCGTCCGCGAGGCGCTCGGCGCCGCCGATCACATGGATCACGACCAGGAACGGCACGTCGCTGTGCTTGATGACCGACAAGGCCAGCCAGCGCGCATAGAGCTCGACATAGCGCGCGTCGGCGGCGGCGAAGAACACGACTTGGGCGCCCACGGCGTCGGCGTGCGCCTTCAGCCCTTCGGCGTCGAGCGTGAGGCCATCGCCGGTCAAGAAGACTTGAGGGCCATCGTCGACCGCTGCAGGCGTTGGCGCGTCCAGCTTGGCGCCCGTCAGCGCCTCCATCACCACCTGGTAGTGGATAACCCAGTCCCGCCACTCGGGCGCTGGCGGCTCGACATGCAGCGCCGCCGCCTCGTCGAGCAGCGCTTCGAACAAGGCCAGACGTTCAGCGGTCAGCGGCTCGCACAGGATCAGGCTGACGGCGTCGTGATAGTATTTCATGCGCCCCAGGGGGTGCAGGCCTGCGCTGGCGTCCCGTGCGGCGGCCATCGCCTTGGCCAGTTCGGCGGCGACGTCGAGCGGGGCTTCCGGCGCCGGGATCGCCGCCTCCTCATCGGGGGTCACGCCCTCAAAGAAGCGCCCTAGCAAGGTCTTGGCCGCCGCCTGGCTCGGGAGGACGCCCTCCCCCGTCAGGATCTCGTAGCGCAGTCCGCCACGCCAGCCGACCTGTAGCTCGAAGCGGTCGGTCGCCTGCCGCCACTGCGCTTCGCCTGGAAAGGTCATCCGTTCGACCAGCGGGGTCTTGGGCGCCAGGACCAGCACGCCCTGGTCATTGTCGACGCCCCACCGATGGTGCGCGAAACCACGATGCGCGCCCTCGATCTTAAGCACCTCGAGATAGCGCGAGGGCGTCGTGATCCAGCCGGCTTCGGCGATCAACGGCAGGCGCTCCAGCAGCACCGAGGGACGAGCCAGGGTCTGGAGGACATGCGGCGCGACGGCGTAGTCGAAGCGTCCCTCTCGCGCCACCTGCGTCAGCAGGGCTCGGTACGTGTCCGGATCGGAGAGATCGCCGACATGCTCCCCCGCAGGTCCGCCCAGGGTGGCGTCGCGCAGGTCCTCGGGCCATCCGGGTGGGCCGCCGCCGATCAACAGCACGCGGAAAGCCGGATCCTCCGCCTTGCGGGCGCGCAGATGGGCGACCAGTTCACCAAGCGCGTTGAGGCCCGTCAGCTGACCAAACTGCGAGGGCCGCGCCGCCCGGCGTTTGAACAGGAAATCCAGCTGCAGAAGGCCGCCGTCGCGCACGCCCCGCAGGCGATGGAAATCGGTGACGTCGGCCGGTACGAAACCCATCAACCGCAGCTGCTCGAACACCTGCTCGGCGGGCGGTGCGCCCTCGTTGAAGTTCACGACCGAGATTTCGAGCAGGATGTAGTCGGCCTGGCGCAGGACCGTCTCGCCGCCGCGCAGCACGTCCAGCTCCGCGCCCTGGGTGTCGATCTTGACGAAGTCGAAGCGCCGCCCGGCCAGCAGGTCGTCCAGCCGCGCCTTGGGCACGACGCGGCGGATCATCACGTCGTCGCGGAAGAAGTCGGTGTTCTCGCGATAGAGCGAGGTCCCGGTCGACTGCAGCCATTCCTTGGTCAGGAATAGCTCAGCCTCGCCGTTCTCGTGCGACGCGGCGACCATGTGGCGTTCGAACGGCATGGCCGCCAGATCGGCCTCGCAGAACGGATTGGGCTCGACCAGCGTCGGGGCGCAGTCGGGAAACACCTGCAGGAAGCCGCGTGTGAAGCTGCCGACGTGCGCGCCGATGTCCAGCATTGTGCGCGGCGCATAGCCGTCCAGCTTCAGGCCCTGCAGTTGCTCGCGGTTCACTGCCCCTCGCCTTCCCAGAGGCGTCCGTCGGGCGCCATGGCCTTGACTGCGTGGCGCCGCGCCAGTTCGCGACGATAGACATCGTGAAGATCGGGCTCGTTCTGCGCCTCACGCTCATCACGATCGAGGATAAGGCCCAGCTCGAGATAGGTGGCCAGATTGGCGAGGTTGGGCTTCGGGCGATGGCCGGCTTGATACTCGGCGATCATCTCGCTGTAGAGCGCCTCCAGCTTGTCGGCCAACAGGTCCATGTCGAACAGGACGCAGGTGTCGCGATTGGCCTCCAGCGTCGCGCGCAACGCCTGAGCGTGAGCGCGGTCAGAGCCGATCTCGACGGCCTTTTCGACATAGGCCCCCGCGCTGTCGACGACCAGTTCGGGCAGGCCGGCGCTGCGCACCAGGCTGCCGCAGACCCGCGAGGCGAACGAGCGGCCCGACCATGTCAGAACCGGCACGGCCATCCACAGAGCGTCCGAGGCCGTGGTGTGGGCACCGTACGGGGTGGTGTCCAGGAAGAGGTCCGCCAAGCGATAGCGCGCCAGGTGGAAGGCGTTCTGCATCTTCGGTGCGAAGACCAGGCGCGTGCGGTCCACGCCCCTCGCCTCGGCGGCGTCGCGCAAGCGAGCGTTGGTCTCCGGGTTGCTGTCCAGCAGCCAGAGCACGCTGCCCGACGTACGCTTCAGGATCTCCATCCATCGGTCGAAGACGTGCGGCGTGATCTTCTGCGTACCGTTGAAGCAGCAGAACACGAAGGCGTCTTCAGGCAAGCCCGCCTCGGCCCGCGTCGGGACCTCGCTGGCCACCACCCGCCGGCGATCATTGGGCTGGTAGCAAGGAATCCGGCGCACGGCCTCGGAGTAGTAGAGCTCCATCTCCGGCGGGATGATCCACGGATCACCGATGATGTAGTGGTGATAGTCGCTGCCCATCGTGCCGGGATAGCCCAGCCAGTTGACCAGGATCGGCGCCGGGCGGCGGGCGAAGACGGCGGTGCGGGCGTCGCGGGTGTGGCCGTTCACGTCGACCAGAATGTCGATCCCATCATCGGCGATGCGTTGGGCGGCCTCGTCGTCGCTCATGGGGCGGATGTCGATGAAGTGCTCCGCCGCTGCGCGGATGCGGGTGTTGAGGCCATCGCTGGACTCTGGGCCGCAGTAGTAGGCGAACACTTCGACCTTCGACTTGTCATGCACCTCAAAGAGTTCGGCCATCAGGTAGCCGACGGCATGGTCGCGAAGGTCGGACGAGATATAGCCGACGCGCGGACGACGGCCGTTCAGGTCGATCGACGCGTCTCGCCGGTCGGCGCGGATCTGCTCGGCGGTAGTCTTGGCATCGCGTTCGATAAAGCGATTGGCCGCGCCCAGCTGAAGCAGAGGATCGTCGGAATAGGCCGCGATGGACAGCGGGTTCACGCCCATCAGCAGCGTCGCGCGGCTGAGGCGCTCGGTCGGCTGCACGGGGGGCCACTTGCACTGCGAGAGCCGCGTGGCGACCAGCTGACCGATGACGTCCATGGCGTGCGGGTCGATATCCGCAGCGCGCTGCAACGCCAGCTCCGCCCGGGCGGGCTGATGCATATCGCCCAGCAGACGCGCGATCTGCTTCAGGCAGGTGAAGGCATAGCCGGCGCCCACGCCGTTCAGAACGATGGGGCGGTTGGCTCCGGCTTCCCAGGTCGCGATCGCCAGCTCACTCAGTCCCGCCCGCTCTTGCAGACCGCCCAGGTTCACATAGGCGGGCATGAAGTCGGGATTGATGGCGACAGCGCGCTCGAGTGAAGCCGCCGCTCCACCGTTATCGCCCAGCGCCGCCTGAAGGACCGACCGATTGAACAGGGCGACGCAGAGCTGAGGATGCTCGGCGTTGAACTGGTTCCAGATCTTGTAGGCCTGATCCGCAAGGGCGGGCTGACCGCGCGCCGTAAGGTCACTCGCGAGGGTGATGACGTCGCCAAGCGGACAACCGTCCGCAGTGAGTTTGGCGAGCATGTCCAAGGTGTCGACGTCGGCCATTGTCTTCCTGAAACCGAAAGGCGGCGAACAGGCGCGAGCAAACGCGGCGCGCGAGTCAGCTTAACGCGATCATGGCATGGGGGCGTAACCTCGGCCATCGGCCGAGAGGTGATCCGCCGCTGGTCTTCGAAGCGACCAACGGCGGACCTCAGGATCAGGTGACGGTCAGGTACGAAACGACCTGCGCGTCGCTCAGGCTTTGCACCTGAGTGGCGGTCAGGGCGTTGGCCTGGGTGCTGGTCATCGCCTCGATATTGGTGGTCGAGAGGTAGTCCAGCTGCGTCGTCGTCAAGCCCGGCAGCTGCGTGGTCTGCAGCTGTCCGATCCGGGTAGTGGTCAAGCTGTCGATCACCGTGGTGGTCAGTGCGCCAAGTTGCGTCGAGGTCAAGGCGCCGATCTGGGTGGCGTCGAGATCAGAGACGTCGGTTGAGCTGAGCCCCTTAAGCTGCGTGACGGACAGGCCCTTGATCTGGGTCGTCGTCAGGGCGGCGGTCTGGGTGGCGTCCAGGGCGGAGAGGTTGGTCGCCGACAGGGCCCCGAGCTGCTGCGTGCTGAGCGCGGCGATCTGGGTGTCGGCGAACTGGCCGATATCCGTCGTGGTCAGGCCGGCCAACTGGGTCGTGCCGATGCCCTTGACCTGGGTGCTCGTCAGCGCGCCCACCTGGGTGGCGTCCAGCGTCGAGAACGCCGTGACCGTCAGAGCGCCCAGCTGCGAGCCCGTCAGGGCGGACAGCTGAGTGGTGCTCAGTTGCTGCGCCTGGGTCGTGGCCAAGGCGCCGATGTGCGACGTGGTCAAAGCGCCGACCTGGGTGTCGGCCAGCTCGCCGATATCCGTGGTGGTCAGGCCCTTCACCTGGTCGACGCTGAGGCCCTTGATCTGCGTCACGGTCAACGCGCCCATCTGGGTGGCGTTCAGAGCCGACAGATTGGTCGTGGACAGCGCCAGCAACTGGCTGGGGACCAAGGCCGCGATCTGGGTGTCCGCCAGCTCACCGATGTCCGTGGTGGTCAGGCCCTTCAGCTGATCCACGGTCAGGCCCTTGACCTGCGTCGTGGTCAAGGCGGTGACCTGAGTGGCGTTCAGCGCCGAGACATTGGTCGACGACAGCGCCCCGATCTGGGCGGCGGTCAGGGCGGCCACCTGGGTGTCGGCCAGTTCACCGATATCGGTGGTGGTCAGGCCCTTAAGCTGCGTGGCCGTCATGCCCTTGAGCTGCGTGCTGCTCAGCGCCGCGACCTGCGTGCCGTTGAGAGTCGAGAAGCCGGTGGCCGTCAGCGCGCCCAGCTGGGTCGAGCTCAACGCCCCCACCTGCGTATCCGCCAGGTCGCCGATATTGGTGGTGCTCAGACCCGCCAGCTGGGCGACCGTCAGACCCTTGACCTGGGTCGTCGAGAGCGCGCCCACCTGGGTGGCGTCCAGAAGGCTGATGTTCGTGGCCGAGATCGCGCCGATCTGCGTGGCGGAGAGACCGCCGATCTGCGTGGTCGACAGCTCTTGCACCTGGGTCGAGGCCAGCGCCGCGACCTGGGCCGCGGAGAGCGCGCCGACTTGCGTCGCCGACAGCTCCTCGATGTCCGTGACCGACAGACCCTTCAGTTGCGTCGCCGACAGCGCCTGGATCTGCGTGTTGCTCAGCGCCGCGACCTGCGTATCGGCCAAGGCCGAGATGTTGGTCGCCGAGAGGTTCTTCAGCTGATCAGCGGTCAGGGCCGTGATCTGCGTGGTCGAGAACTCACTGACATCGATGGTGCTGAGGCCCTTCAGCTGATCGGCGGTCAGGCCCTTGATCTGGGTGGCGGTCAGCGCCGCGACCTGGGTGGCGTTCAGAGCCGAGAAGCCCGTGGCCGTCAGGGCGCCAAGTTGCGTCGCGCTGAGGGCGCCGACCTGGGTGTCGGCCAGATCGCCGACGTCGGTGGTCGTCAGGCCCTTCAACTGCGTGGCGGTGAGACCCTTGACCTGGGTCGTCGTCAGCGCCGCGGTCTGAGTGGCGTCCAGGGCCGAGAAGGCCGTGGCCGTCAGCGCGCCGAGTTGGGTCGCGCTGAGGGCGCCCACCTGGGTGTCCGCAAGCTGGCCAACGTCCGTCGTCGTCAGGGCGGTCAGTTGGCTGTTGGTCAGCCCCTTGACCTGGGTGGTCGTCAGGGCGCCCACCTGGGTCGCGTCCAGGGCCGAGAAGGCTTGGGTCGTCAGCGCGCCAAGCTGCGTTGCGCTCAGAGCGCCCAGCTGGGTGGTCGACAGGACCTGCGCCTGGGTCGTGGCCAGGGCCGCGAGCTGCGAGGTCTGCAGCGCCGCGATCTGGGTGTCGGCGAGGTCGCCAACATCCGTGGTGCTCAGCCCCTGGATCTGGGTGTTGGTCAGACCCTTGACCTGGGTCGAGGTCAGAGCCGCCGACTGGGTCGCCGACAGCGCCGAGATGTTGGTGGTCGACAGGTTCTTGATCTGGTCGGCGGTCAGGGCCGCCACCTGGGTGTCGGCCAGTTCGCCGATGTCGGTGGTCGACAGGTTCTTGAGTTGATCAGCCGTCAGACCCTTGACCTGGGTCGTGGTGAGCGCGCCCACCTGGGTTGCGTTCAGCGCCGAGAAGCCCGTCGTCGTCAGGGCCCCGATCTGCACTGCGGTGAGCGCCCCCAACTGGGTCGTCGCCAGCTCACCGATGTCGGTGGTGGTCAGTCCCTTCAGTTGGGTGGCCGTCAGACCCTTGACCTGCGTCTCGCTCAGAGCGCCGACCTGGGTGGCGTTGAGGGTCGAGAAGCCCGTCGCGGTCAGGGCGCCAAGCTGCGTGGCCGACAAGGCGCCAACCTGGGTGTCGGCCAAGTTGCCAACGCTTGTCGTCGACAGGTTCTTGAGCTGATCCGCCGTCAGGCCCTTGACCTGGGTGGTGCTGAGCGCACCGATCTGGGTGGCGTCGAGCTGGTTAAGGTTGGTCGTGGTGATCGCCGCCACCTGGGTGGCCGCCAGACCGCCGATCTGGGTGGTGGACAGCTCCTGAACCTGCGTAGTGGCCAGGGCGCCGATTTGCGCCGCAGAAAGCGCGCCGACCTGGGTCGCCGACAGCTCGTCGATATCGGTGACCGACAGGCCCTTCAGCTGGGTCGCCGAAAGCGCCTGGATCTGGGTGTTGGACAGCACCGCGACCTGAGTGTCGGCCAGGGCCGAGATGTTCGTCGCCGACAGGTTCTTGAGCTGATCGGCCGTCAGGGCCTGGATCTGGGTCGTCGAGAACTCGCCGATGTCGGTGGTCGTCAGACCCTTCAGCTGATCGGCGGTCAGACCCTTGACCTGGGTGGTGCTCAGAGCCGCCAGTTGCGTCTCATTCAGCGCCGAGAAGCCGGTCGCGGTGAGCGCGCCAAGCTGTGTCGAGGTCAACGCGGCCACCTGGGTGTCGGCCAGTTGGCCGATGTCGGTGGTGGTCAGGCCCTTCAGCTGGGTGGCGGTCAGCCCCTTGATCTGCGTGCTCGACAGCGCCGCCACCTGAGTGGCGTCCAGCGCCGAGAAGCCCGTGGGCGACAGCGCGCCAAGCTGGGTCGCGGTCAACGCGGCCACCTGGGTGTCGGCCAGTTCGCCGATGTCGGTCGTCGTCAGGCTCGTCAACTGGCTGGTCGTCAGACCCTTGAGTTGGGTCGCGTTCAGCGCGGAAACCTGGGTGGCGTCCCAGGCCGAGAACTTGGTCGGGCCAATGGCGCCGATCACGGTCGAGCTGAGACCCGAAATCTGCGTCGTCGTCAGATCCTGGACGTTCAGCGCCGTGATCTGCGCCGACGACAGGGCCGCGATCTGAGTATCGGCCAGGTCGCTGATGTCCGTCGTCGTCAGCCCGCCCAGTTGCGTGTTCGTCAGGCCCTTCAGCTGGGTGACGTTCAAGGCGGCCGTCTGGGTCGCGTCCAGCGCCGACAGGTTGGTCGACGACAGGTTCTTGATCTGATCGGCCGTCAGCGCGCCGATCTGGGTGTTGGCCAGTTCAGAGACGTCGGTGGTCGACAGGCCCTTGATCTGGTCGGCCGTGAGCCCCTTGATCTGGGTGACGGTAAGCGCGGCTACTTGGGTGGCGTCCAGCGCCGAGACGTTGGTCGCCGTCAAGGAGCCGATCTGCGCCGCCGAAAGCGCCGCGACCTGGGTGGTCGACAGCTCGGCGACGTCGGTGGTCGTCAGACCCTTGAGCTGCGTCGCCGTCACGCCCTTGATCTGGGTTTCGGTGAGCGCGCCGACCTGGGTGGCGTTCAGGGTCGAGAAGTTGGTCGCATTCAGAGCGCCCAGTTGGCTGGCCGAGAGCGCAGCCACCTGGGTGTCCGCAAGGTTGCCGACGTTTGTCGTCGTCAGCGCAGCCAGTTGGCCGTTCGTGACGCCCTTCACCTGCGTCGAGGTCAGCGCCCCGAACTGCGTGGCGTCCAGCAGGCTGAAGTTCGTGGCCGTGATCGCGCCGATCTGGGTCGAGGAGAGACCGCCGATCTGGGTCGTCGACAGCTCCTGCACCTGGGTCGAGGCCAGGGCCGTGATCTGGGCCGCCGACAGCGCCCCGACCTGAGTGGCCGACAGCTCTTCGATGTCGGTCGTGGTCAGGCCCTTCAGCTGCGTCGTCGAGAGCGCCTGGACCTGGGTGTTGCTCAGTGCGGTGATCTGCGTCTGGCTCAGCGCCGAAACGTTCGTCGCCGACAGGTTCTTGATCTGATCGGCGGACAGCGCTGCGACCTGAGTATCAGCCAGTTCGCCGACGTCCGTCGTCGTCAGGCCCTTGATCTGATCCGCGGTGAGACCCTTGACCTGGGTCGTGGTCAGCGCCGCGACCTGGGTTCCGTTCAAGGCCGAGAAACCGGTCGCCGTCAGCGCTCCGAGCTGGGTGGCGCTCAGTGCGCCCACCTGGGTGTCGCCGAGCTCGCCGATGTCGGTGGTCGTCAGCCCCTTCAGCTGGGTCGCGGTCAGGCCCTTGACCTGGGTCGTCGTCAGGGCGGCGGTCTGGGTGGCGTCCAGCGCCGAGAAGGCGGTGGGCGTCAGCGCGCCGATCTGGGTCGAGGCCAGCGCCGCCAGTTGCGTCGTCGCCAGTTCGCCGATGTCCGTCGTCGTCAACCCGCCGAGCTGAGCCGTGGTCAGGCCCTTGATCTGGGTTTCGTTGAGCGCCCCGACCTGGGTCGCGTCGAACGCCGAGAAGTTCGTCGCCGACAGGGCTCCCACTTGAGACGCGCTCAGAGCGCCGACCTGCGTGGTCGACAGGCTCTTCACATTGGTCAGGCTCAGCGCGGTGATCTGCGACGTGGCCAGAGCGGCGATCTGGGTGTCGGCCAACTCGCTGACGTCGGTGGTCGTCAGGCCTTGCAGCTGGGTCGTCGTAAGACCCTTGATCTGGGTGGCGTTCAACGCCGCAACCTGGGTCTGGCTAAGCGCCGAGACGTTGGTGGCCGAAAGATTCTTGATCTGATCGGCGGTCAGGGCCGCAATCTGGGTGTCGGCCAATTCGCCGATGTCGGTGGTCGACAGGCCCTTCAACTGATCGGCCGTCAGACCCTTGATCTGGGTGGTGGTCAAAGCCGCCGTCTGGGTGGCGTCCAGCGCCGACAGGTTGGTGGCCGTCAGCGCGCCCAGTTGCGCGGTCGACAGCGCCGCCAGTTGCGTGGTCGCCAGCTCGCCGATGTCGGTGGTGGTCAGCCCCTTGAGCTGCGTCGCGGTCAGGCCCTTGACCTGGGTCTCGCTCAGCGCGGTGACCTGAGTGCTGTTCAGGGTCGAGAAACCCGTCGCCGTCAGGGCGCCCAGCTGAGTCGACGACAGGGCGCCGACCTGGGTGTCCGCCAGGTTGCTGACATTGGTCGTCGTCAGCCCGGCCATCTGGGCGTTCGTCAGACCCTTGATCTGGGTGCTCGTCAGCGCGCCCAGTTGGGTCGCGTCAAGCAGGGCGAGGTTCGTCGGGGTCAGAGCCCCGACTTGCGCGGAAGACAGCCCGCCGATCTGAGTCGTCGACAGTTCCTGAACCTGCGTCGAGGCCAGTGAGCCGATCTGAGCCGTCGTCAGAGCGCCGACCTGCGTGGCCGACAGCTCCTCGATATCGGTGACCGACAGCCCCTTGAGCTGGGTCGTGGTGATCCCCGCGACCTGGGTGTTGGTCAGGGCCGAAACCTGGGTCTGGCTGAGCACCGAGACATTGGTCGCAGACAGGTTCTTCAGTTGGTCAGCAGACAGCGCCGCCACCTGGGTGTCGGCCAGTTCGCCGATGTCGGTGGTCGAAAGCCCCTTCAACTGGTCGGCCGTCAGACCCTTGATCTGAGTGACCGACAGCGCCGCGGCCTGGGTCGCGCTAAGCGCCGATACGTTGGTCGCCGTCACTCCGGCCAGCTGGCTGGTCGCCAGCGCGCCGATCTGGGTGTCGGCCAACTCGCCGATATCCGTCGTCGTCAGGCCCTTTAGCTGGGTCGTCGTCAGGCCCTTGACCTGCGTCGTCGACAGCGCCGCCACCTGAGTGGCGTCCAGCGCCGAGAAGGCGCTCGCCGAGAGGGACCCAAGCTGCGTCGCCGACAGCGCCGCGATTTGGGTGTCAGCAAGCTCACCGATGTCGGTCGTGGTCAGCGCGCCCAGTTGAGCGGCGGTCAAACCCTTGATCTGGGTCTCGTTCAAGGAGCCCACTTGGGTGGCGTTCAACGCCGAGAAATTCGTGGCGCCCAGGGCCGCGACCTGGGTCGAGGCCAACACCGCCAACTGGGTCGTCGAAAGCTGCTGGGTCTGGGTGGTGGCCAGAGCGCCGATCTGCGCCGTGCTCAGGGCGCCAACCTGCGTGTCGGCCAGCTCGCCGATGTCGGTGGTCGACAGACCCTTGATCTGGTCAACGGTCACGCCCTTGACCTGGGTCACGGACAGCGCGCCGACCTGAGTGGCGCTCAGCGCCGAGAAGTTCGTCGCCGACAGCGCTCCGACCTGGGCGGCGGAGAGCGCGCCGACCTGGGTCGTCGCCAACTCGCCGATATCGGTGGTGTTCAGACCCTTCAGTTGGGTCGTCGAGAGCGCCGCCACCTGGGTGGTGCTGAGCGCTCCCACCTGCGTCGCGTCCAGCGCCGACAGGTTGGTGACGCTGAGGGCGGCGACGCGATCAGCCGCAAGCGCGCCGACTTGCGTCCCGGCCAGTTCGCCGATGTCGGTGGTGGTCAGCCCCTTGATCTGGCTGGCCGTCAGCCCCTTGACCTGGGTCTCGTTCAGTTGGCCGACCTGGGTGGTGTCGAAGCCCGAGAAATTGGTCGCCGAGAGCGCGCCAAGCTGCGTCGCGCTGAGGACGGCGATGTGGGAGGTGTCGAGCGACGCCAGTTGAGTGGAGGTGAGCGCCGAAACCTGCTGGGTGGAAAGTTGGGTCAGCTGCGTGACGTCGAAAACCACCGACGTCGCGAACTTCGGGATCTGGGTCGCCGTCAGCGCCTTGACCTGCGTGGTCGATAGCGCGGCGACCTGGGTGTCGGCGAGCGCGCCGATACCGGTCGCGCTGATCGCGGCGATCTGGGTGCCGTTGAGGGACTGGATGTCCGTCGTCGTCAGCCCCTGGATCGCGGTGGCCGACAGCGCGGAGATCTGCGCGGCGGAAAGACTGGAGATCGCCATTGGTCCATCCTTGCTGGTGGACGCCCCCAACGCGCGTCCGAGCAATGCGAAGGCGCCCGATACGCAAGCGCCCCAATGCAGCCACACTAGGCTACACCGTGGTAACCATATTTCCTTTCCAAGACCTTTCAACGAGACACGCGGCCGCAGATCGACATTGTTCCCCGGCGCAACCAGAAGAACTCATCGAGCGACAGCCAGAAACTGGAAAAACCCTTTTAGGTCAAAGCCTCAGACCATCCAGGCTTCGCAACGCGCCAATACCTGTAGCCAGCCGATCTCTTACCGGGCGACTAATATTCGTGGTCAAGTCGCCTGCGCGAGGCGCGATCGAGGCGCCCCGCCCCGCGCTTTGGTTAAGACCCTGATTCGGGGATCACTCCCGATTGGGCGGCAAAAGTTCGAAGCCGCCCACCAGACCGTCAACGCAGGAGTTGGCGACCCAGACGTCGAAAAGCCCCGGCTCGACGATCCAATAGTCATTGTCGCCGACGAACATCAGGTTTTCCCGTTTGAGTTCGAACCGCACTTCATGCGCGGCGCCGGGGGGCAGAGCGACACGCTGGAAGCCTTTCAACTCGCGCACCGGACGCGTGCGGCTGGCGACCCGATCGCGGATGTACAGCTGCACCACGTGTTCGCCGTGAACTTGCCCCGTGTTCTGAACCTTGGCGCTGATGCGCAGCGTCTCATCCCATCCCAGTCGGGTCGCGCTGAGCTTGAGGTCGGACAGTGCGAAACCGGCGTAGCCCAGCCCGAACCCGAAGGGATAGAGCGCATCGTTACGGATCGACCGCCAGCGCGCCTTGTATTCCTGGGCGTTTGGATCGGCGGGCGCCGGACGTCCGGTGGAGCGGCTGTTGTAGAAGAAGGGCTGTTGTCCGCTGTCGAGCGGGAAGCTGACCGGTAGTCGGCCGGACGGGTTGACCGTCCCGAACAGCACATCGGCCACCGCGTTACCCATCTCGCTGCCTAGGAACCAGGTCGCCACGATGGCGGGAGCATCCCGGACGACGCCTTCCAGGGCGATGGCTCGACCATGGCGCAACAGGACGACCACCGGTTTGCCCGTGGCGGCGATCGCCTCGGCCAGACGCTGCTGGACCGCGGGAATGCGAATGTCGGTGCGCGACTTGGCCTCGCCGGTCATGTCCTGGCTTTCGCCGACCGCCAGCAGGACGATATCGGCGGCCTGCGCGGCGGCGACCGCGCGCTCGAAGCCGCCGGCGATGGTGGTCTCGACTTCGCAGCCGCGCTCGACGATGAGGCTGGCGGGATCCGCCATCTGGGCGCGCAGGCCAGTGGCGAGGTCCACGTTCAGCCTGCGATCGGCGAAGAAGCCGCCCCAGGCGCCCAGCACGTTGTCGCGGTCATCGGCGAACGGCCCGATCAAGGCCAGCCGCTTGCCCACCTTCGGCAGGGGCAGCAGGTTCTGGTCGTTCTTCAGCAGCACGATCGAGCGAGCGCCGGATTCGCGGCTGAGCGCGCGCATCGCGGGCGTGGCGGTGTGCTTGCGCTCGACCTCGGGATCCAGAGACCGATACGGGTTGTCGAAGAGGCCGATGGCCTCCTTCAACGCCAGGACGCGCCGGACAGCCTGGTCCACGGCCTCGACGGGCACCGCGCCGGAAGCGACCAGTTCAGGCAGATAGCGGATGTAGAGACCGCTCTGCATGCTGATGTCGATGCCCGCCAGAAGGGCCAGTCGGGCGGCGTCGCGATCGTCGGCCGCATAGCCGTGCGCCACCAGCTCCTGGTCGGCGGTGTAGTCCGAGATCACGACCCCCTTGAAGCCCCACTCCCCGCGCAGCACGTCGGTCAGCAAGCGACGATTGGCGGTGGCCGGAACGCCGTTGATGTCGTTGAAGGCCGACATCGTCGTCATCGCCCCGGCGGCGAACGACGCCTGGAACGGCGGCAAGTGCGTCTCGCGCAGCGTCGCCTCGGACATCTCGACCGCGTTGTACTCCATGCCCGCCATCACCGCGCCATAGCCGGCGAAGTGCTTGGGCGTCGCCAGCATGCTGTCGTCAGCCTTCAGGTCACGTCCCTGGAAGCCTCGCACGCGGGCGGCGGCCATGACTTCGCCCAGATAGACGTCCTCGCCCGAGCCTTCGGCCACGCGCCCCCAGCGCTGATCGCGCGCCACGTCGACCATCGGCGCGAACGTCCAGTGAAGGCCCGACGCCGAGGCTTCGACCGCCGCCGCCCGCGCCGTCCGCTCGGCCAGGTGCGGATCGAAACTGGCCGCCTCGGCCAGCGAGATGGGGTAGACGGTCCGGAAGCCGTGAATGACGTCGGCGGCGAACAGCAGCGGGATCTTCAGGCGCGAACCTTCGACCGCCGCCTTCTGGGTCTCGAGCGCGGCCTGGGCGCCGACGCCGTTCATCAGCGTCCCGATCCGTCCCGCCTTGATCTCGGCCGTCAGCGTCTGGGCGTTGCGGATATTGACCAGCGGATTGATGTCGCCGATCGGCGGGCGGATCATGTCGGCGAAGCACGAAAGCTGGCCGGCCTTCTCCTCGAGGGTCATCTGGGCCAGCAGGGCCTCGATACGCCCCGAAGCCCGCGCGAAGGCCGGGGGCGCCGTCACGGCCAGACCCGCCAGCGCCCCTGCGCCAGACAGGAATCCGCGTCGGCTCGGCCCCACGGGGCCGCCGGTCTTCGTCTTCAAAACCATGGAATCCCCCGGCGACGCTTCACGAGGCGGGCAAACTCGCCGCTAAAGCGTCACCGTGCAACCGCGCTCGCCTATTCGGCCGCGTGGAGCACGGCGGCGGGCGACGCGCCTGGAGCGTTGTAGGCCTCAAGGTCGAGGATGCCCTCGCGCTTGGCCACCAGGGTCGGGACCAGCGCCTGCCCCGCGACGTTCACCGCCGTGCGGCCCATGTCCAGGATCGGGTCGATGGCCAGCAAAAGCCCCGCCCCTTCCAGCGGCAGGCCCAGGGTGGACAGGGTCAGGGTCAGCATCACCATCGCGCCGGTCAGCCCCGCTGTCGCCGCCGAGCCGATCACCGACACGAAGACGATCAGCAGATAGTCTGACCAGACCAGATGCACCCCAAAGAACTGGGCGACAAAGATCGCGGCGATGGCCGGATAGATGGCCGCGCAGCCGTCCATCTTGGTGGTCGCGCCCAGCGGCACGGCGAAGGCGGCGTAGGCGCGCGGTACGCCCAGACGCGTCTCGGTGATGGTTTCAGTCACCGGCAGTGTGCCGATGGACGAGCGCGACACAAAGGCCAGTTGGATCGCCGGCCAGGCGCCCTGGAAGAAGCGGATCGGGTTCAGGCCGTTCAGCGCCAGCAAGGCCGGATAGACGACCAGCAACACGAGGCCTAGCCCCGCATAGATGGCCACGGTGAACGCGCCCAACTGCCCCAGGGTCGTCCAGCCGTACTGGGCGACGGCGTTGCCAAACAGACCCACCGTACCGATCGGCGTCAGGCGGATCACCCACCACAGCACCTTGCGCACAATGGCCAGGGCCGAGGCGTTGAACTTCAGGAACGCTTCGCCCGCCTCGCCGACCTTGAGGGCTGCGACGCCGGTGACCAGCGAGATGACCACGATCTGCAGGACGTTGAACGACAGCGACGTACTGGCCGCCCCCGCGTCGGAGATCTTCGTCGAGGCGGCGATGCCCAGGATGTTCACGGGCACGAGACCCGTCAGGAAATCTAGCCACGAGCCATGCGTCTTGGGCGCCTTGGCGGCGGCGGCGTCGAGGCTGGCGTGCAGACCAGGCTGGAGGACGAGGCCCAAGGCGATCCCGATCAGCACCGAGATCAGGGCCGTGACCGCGAACCAGAACAGCGTCCGCCACACCAGGCGCGCGGCGTTCTGCATCTGGGCGATGTTGGCGATGCTGGCGACGATCGCGGTGAACACCAGCGGCGGGACCAGGACCCGCAACAGCTGGATGAAGATCTGCCCCACCTGACGCAGGGTCTCCGCCAAGGCGTAGCCGCCCTGCCCTTCGGCCGGCCCCCAGTAGCGAGCCAGCAGCCCCAGGCCCAAGCCCGCGACCATGGCGATCAGGACCTGGGCCCCGAACCCGCTGATGAAGCGGCTGCTCTTGGTCTGCGTGGCGGCCATGACATTCCTCGACAATCGTATCGCCGTGCAATGTCGTGCCGCGTGATGGGAATTACGAGCGAGGTTTTTCCCAGGGCGCCCCCAGGAAATCTGAAGCGCCTGAAAGCGTGGCGCTCTCGACGTTGGCGCCCCGCACATCGCCTCAAAAAAGAACCCCGGGAGGACGAACCTCCCGGGGGCGCTTGCAGGGCAGTCTCAGGCGAAGGGCTAGTGGCCGCTGGCCACGCCCTCCTGGATCTCGTGGGTCGGGGCCTTCTTGGCGACCAGGGCGAACCACAGGACGTAGACGTAGCAGACCAGCGGGGCCGCAAAGCCCATGGCCATCGAACCGGTCATCTCTTCGATCTTGGCGAAGGCCAACGGCAGGAAGGCGCCGCCGACGATGGCCATGCAAAGCAGGCCAGAGGTCGCCGAGGTCGGCGCCGACGAGCGCTGCAGGGTCAGGGTGAAGATCGTCGGGAACATGATCGAGTTGAACAGGCCGATCAGCAGCGCCGCAAAGGCCGGGATCAGGCCCGAGGTCACCGGGGCCGAGGCCAGCAGCAGGTTCACCGTGCCGGCGTGGGCCGAAGGCGTCATGTCCTTGGTCAGGATCACGACCAGGCACAGGCCGATCGCGCCCACGGCCACGATGGCCAGCATGACGTAGTCCTTGATGGTCTTCAGCAGGGCCGAGCCGGCGAAGCGGCCGATCATGGCGAAGACCATGTAGAAGGTCGTGAGCTTGCCCGCTTGCTCCGCAGAGATGTCGAGGATGTGCGACTGCTCAAGGAACAGCAGCAGGTGCAGCGAGATCGCCACCTCGGCGCCGACATAGAGGAAGATGCCGATCGCGCCGAGGTTCGCCCACTTGGACGTCAGGGCGGTGAACGGATTGACCAGTTGGCCGGTCTTGGGGGCGGCGTCGGTGATCTTCTGGCGGACCATGAAGATCAGCAGTATGAACAGCGCCAGACCCAGGCCGATGGCCAGATAGACGTTGCTGACAAAGCCCAGCGCCTGCTCGCGCATGGCGTCGGTGATCACGACGTCCTTCTCGAAGATCTCGCCCTTGAGCAGGAAGTTCGCGCCGAACCACAGGCCGCAGGCCGCGCCCAGCGAGTTGAAGGCCTGCGACAGGTTCAGGCGGAACGAGGATTCCTCGGGCTTGCCCATCGAGGCGATCAGCGGGTTGGCCGCGACCTGCAGCAGCGTGACGCCCGAAGCCATCACGAACAGGCCCACCAGGAAGACGCCGAAAGTGTGCAGCTTGGCCGCGGCGATGGCGATGAAGCAGCCGGCGACGATGCCGCCCAGGCCCACCATCACCGAGCGGGCGTAGCCCAGCTTGGACAGGAACGCCGCCGACGGCAGCGACATGATCCCGTAGGCGATGAAGAAGGCGAAGCCCGTCAGGCTGGCCTCGACCGGCGTCAGGGTGAAGACCGTCTTCATAGTCTTCAGCAGCGGGTCGAGCAGGTTGGTGACCAGCGCCCAGATGAAGAACAGGCAGGTCACGTAGACGACGGCGAGTTTGACGCCCCCGCCCTTGGTCGTGGATTTCGCGATCGCGGAGTCGGTCATTGGCCGACACCTCCGAGGTCGAACGTCAGGAACGCAATCACTGCACCACTCCCTAGTGACGATGTGTCAAATCCGTCTTCGCGCGGATGCCGCATTCACCGGAAACGTGACAACGTTGTCAACCATATGTGTGATTTTTCGATGTTTTCGAGCGCCGCCTACGGAACTTCCGCGGCCCGTTTGGCTTGTTCAAGCGAACGGGAAATCACCATGTCGGTCCTGGCGATCCTAACGATTTCGAGCCTTTTTGGTCTGGCGGCGATTGTCGTGCTGGCCGACGCCTTCGTGCATTTCGTCTGCTGGGGCGCAAGCCTCCTGGAGGCTCCCCGCGCAACCGTCGAGCCGGCTCAGGCGCCCCGACACGGAATCACCGCGTAGCGACGCGCGGTCATCCAGCGACGGCCCGCCGCGTCCGTCAGATCCTCGGCATAGGCCGCCTTGGGGGACCACGTCCGCGCCCCAAGACGAGGGTCCAGAGCCCCCTCCCCGTCCCAGAGCGGCGACACGATCCACGCCGGCGCGTCGGAGGCCGCGCAGAAGGCTAGGACCTTTTCCAGCCTGGGCGTCGGCGGCTTGAGCGCGTCCATCATCAGCGGGCGGATCCAGTCGCGTCCCGCAAGGCCGGCGGCCTCGACCCGCGCCACCCGATCATGCAGCGCCATCGCCAGCGGACGCGAAAACACCACCCCCGCGCTCTGAACCTTGCTGATCCAGCTGGGCCGGCCGGCGACAATCCACGGCTCGACATCGCCCGCCAGCCAGAGAACCTCGCCCGGTCTGGCGGAGATCAGCGAGACCAAGGCGGGATCACGGCCGATGTCACGCTGGCGGATATAGGCCGATCGGTCGTCCCAGAGCAGGGCCGCCAACAGCCCGACCAGCAGCAGACCGCCAAGCCGCAAGGACCGGCTGGGCGCTGGCCATGACCTCGCCATCCAGAGACCAACTGCGCCTGCGATCAGCAGGGCCGGCAGGTCGCTGGCCCAGACCAGGCCCTGACTGAAGGGCCAGACTTCCGGCAGACGGGCCAGGGTTTCGCGCAAAGCGTAGCTTCGCAGCGCCCCGTAGCCCACCAGCGCCGCAGCGAGAACACCGACCGCGACCGCGCCATAAAGTCTGGGCCGCGACAGTCGGGCCCGATCGCCCAGCAGCAGGAACGCCAGGCCGACCGGCGCGGCCAGCAGCCCAAGATCGCCGATGCCCCGAACCATCCAGGCCATGCCCAGAAACGCCAGGCCGATCAGGCCCATCGCGCCCTTCTTGGGGGCCTCGACGCAGACCAGAGCCAGACCGATCGTGGCCAGCACCGCCAACGGCTGCAGCGTGCGCCAGGTCTGGGCCTGTAGGAAGAGCAGCAGCGACAGGTGGTCGGCCAGCAATGCGCTCGCCGCCACCCCCGCCAGTCCGGCCGCCAGCGCGCCCAGCGCCAGCCGGCGGGGCGCGCCCGTCAGCAGGGACGCGGCCGCGGCGAGCGTACAGGCCTGTACGGTCAGGCGCCCCCAGGTCTCGGCCGACCAAAGCGATGGAAACAGGATCGGACTGCGGGTCTCGACGATCGCTCGCCAGGCGGGGTCCATGACCGTGACGATACGGTCAGCCAGGGGCAGACGCAGAACGCCCGCGATCACCGCGACGCCCAGCGCCACAAGGCCCGCCCAGAGCCAGCGACGATCTTCCAGACCGATCGCCAGCCCTATGGCGGCGGCCGCGCACAGGCCCATGATCGGATGAAACAGCATGCCCAGGGCGCAAGCGCTCAAGGCCAGGATACGCCGCCCCGACAGATAGCTGGCCATGCCCAAGAGGCCCGCCGCCTCGGCCAGTCCGCGCGGGGTGGCGTAGGGCTCGCCAAAGCCGATGACGTTCATTGCGCCATAGAGCGGCGGCAGGATCGCGGCGAAGACCAGGGCGGCCCAGCGTTCGCCTGGGGGACGATCGGCGAGCAGCCGCTCGATCAACAGCGCCAGGGCCGCGAACCACAGCAGGAGCGTGACGACGACGATCGCCAGGGTCGCCCCGGAGACGCCCAGCACCGCGATCAGCCGCGCCAACAGAGGCGTGTAGAGACTGAAGCCGAACTGGCCGTCGTGAACGAAGATCAGGTCGCGCCCGACCCCACCGGGGTCCAGCTTGGCCATGGCGTCGCCGACATAGAGGCGACCGTCGTGGTGGACGCCCGGAAACGGACGGCTGAGCAGGAACAGGCCGAACGCCGCCAGCCAGCCAAGCCAGCGGCTGTCAGCGAAACGTCCTAGTCCGTTCACGACCCGGCGATGTCGGCGCGCGGCGCTCGGAACAGCAGCGCCCGGCGGACGGTGAAGTTGAACAGGAAGACCAGGCAAGCCGTGGGGCCCTTGGCCGACGCCGGCGCCATCCCGAAGGCCTCGACGCAGACGATCATCAGCCCTTGCGTCAGCAGCAGACCCGCCAGGCCCACGCCCAGGAAGCCGGTGAACTCACGCCAGCGATCGGCGATCGGACGGTGCGCGAAGACGACGCGGATCGACAGGACGTAGGCCACGCCGATGCCGAAGGAGAAACCAACGCCCGACGCCACCAGATAGTCGACGCCCATCCAGGTCAGCAGAACCAGAAGCCCCCAGTCGACCGCCAGCGCCGCAGCGCTGACCAGCCCATAGAGGATCAGCTCCCGAAAGCCCTCCGGCAGGAGGCGCCAGATCGGTCCGGCCAGGGTGAAGATCATGCGGCCACCTTGGTCGGCACGGCGCGCTCGCTGCGCAAGGCCTCACGGGCGCCGGAGACGCCGGCCTCGCCGTATTCGGCGTCCTCGTTGACCTCCCATACGTCGTGGATGATTTCGCCGGCGATGATGTTCTCGGCCGTCAGCAGGCCGGTCATCATGGCGTGGTCCTGGTTGTTGTACTTGTGCATGCCGTTGCGCCCCACCAGGTGCAGGCCCGGGAAGTGCATCTTCAGGTCCAGCCGGACCATCTTCACGTGCTCGGCGTAGGCGTCGTCATAGACGGGATAGGCCTTGTGCTGGCGCACCACGCAGGCGTCGTAGACGTCCGCCGGCTCCATCAAGCCGATCTTGCCGATCTCGCGCTTGGCCTGGGTGATCAGGTCCTCGTCCGAGGTCGTCCAGAGGCCGTCGCCCTCGAAGCAGAAATATTCCAGCCCCAGGCACGTCGAGACGCCGTCCGGGATCATCTCCGGCGACCACGAGCGGAAGTTCTGCACGCGGCCGACCTTCACCGACGGGTCGTGGATGTAGATCCAGTTGTCCGGCAGCTCCTTTTGCGGCTTGCCGATCAGCACCACGGTGATGAAGTCGCGGTACATCAGCTCGCCGGCGTGGAAGACGCTGATCGGGGTCGGGCTGATCGACTGCATCAGCTCGCGGATCGGCGCGGACGAGACGACCTGATCGGCGGTGTAGATCTCGGTCTTGCCGTCGGCGCAGGTGACCGCGACGGTCCAGATCTTGGCCATCTTGTCGTAGTGCAGGCCGTCGACCTTGCGGCCCATGCGGACGTCGCCGCCCAGGGCCATGATCTTGTCGGCGCAGGCCTCCCACATCATGCCGGGGCCCTTGCGGGGATAGCGGAAGCTCTCGATCAGGGTCTTGGGTCCGCCCTCGGCCGCCTTGCCGCGCAGGCCGAGCGAGCGCTTGACGCCGTCGATGATCGCCGCGCCCAGGTCCAGGCCCTTGATCCGCTGGCTGGCCCAGTCGGCCGAGATCTCATCGCAGCTCATGCCCCACACCTTCTCGGTGTAGGTCTTGAAGAAGATCGAGAACAGCTTCTCGCCGAACTGGTTGCGCACCCACTGGTGGAAGGTGGTCGGGGCCGCGATCGGGTTCAGCTTGGCCCAGCCGAACGAGGCCATGCACTTGGCGGCCGTCCATACGCCCAGGTTGGCCAGGGCCTCGAAGGCCTTCAGCGGATAGGCGTAGAACTTCTCGCGGTAATAGATGCGCGACAGGCGCGGCCGGTCGATGAAATCGTCGGGCAGAATCTCGTTCCAGAGGTCGACGATTTCCTTGCTCTTCGAGAAGAACCGGTGACCGCCGATGTCGAACTTGAAGCCCTTGTAGTCGACGGTCCGACTGATGCCGCCGACATAGGTCGCGTCCATCTCCAGCACGGTCACGCCGCGCCCGGCCTTGGCCAGGGTATAGGCGGTGGTCAGGCCGGCCGGACCGGCCCCGATCACCAGGGTTTCCACGTGCTGGCCCATGCGGCCCCCTCCAATCCCATTCCAGTACAGGATGGCCCGGGATGGTTAAGGCGATGTACTCACGCGTGGTGAATCTCGGTTAATCGCCGCAGCGAGACGATTGGTCGCGGGCCGCGGAGCTCCAATCCTCCCCCAGCGGGGGAGGTGTCGGCGTAGCCGACGGAGGGGGAAGTCCTGCGCCTCGCCTCTTCCCCCGCCGGCGCTTCGCGCCACCTCCCCCGCTGGGGGGAGGATTATGGCCTACCGATAGCCCAGTAGCGCCCGCAGGCCCGGAGCATGGAAGTCCACCACCCGCTTGTGGGTGTCTGACAACACCTTGGGCACCTCGACCGTGACCTTGAGGTTCTCGCGGGCGGTGCGGCTTTCCTTAGGGTCGGCGCCGACCTCGACCCGCTCGCGCCAATCGGCGGGCAGGTCCAGGCCGCAGTCGGCCAGCAGCTGGCGGAAAAAGGCCTCGGCGCGCTTGGAACCGAGATCCTTTAGGTTCTCGACGATGTCCTCGTAACGCACGACCACGGCGCTTGAGCCCATCCAGGCCACGGCGTTCATGCTGAAGACGTCCTTCAGGTCCGGTACGCGGCCGTGGGCGCCCAGGATCATCATCATGATGACGTCCTCGACCGCCGCACCGCCGTTCTTGATGTGCTCGAGGTTCCCCTGGAACTCGTCGGACAGATAGAAGCGCGCCCGCGCCAGAACCCAGTCATAGGGATCGCGCACCAGGACGATGTGACGGGTGTCGCGCAAGGCCACCGCCGCCTCGTCCGAGAACAGCATGTGCCCCCAGCTGATCATCGGCTTGTCGGCCACGAAGGCGTCGCGGCTGCGCGACAGCAGGGCGTGCTGGATATACTCGCGCCGCCAGTGCTGATCGGGATCGACGAACATCCGCAGGATGTTGCGGATCAGATGGGTGCCCGCCTTGGGGACGCTGTTGAGGAACACCGACCGGGTCAGCTGCGCGCGTTCGAAACGCTGGCCGATCTCGTCGAGATTGTCGGGCTTGCCCCGGATGATGGCGTTCACGCGAACAGCTTCCTTGAAACAAACACGGCGGCGACCAGAAGGTCGCCGCCGCCATGTTAGCCCGTTGGGCTAAGACTAGAAGTGGGTCGAGATGTTCAGGAACACCCGACGCCCCAGATAGTCGTACTGCGAGGCGAACACCGAACCGCCCACCGTGTCGTACTCGCCCTGGCCCAGCGTGACCGCCGGCGGGGTTTCATTGAAGACGTTCGAGACGCCACCCAGGATGGTGAATCCGTCGAACTTCTTCTGCAGCGACAGGTTGTGATAGGCCGTGAACTCGGTATGGACCTTGTAGAAGGTCGTGCCGGCCACGTTCTGGGTGTCCTCGGTTTCGGCGTCGGACGCCTTGCCGATCATGTTGATGCCCCAGAACGCCGTCCAGTCATTCTTGGTGAAGCGGAAGTTCAGACGACCGGTCCAGTCGGGGTCACCGACGAAGCCGTTGTTGTCTTCGACCGTGTCGGCGAACAGCGCGATCGTGTCCTTCAGCTGCCACGTCGACTGCAGGTCGACGTTCATCTTCACATCCCAGGGCAGTTGCTGGCCGTAGCTAACCGTCAGGTCGATGCCGCGGTTCGTCTGCTCGGCGATGTTGATGTAGTTGTTGGTGACCGTGTTGATCAGGTTCGATGCGTTACGGGTGAACAGCTTGCACAGCGAGTCATTCGGAAAGTTGTCCGAGGTGTAGCAGCCGTTGACGATGTTCGCCGCGCCAAGACGACGGATCTCGCCATCGATCTTGATGTCGAAATAGTCCACCGCGACCTGCAGGTCGGCGAACTTCGGCGACCAGATCACGCCATAGGTGACGGCCTTGGAGGTTTCGGCCTCAAGATTGCCCTTGCCGCCCGACGAGGTGATCGTCGCCGTCGAGCCGGCGCCCGTATGGGTTCCCGGCACGCCGGCGGCGCGGCAGTTGTCGGCGACCTTCTGGGTGATCAGCCCCTGCGCCAGGTTCGCCGCCCAGCGGATGCAGGGGTCGATCGTACGCTGGCCTGCGAAGCTGGTTTCGGCGTTCTTGTACAGCTCGAACAGCGCCGGGGCGCGGAACGAGGTGCCCTGGGTGGCGCGCAGGCGCACCGATGGGGTGATCTGCCAGTTCAGGCCGATCTTGTAGGTGTCCTGTTCGCCATACGAGTTGATCTTGGTGTGACGGCCCGAGACCGACAGATCGACGCGCTCGGCCAGGAACACGTCGCGCAGCACCGGAATGCTCAGCTCGCCATAGACTTCGCGCGCAAGGTCGTCGCCCTTGGTGATGCCGGCGCCCGACAGGCCCCAGACGTTGCCGGCCAGAGTGATCGGACCCGGAACGTCGTTGATCGAGTCCTTGCGATAGTGGAAGCCGACCGCCGCGCCGACCGGACCGGCCGGCAGACGGAACAGATCGCCCGACATCGAGCCTTCGATGACCAGCTGCTTGTAGGTGGTCTGGCCGGCCTCGGTGTCGAACAGGAAGGCTTGTTCGGCGGCGGTGTACTTGCCGGCCAGGAAGTCCGGCGTGACCCAGCTGACGTCGACGCAAGGCTTCTTGCTGATCGGCGTGGTCTGGCCAACGCACGAGCCGGTTCGGAACGCGCCGATGTCGACGGCGTCCTTCAGGATGACATCCTGGGTGTAGACGCCCTTGTTGTGGCTGTACTGGGCGAAGACGTCCCAGTCCCAACCCTTCAGGAACGCGACGTCGCCAAAGTCGCCGCGCAGGCCACCGACATAGCGCTGGTAGTCGACCTTCTGGCCATCCTTGTTGAAGTTGGTCACCGGGGTCGGCGACAGGATGTAGTCACCGGTGAATCCGGCCGAGAAGGGATCGTAGTCGCCGGTGTAGAAGTACGACCAGAACTGACGATAGCCGTTGCTCTTGGTCGCGCGGCGGTTCAGCAGGATCTCGCCATAGGCTTCGACGCTGTCGGTGATCTCGTAGGCGCCTTGGGCGAAGACTGTCGAGCGCTCGGTGCGCGGGGTCAGCGAGGTCGCCAGGTTGAACGGGCTGTTGTAGTCCAGCACGCCCATGTCCGGATTGGCCGGATCGCCGCTGTGGCCGACCACGAAGAAGCCCGCCGGCATGCCCGGATAGTTGGCTTGCTCACCGGCCGGATAGCGCGGGATGAGGCCCGCGATCTTGCCGGTGTAGTCGTACTGCAGCTTGCCGTCGAGGCCGGCGAAGTTGAAGTCATAGAGCCAGATTTGATCGTACAGCAGGTCGCGGCATTGGATATCGCCGGTGCGCGGATCGATGGTGTCCTTGCGCTTGCCTTGGGCGTCGAAGATGTACTGACGGCCGCAAGAGGTGAACGGGCGCTGGCCCCGGGTTTGCTCGGCGCGCTTGTTGTACTCGTACGCCATGCTGAAGAAGCCGCGATCAAAGCTCTTGGCCCAGGCGGCGCTGGCGCGGAATTCCTCGCCGCCATGCTTCTGCGGCTGGCTGTAGAACATGTCGAGGTCGACGCCGTCGGTGTTGCGCTTGGTGATGATGTTCACCACGCCGGCGACCGCGTCCGAACCATAGATCGACGAGGCGCCGTCCTTCAGGATGTCGATGCGATCGGTGATCGCCATCGGCAGCACGTTCAGGTCGAAGGCCGAGACCCCGCCCCGCACGCCGGCCGGACCGGCGCGGCGGCCGTTCAGCAGCACCAGGGTGCGGTTGGCGCCCAGGCCGCGCAGCGAGATCGTCTCTGCGCCGGGACCGCCGTCGGTGATGAAGGCGCTGGAGATGGCGGCGTTGACCTGCGGCGAACCCGACGCGATCGTCGCCGACTGCAGCAGCGCGCCGGTCGAGCCGATACCCTGCAGACGGCCCTGTTCAGCCGTGATCACCTGGACGGGATCGGGGCTGTTGAACTCGTTGCGCTTGATGCGCGAGCCGGTAACGACGACGGCCTCGACTTCGGTCGCGGGCGCTTGGGCGGGCTCGGTGGTCTGGGCTGCGGCCGGAAGAGCCGCGCCGACCGCAAGGCCAGCGATAATCGTCGACGCCAGAAGGTGTCTGCGTTGGGTGAACATGGAATAACTGCCTTAGATTGCGAATATGCGGTCACGCCTTCCCACCAAGCCCCCTTGGCGCGGCGACCCACCGCTTGCCAGCACCGAAGCGACTTCGCCCGGTCTGCGCAATCTCATCGTCGCAGTTTCGTCGTATTTCTCGCCAACTGTGACTTTCGCCACTCATTTTTCGCGCGAAAATGCGTCGCCACAACCCGCGTTATGCAGACACGCGCCCATGCGGCGGCGTCGCCGCGGCGCAGGGTCCGACGCGCGGCAGGCAAGCGACCTTGTGAGCGCCATCGGGTTCGATGGGCCCGACCGGACGGGACCCGACGCTAGCCTTCGGCGGTCGCGGCGAAGCGTTTGGCCTGGGCGATCCAGGCGTCGCGCTCGGCGCGGCCCTTGAGGTTCAGCAACTGATCGATCGACGACAATTCGTCAGGCGACCAGGCCGCGATCTGGCTGAAGCGCGTGACCCCCAGCTCAGCCAGCGAGGTCGCAAGCTTGGGGCCGATGCCGACCAGCCGGGTGAGGTCGTCGATGCCGGCTTCCACCGGTTCTGGGGCGACGTCCAGGGCCGCAACCGCTTCAAGCTCAGGCTCGGGCTCGGGGATCACCGCCACCGCCGCCTCGCTGGTCTCGGCGACGACTTCGACGACCGTCTCGGCGCTGAGCGCCACGGTGGTCTCCGCGGCGTCCAGGGTGGTCTCAACCGTTTCGACCACCGCCTCGGCGACGGGCTCCAGCACCGCCTCGACGATCGGTTCGGGCGCAGCCTCGAGCACGGCCTCGGCCTCCAGGGCCGGCGCCACGGGCTCAGGCGCGAAGGCCATCAGCGCTTCGAGATTGACGGCCTCACGCCAGCGCGACGCCCACCACCAGTAGGCGGCGCCGGCGGCCGCAGCGCCGCCGAACATCAGCCACAGCGGCGAGGCCGCCCCCACCGCCACGTGCGGCGCGGTCTGCGGCTCGACCTTGTCGGTCGGGTATTCGGGAAGGAAGGTGAAAAGCGAAACCATGGCGCGCTCCTGGCAACCGCGATTTGTTGCAACGCAACATAACACGGAAATTACGTTCGCAAGCGCAAAAAAGCTAACCTAGCGTCAATTGAATCCGATCGCCCGCAAGAGCACCGCCGCCCCCACCGTCACCGCGATCATCGCCAGCATGGGCAGCCGCAGCGCGAAGGTCAGGCCGAGCGCCAGAACCACAACGCCCAGAGCGCCCGGGTTCACCGCGTCGACATCGGGGATCACGACCCGCAGGACCCCGGCCTCGAGCGTCTGGCCGCTGCGGAACAGCAGGTGGATCGCGAACCACAGCGCCAACTGGCCGATGACGCCCACCGCCGCCGCCGACACCATGGCGAGCGCCCGTGCGGGCCTGGGCCGCCGCCCCCACCGCTCGAACAGGGGGCCGCCGGCGAAGATCCAGAGGAACGAGGGCGCGAAGGTGGCCCAGGCCGCCATCAGTCCGCCCAGCAGACCCATGACCCAGGCGCTGTCGAGCGGCGCGGCCTGGAAGGCGCCGACGAAGCCGACGAACACGAACACGAGCACCAGCGGTCCTGGCGTCGTCTCCGCTAGTCCCAGGCCGTCCAGCATCTGGGTGGGCGACAGCCAGCCGAAGACCGCCGCCGCCTGTCCCAGATAGGCCAGGGCCGCATAGGCGCCGCCAAAGCTGATCGCCGCCAGCCCGCCGAAGGTCAGGCCCATCCAGGCCAGGGTCGAGCCCGGCGCGATGGCCCAGGCCAGGGCGATCGGCGCGAGCCAGGCCGCCAGGCACACCATGGCCACGCGCGCGCCGCCGGCCCTGACGGGCGCGACGGGAGCCGTCGCCGCCGCCTCCCCCTTCCCGCCCAGTATCCATCCCAAGACGCCGGCCGCCAGGACCACCAGAGGGAACGGCAGGATCGTGAACGCCATCAAGCCGAAGGCCCCGATCGCCACGCCCACCCCCGCCCGATCCTTGAGCGTCTTCTGGCCGATCCGCGCCAAGGCCTGGACGACCAGAGCCACAACCGCCGCCTTCAGGCCCAACAGCACCGGTCCGGCCCAGGCCGAGCGGCCATAGACGACATAGAGCGCCGACAATCCCAGGATCACCAAAAGGCCCGGCAGGACGAACAGCAGACCCGCCGCCAGCCCGCCCCGGATTCCGTGGAGGCGCCAGCCCAGCCAGGTGGCCAGCTGTTGCGCCTCGGGTCCCGGCAGAAGCATGCAAAAGCTTAGCGCCCGGGCGAACGCATCGTCATCGACCCAGCCGCGCGTCTCGACCACCTCGCGATGCAGCAGCGCAATCTGGCCCGCCGGACCGCCAAAGCCCAGCACGCCGACCTTCAGCCAGACCGGCAGCGCCTCGGCCAGGGTCGGCGACGTCCGGGTCACCTCAGGTCCGCCAGACGCGCGAACGCCCGCCGGGCTCGCCCAGGCGCGCGGCGAGCCAGTCGCCGGCCGCCGCAGCCGCGGGGTCGACCGAGGGCGGCGCGCCGATCATCACCATCGCGCAGCCGTTCATCTTCATGGGGTCCGTCAGGGGGCGGAGGCGAAGCTCAGCCACTAACAGGTCCCTCGTGACGGTTTCCATCGCCCGCAGGAAGGCGTCGAAGGTCTCCAGATCCTTGATCGGCAGCCAGATCGCCAGGGCCGCGCCCGGCGCGCGCGACAGCACCGCGCGGGTCGTCGCCGCGATCCGATCGTAGTCGTCGGGCCGCTCGAACGGCGGGTCGATGACGATAAAGGCCCGGCCGCCCTTGCCGGCGTCCTTGACGGCGGTGTCGAAGCCGTCGGCCTGCAGCGCGCGGGCGTTGGCGAAGGGCGCCAAGGTCTTGCGAAGGAGATCGGCGTCATCGTCGCGCAGTTCGCAGCCGGCATAGCGATCGGCGCTGCGCAGGGCCCGCGCGAGTAGTCGCGGCGAGCCAGGATAGAGGTCGCCGGGCTTGCCGCCGTTCATCTGCTGAACGGCGTCCAGAAGCGGCTGGAACACCGCCGGTGCGTCCGCCGCCGCCTTTAACCGGAAGATTCCCGCCTGGGCCTCGCCCGAGCGTCGCGCCATTTCACCGGCGAGGTCATAGCCGCCCGCGCCCGCATGGGTGTCGATCACCGCCAGCGCCGGACTTTCACCCTGAAGCGCCGACAGCATGGCCAGCAGGATCGAGTGCTTGTGCAGGTCGGCGAAGTTGCCGGCGTGGAAGGCGTGGCGGTAGTTCATGCGCTGGCTCCTACCACGCCCCGTGCGCGCGACCAGCCTCGCGCAGTTCCTGGACCATCATGTCCTTCAGCGCCTGGGGCGCAACGATCTCGATGTCGCCGCCCCAGGTGAAGAGGTGCCACGACAACTCGCGCATGCCGCCGGCCCGGAACGTGACCAGCACCGAGCCGTCCGCCTCTGGCGTGACTTGCTGGGTCGCATGAAAGCGCCAGCGCATCGCGTCCTCGGCCCGGCTCTTGCGGATGCGCAGCACCACGTCCTGGATCTCGTCGTGGTAGATGCCGAAGCTCTCGTCGGCGAAGGCCTGTAGCGAGAAGTCCTCCGGCGGCGGGGCGGGCTTGTCGAGCACCTTCAGGTCGCTCATGCGGTCCAGCCGCCAGGAGCGCGGCTTGCCGCCCTTGCCTTCCAGCGCCACCAGATAGTTGGAGCGGCCGAACAGCACGCCCAGCGGCGTCACCTCACGCGTCCGGCCGGGCGTGGAGCCGCCTTCGTAGCGGAACGACAGAGCCTGCAGTCCTTTGATCGCCGTGCGGATCGCCGTCAGCACGGCCTGGTCCTCGAACGGGCGCGGACCGGCGTGGACGGCGATGGTCTCGGCCTGCACCAGGGCCTCGACGTCCGGCGCCACCCGGCGGCGGGCCGAGCCGCGCAGCGCCGACAGAAGCTTGGCCTCCAAGGCGTAGAGCGATGCGGCGCGCGTATCGGCCCCGGCGGCGCGCAGCGAGTCGGCGGCCACGCGCAGCGCCGCCAGCTCCTCGGCGGTCGGAGTCTGAAAGACGCCGTCCAAGCCCGACGGGATGCGGAAGCGCTTGGTCGGCGGATCGTCCATAGCCTCCATCTGCGGGAAGGCCGCCCAGACGGCGTCGCGCATGCGCTCGGCGGTGCGGCGCCCCACGCCCAGGGCTGAGGCCATCTCGTCCAGGGTCATCCCTTCGGCGGATCCCGCCAGCATGCGCGCCAGATCCAGGAGGCGAGTCGCTTTCTCGTGTCTCATGGCGCTCGTCATACGACCGTTTCTGTCGCAATGCGCGGGCAATCTTCAATCATCGCCCCTGGAGAACCCAAGGACATCCGATGACTCGCTTCGCCTGCCCGACCTGGACCGTCGCTCCCGTCAACGCCGCCATGATCTCGGCGGTGCTGGACTTCGCCGACATCCATCGCGACCTGGGCGGCGGTCGCACCTTGCGGCGCATCAGCCACGAGCGCGCGGCCAAGGCCGACATGTTCCTGATGCTGGGCCGCGACGTTGAGCGCGTCACCGACATCGGCCTCGTCTGGAACGATCGCGAGGACCAGATCGTCCGCGTCACCGATGACGCCGAACTGCGCGAGTCGCGCCTGACCCTCTGGGAAGAGGCGTTCGAGCTGTTCGAGACCGAAGAGACCGACGAAATGGCCGAGCCGCTGCGGCTCTGCGCCTGAACCAGACGTCGTATTTGCGCCGGATCGCCACCTCCGCGCCGTGAGCACGGCGACGATCTGCCTAAAATCCGTGAACCGACGCCGCGCAAAGGGGCGCCCAAGGGGCGCTGGCGCGGCTTCGGCTTTTTTGTGACGCGCCCCCATTGCCGAACGCGACAGCTTGAAACCTCATGAATAGATCGACAGTGCGTCGATGTATTTTTAGTACCCGCGTCAAAAAATATAATCGTCGGGAGAAAAACGCCATGGATAAGGGAATCGACATGCGTCAATAAATAGAATGAGGGGGCTACTTATGACTCGGCGTTTTAAAACCGTCCTAATGGCGGGTATTTCCACGCTATCTATTACTTTCGGTTACTGCCAATCTGCGTTCAGCGCAGAAACGGTGTCGACCTCAACGCCTGCGGCTGATGCGCCCAGCCAGGCCTCGGAACTTGAAACAGTCGTCGTCACTGCGCGCGGCAAGCCCCGCACGGTTCTCGACTCCGCCGTCCCGGTGGACTCCTTCGGCGAAGCCGACATCAAGGCGTCGACCTTCACCGACACCAACGACATTCTGAAGACGCTGGTCCCGTCCTACACCCTGGCCCGCGAGCCGATCTCGGACGGCGCCACCTTCATTCGCCCCGCCAGCCTGCGCGGCCTCCCGACCGACAAGACCCTGTTCATGGTCAACTCCAAGCGCCGCCATCGCTCGGCGCTGGTCACGATCGGCGGCACCGGCGCCCAGGCGCCCGACGCGGCCACGATCCCCGCCTCGGCCCTGAAGAACGTGGTTGTCACGCGCGACGGCGCGGGCGCGCAGTACGGCTCGGACGCCATCGCCGGCGTCATCGACTTCCAACTGAAGGACAGCCCCAGCGGCGGCTCGCTGACCGCCCAGTACGGCCAGTTCTACCTGGGCGACGGCGAAGACGTGCTGGTCACCGGCAACATCGGCCTGCCCATCGGTGAGAACGGCTTCATCAACACCACCGTCGAGTACACCAGCCAGAACCAGGTCAACCGCGGCCGCCAGTACTGCAACGTCGGCATCCCCAACCAGTCGGCCGGCTTCTGCGTCACCAGCTACGCGGCGGCCAATCCGGCCTATGGCGCGCTGATCAATGACTATGTTCAGAAGTGGGGCCAGCCCGACGCCGAGGCCACCCGCGCCGTCGTGAACGCCGGCTATGAGTTCAGCGACACGCTGTCGGTCTACGCCTTCGGCAACTACTCCAAGAGCAGCGCGGTCGAGTATTTCAACTATCGTCCGCCGGTCAGCAACGCCGTCAACGCCACGCCGATCCGCCTGCAGGACGGCTCGACCTTCCAGTTCAGCTCGATCTTCCCGGCCGGCTTCACGCCGATGTTCGGCGGCGACGTGACCGACTACAGCATGGCCGGCGGGGTCAAGGGCCTGACGGGCTATGGCCTGAGCTATGATCTGTCGGCCCGCTACGGCAACGACAAGATCGCCTACACGCTGTGGGACACCGTCAACCCCTCGATGGGCCCGGCCTCGCCCAAGAAGTTCTACGACGGCGCCCTGATCTCCAGCGAATCCGCCGTGAACGCCGACTTCGCCTATGACTGGGAAGGGCTTGGCTTCAAGACTCCGGTGACCATCAACTTCGGCGCCGAGTATCGCAAGGAAGGCTATGAGATCGAGCCGGGCGACGTCCCGTCCTATGTCGCCGGAAGCTGGGCGACGCCCGATCCCTTCAAGTTCTGTAACGCCACGACCCGCACGCCGACGGCGGCTGGTCTGGCCCTGCCGGCCACCGCCGGTCTGAACTGCGCCAACTACCTGTCGACCAACGCCGACGGCTTCGCCGGCATCGACCCGGTCTATAACGCCCTGGCGGTCGGATCGAACGGCTTCCCAGGCAACACGCCCCTCTATTCGGGCAAGCTGACCCGCGACTCCTACGCCGGCTATCTCGAGACCTCGGGCAACGTGACCGAAGAGTGGTTCCTCGACTTCGCGGTGCGCGGCGAGCACTTCTCGGATTTCGGCAGCACCTGGAACGGCAAGGCCGCCACCCAGTACCAAGTGACCCCGAACTTCGGCCTTCGCGGTTCGGTGGGCACCGGCTTCCGCGCCCCGACCCCCGGCCAGGCCTTCACCACCAACGTGTCGACCCGGGTCGAGAACGGCGCGATCATCGCCTCGGGTCTCTTCCCGGCGACCAATCCGGTGGCCCAGTTCCTGGGCGCCAAGGCGCTGAAGCCTGAGAAGTCGACCAACTTCGCCTTCGGCTTCACCGCCACGCCGTTCGAGGGCCTGTCGCTGACGGTCGACGCCTACAGCATCAAGATCAAGGACCAGTTCTACGCCACCACGCCCATCACCGTGACCCCGGCGATCCGCACGGCTCTGGTCTCGGCCAGCATTCCGGGCGCCGACACCATCGGCCAGGTGCAGTTCTTCCAGAACGCCTTCGACTCGACGACGACCGGCATCGACGTCGTGGCGACCTACCGCAAGTCTTGGGAGAACGGCCAATCCACCAACCTCTCGGTGAGCGGCAACTACAACAAGTTCAAGATCGACAAGGTCTTCTCGGCCAACTTCTTCGACGCCGAAGGCGTGCATGACTTCGAGAACGCCGCGCCGCGCTGGCGATCGGTGATCTCGGCGACGCACCAGATCGACAAGTTCAAGGCCACCGGCCGCCTGAACATCTGGGGCCCGTACAAGAACATGTTCAGCGTCGGCAATCCGATCGTCCAGAAGTGGGATCCGGAGACGTTCTTCGACATGGAACTGTCCTACCAGGCCACCGACAACTACTCGGTCGCCATCGGCGCGCGGAACCTGTTCGCCAACTATCCCGATCCCGACTTCACGGGCGAGTCGGCCACCAACGGCCGCATCTATCGCTCGGACACCATCGTCGATTGGCAGGGCGGCTTCTGGTACGCCAAGGTCTCGGCGACCTTCTAGGGTTCGTTCCAGGATCCAGACAGGCGAAGGGCCGGGGAACTCCCCGGCCCTTCTGCTTTTTTCAAGGGCTTTGCAGGCGGCTAAAGTCCCTTACCCATCCGGATCAGCGGCACGCGGTAACCCGTCGAGGTCACCGCCTCGAAGGGCTCGATGTCGTGATAGCCGCACGCCCGATAAAGCGGCACGCCGCCCATGGTCGCGGCCATCTCGACGCTACCAAAGCCCTCGGCGCGAGCGGCGGCTTCGCACGCATCCAGAATGATCCGGCCCACGCCTTTGCGGATGTGATCGGGGTGGGTGTACATCGCCCGGACCCGCGCGGCGTCGGTCTTTGGATCCAGCAGCGCCGCGTCGCGCCCCGCCGAGTGGTCGCCGCCAAACAGGGTGGCCCGCCGGCTCCAGCCGCCGCAGCCGGCGATCGCTGCGCCGTCCTCGACCACGAAATAGGTGCCGTCGGCGATCAACTGGGTGTCCAGACCCATGATCTCGTATGACGCCTTCACCCCTTCGGGCGGCAGGAAATCCTGCAGAAGCTCGCCGATCGCACGGTCCATCAGGGTCGAAAGCACCGGCATGTCGTCAGGATGCGCCAGGCGCAGGCGAAGGGGGGAGCGAGCATCGGTCATCACCCTTCATCACCTCGCGCCGATCCGAGGGAAAAACAAGGATTCGGCGGGCGCCGCGCGATCCCTCGCCCTCGCTCAGTGATCGCACAATATCCGCCTCAGGCGCCCAATGGCGAGGCGTCTGACATGTCAGTCTGGACCACTGCGGAAAACGGATTGCGCGCGGGGAACGGGCCTTTCGAGATGGGGACGGTTTCGACACCGGGGATGGTCGAGACCGCGCGGGCGTCCTGGCGAGGCCGGCAAAAACAAGGGCAGGTATTGAATGAGCGGATCTGACGCGTCACCGGCGGCGAGCGTACTCACGCGCCGGCGGTTCTTTGAAAGCCTGGCCGCGGTCGGCGGCATGTCGCTGGTGCTGTCGGGCATGGAAGCCCTGGGCTTCTCCCAGGCCTCGGCCACCGAGCTGCCGCCGACCCTGACCGGCGGTGCCAAGAACACCAAGGTCATCATCCTGGGCGCGGGTCTGGCGGGCATGACCGCCGCCTATGAAATGTCCAAGGCCGGCTATCAGGTCCAGATCCTCGAGGCGCGCGACTATGCGGGCGGCCGCTGCCAGACCGCGCGCAAGGGCTTCAAGCACACCGACCTCCTGGGCAACACCCAGGTCTGCGAGTTCGACGACGGGCACTACATCAACCACGGCGCCTGGCGCATCCCGTACCACCACCGCTCGACTCTGCATTACACCAAGAGCTTCGGCGTGCTGCTGGAGAGCTTCGTCAACGACAACGACGCCTCCTACGTCTACTTCGAGAAGGGCAAGGGCCCGCTGAACGGCAAGCCGGTCCGCAAGGGCGAGATCGCCGCTGATGTGCGCGGCTACACCGCCGAGCTGGTCGCCAAGGCCGCCAGCGCCGGCGCGCTGGACGCCCCCTTGAGCGGCGTCGATCGCGAGCGCTTCGTCGCCTATCTCGTCAATGAGGGGCGCCTGTCCAAGAGCGACCTGACCTACAAGGGCACCGAGGGGCGCGGCTTTTCGGTGCATCCGGGCGCCGGCGTCGATCCTGGTCCCGGCAAGGAGTTGGAGCCCTTCGCCTTCAAGGACGTGCTCGACAGCAACGCCTGGCGAGTGCTGAGCTCGGTGACCGGCTATGAGCAGCAGCGCACCATGCTGCAGCCGATCGGCGGCATGGACCAGATCGCCAAGGCGTTCGAAAAGCGCGTCGCACCGATGATCCGCTACTCGACCGTCGTTCAGAAGATCAAGCAGTCGCCGACCGGCGTGAGCGTCTCGTTCAAGGGGCCGGACGGCAAGCTGGGCGAGGTCACCGCCGACTACTGCGTCTGCACCATCCCGCTCAGCGTCCTCAAGCAGATCGATCTGGACGCTTCGGCGCCGTTCAAGGCGGCGATGGAGGGCGTGGCCTACGCGCCGGTCAACAAGATCGGCCTGCAGATGAAGAGCCGCTTCTGGGAGGATAAGCACCACATCTACGGCGGCCACATCTACACCGACCTGGCCGGCATCGGTTCGATCTCCCTGCCCTCCTATGGCTGGCAAGCCCAGAAGGGCGTGCTCTTGGGCTACTACGCCTTCGGCGGCGAAGCCGCGCGGATCAGCGCCAAGAGCCCGGCCGATCGCGCCGCCTTCGCCGTCGCCGGCGGTCAGAAGGTGTTCCCCGAATACGCCGAGAACTTCGAGAACGCCTTCTCGTTCAGCTGGCACCTGGCCGAGCACAATCTGGGCGGCTGGGCTGAATGGGGCGAGAACGGCCGCAAGGAGGCCTATCCGATCCTCTGCGAGCCCGATGGTCGCCTCTACCTGGCCGGCGAGCACCTCAGCTATCTTGGCGGCTGGCAAGCCGGGGCGATCGAGTCGGCCTGGCAGCAGATCGCCAAGATCCACGCCCGCGTCCAGCAGGCCTAAAGTTCACCGTTCGAGGATACGCATGACGTTCGCTTATCGCCTCGCCGCCCTGGCGCTCGCCGCGGGCCTCGCCGCTCCGGCCATCGCGTCCGCCGACGGCAAGTCCCTGTACATGGACAACTGCTCGGCCTGCCATCAGGTGTCGGGCAAGGGCGTGAAGGGCGCCTTCCCGGCCCTGGCCGGCGCGCCCCTGGTGCAGGGACCGCCCAAGGTTCTGATCACTACGGTACTCAACGGCCGCGCCGGCATGCCCGCGTTCAAGGACGACATCACCGACGCCGACCTCGCGTCGATCCTGACCTACGCTCGCACGACCTGGGGCAACAAGGGCTCGGCGATCAAGCCCGCCGACGTCGCCGCCGCCCGCGTCGCCGCCAAGGCCGCCCCCAAGCCGCGCGGCCTGCAAGCCCACTGATTCAGACCACTCACCAAGGGAAGACGCCATGAAACGCCTGATTGCTCTCACCATCGCCGCCTGCGCCCTCGCCGGCGCCGCGCACGCCCAGGACATCGTCCGCGGCGGCGACCCCAAGTCGGCCATCGCCAGTGTCGTCACTGTGCCGGCGGGCTATGACACGATCTATGTCAGCGGCATGACCCCGCCGGTCATCGACGACAAGGCCGTCGGCGTCGCCCGCTTCGGTGACACCAAGACCCAGACCCTGGGCGTTCTGGGCCGCATCGAGGCCGCCCTGAAGAGCCAAGGGGCCACCATGGCCGACGTCGTGATGATGCGCGTCCTGCTGGTCGGCGATCCGGCCAAGGAAGGCAAGATGGACTTCATGGGCATGATGGAAGGCTACCGCACCTATTTCGGCACCGCCGCCCAGCCCAACAAGCCGGCCCGCATCACCAGCCAGATCACCGGCCTCGTCGCCGACGGCATGCTGGTCGAGATCGAAGTCCAGGCCGCCAAGAAGAAGTAGCGGCCGCCGCCAACGCCCCAGATTTCACCGTTCCGCGAAATTGTTTTCGTGACAACGTTGTCAAGGCGAATTCAAACGGCTATAGGGAACTCAGCCCTTTCGGGCGTTTCCTCCCAATGACTCGGCCGCCTTCTTCTCCTGGAAGGCGGCCGTTCTTTTGTCTGGGGGTTGGCCTCAGGCGCGATGGCGTTGAGGCGGACTTTACGAACGTTTGGCTCGGCTGGATGCGGCCTAATCCTCCCCCTAGCTGGGGAGGTGTCGGCGAAGCCGACGGAGGGGGAAGTTGGGCACGCTCAGAGTGTCTTCCCCCTCCGGCCTTCGGCCTCCTCCCCCCTGGGGGGAGGATCTGGGTCTTCGTCGCTGACGCCCGACTAGCGTCGTCACCTGACCCTAGCCCCCTACCCCGTCACCACCCGCCCGTCCCTCACCTCCACCGGCCAGGGCTTAAGCCGCGCGCCGACACAGGGTCCGCCGACGCAGGCGCCCTCCTCCACGGTGAACACCGCCCCGTGCCAAGAGCAGGCGATCAGCCCGCCGTCCGGCGTCAGGTAGCGGTCAAGTTCCTGGGCCAGCGGCAGGCCGGCGTGCGGGCAGCGGTCGACATAGCCGAACACCGCCTCGCCCCGGCGCACCACGAAGCCGTGGAAGCGCGCCTCGCCGATCTGCAGAACGTAGTTGCGCGCGCCGCCGTCGGCGATCAGGTCCAGCGGGCCAAGATTGATCCCGGCCCGCGTCTCCCAGACCCGCCCAACTGCGGCGGGCGCAGTCTCGTCCGTCAAATCCGTTCGACCGTCTGCTCGATGGCGCCGAAGATCGAGTGGCCCTTGGCGTCCTTCATCTCGATGCGGATGGTGTCGCCGCCCAGCAGGAACGGCGTCTTGGGCGCGCCGTGCAGGATAGTCTCGACGGTGCGGACCTCGGCCAGGCACGAATAGCCCAGCCCGCCCTCGCTGATCGGCTTGCCGGGGCCACCGTCGGCGTCGCGATTGCTGACCGTGCCCGAGCCGACAATGGTGCCGGCGCACAAGGACCGAGTCTTGGCGGCGTGGGCCACCAGCGTGCCGAAGTCGAAGGTCATGTCGACGCCGGCGTCGGCGCGGCCAAAGTCCTGGCCGTCCAGCTCGACCAGCAGCGCCCCGTGCAGCTTGCCGTCCTTCCAGGCGTCACCCAGGGCGTCGGGCGACACCGCGACCGGCGAAAACGCGCTGGCCGGCTTGGACTGCAGGAAGCCAAAGCCCTTGGCCAGCTCGCCCGGGATCAGGTTGCGCAAGGACACGTCGTTGCAGAGCATCACCAGGCGAATAGCGGCCAGGGCCTCCTCGCGGCTGGCGCCCAGCGGCACGTCGTCGACGATCACCGCCACCTCGCCCTCCAGGTCGCAGCCCCAGCTGGCGTCGGCCAGCGGGATCGGATCGCGCGGGGCCAGGAAGCCGTCCGACGCACCCTGGTACATCAAGGGATCGGTCCAGAAGCTTTCGGGCATCTCGGCGCCGCGCGCTTTGCGCACCAGCTGCACGTGGTTCACATAGGCCGAGCCGTCCACCCACTGATAGGCGCGCGGCAGCGGGCTGAGCGCCTCATGCTCGTGGAAGCGCTCCTTGGGCACCGCGCCGTGCTCGAGGCTCTCGGCCAGGCCCGCCAGCATGGGCCCGCAGCGCTCCCAGTTGTCGAGCGCGGCCTGCAGGGTCGGCGCGATCGTCCCGGCGTCGGTGAACCAGGCCAGATCGTTGGAGACCACCACGAGGCGGCCGTCGCGACCACCCTTGAGAGACGCAAGCTTCATTCGGTTTTCCTCCGGGACGTCAGATTTTCAGCCATCCCCCCACATCGCCGGACCGCGCGCAAGCCGGATCGAAGCCAGCGCGCGTCCTTACGGGAGATCGCGGACTGGATTTGGGTCAGGACAGGCGGGCCTTGGGGAAGCCGGTCCAGCAAGCGTCATAGTCGGCCTGCAGCGCCGCGGACTGCAGGGCCAGGGCCGTCGGGCGGAACACCCAGCGGCTCTCGAACATGAAGGCCATGGTCCCGTCGATCTTGTGCGGGGCCAGGACCGCCTCGGTCGCCTTCTTGTGGCTGGCGACGTCGGGACCGTGGTCGCTCATGCAGTTGTGCAAAGACGCGCCGCCAGGGACGAAGCCGCCCTCCTTGGCGTCATAGGCGCCGTGGATCAGGCCCATGAACTCGCTCATCACGTTGCGGTGGAACCACGGCGGCCGGAACGTGTCCTCGGCCACCATCCAACGCGGCGGGAAGATCACGAAGTCACAATTAGCCGTCCCCGGCGTGTCGCTGGGCGAGGTCAGGACCGTGAAGATCGACGGATCGGGGTGGTCATAGCTGACCGTGTTGATCGTGTTGAAGCGCGACAGGTCATAGCGATACGGCGTCAGATTGCCGTGCCAGGCCACCACGTCCAGCGGGCTGTGATCCCAGGTCGCGGCCCACAGCGCGCCCTGGAACTTCTGGATCACTTGCGTGGGCGCATCCACGTCCTCGAAGGCCGCCACCGGCGCTTCGAAGTCGCGCGGATTGGCCAGGCCGTTCGCGCCGATGGGCCCCAGCTCGGGCAGGCGGAAGGCCGCGCCGTAGTTCTCGCAGACATAGCCGCGCGCGGGGCCCTCGACCTCGACGCGGAAGCGCACGCCGCGCGGGATCACCGCGATGTGGCCGGGGCCGGCCTTCAGCACGCCCATCTCGGTGACCAGGGTCAACTCGCCCATCTGCGGCACGATCAGCATCTCGCCGTCGGCGTTGTAGAACACCCGGTTCTGCATCGAAGCGTTGGCCAGATAGACGTGCGCGGCGATGCCGCCCAGCGTCGCGGCGTCGGCGTTGCCGGCGAGACTCACGAGGCCATCGACGAAGTCGGTCGGCGCGGCCGGGATCTCCAGCGGGCTCCAGCGCAGGCGGTTGGGCGTGGCCGGACCCGGGAAGGCCGAGACCAGCTTGTCCTGCGCATAGGGCTGATAGGCCCCATGCCCGGCGCTGGGCCGCAGGCGATAGAGCCAGGTGCGGCGGTTCTCATGACGCGGCGCGGTGAAGGCCGAGCCCGACAGCTGCTCGGCATAGAGGCCGAACGGAACCTTCTGCGGCGAGTTGCGCCCGATCGGCAGAGCGCCGGGATGCGCCTCGGTTTCGAAATAGGAGCCGAAGCCGGTTTGGTAGCGGAGGTCCATGTGCGTTC